>JBKPPU010000292.1:0-9872 GCA_046733695.1 Acidobacteriota bacterium
ATACGTTCTTCCTGGCTGGGTTCGTCGGCAAATTGTATAAACGACATTCTTCTGGCTCCTTAAGGTTAGAGGTTAAGGGGCAATGCCAAATGGTAATGAGGTGGGTGGACGGCATTTTCATACTTGTGTGAGGAAAAGTAAAGGCCATCCACAGTTTACACAGATTTAGGAGGTGCGGGTGCGGTGAACATCTCGAGATTCGAGAGTCCGAGACTCGTCTCAATCTCTTCCATTCTCTTCAGCGCCACTTCGAATCCATCGTCGCCAAACTGGTCGTGTTCGATTTCTTCAAACTGCGCGCCGAGATCGTCGAGCTCCGACTGACCCACCGCCGCTTTCCATGCGGGAAACACAATCGTGTCTTCAATCGCGGCGTGGTGTTCGTACATACGCACAAAAGCTTCCAACGTCTTCGCGAGTGTCTCGACGCTGCTGGACGGAATTTTATCTGCCTTTGAGACTGACAGCAGGTAATTAGTAATCTCACGACCGCGGGTGTGCTGGGCCAACAGGATATCGACGTATTTCGGAGCCGCTCCCGGCGCTTTCATGACCGTCGGAAATATGTAGACCTCTTCCAATTTCTTCTCGTGGTACTCCTCGCCGAATACGCGAAACAGGTTAGCAGTCTTTTCCAACGCTTCCGGAGGTACTGATGCCGCATCCTGACGCAATCGCGTGGCCGACTCCTGATAAACCAGCAATGCGCGTCGCAGGATTCCGTGTTCGCGCATCAGGTCTTCAGTTGCCGTCACTTCGATCTCTTCCGCTTCACCGGGCGCGGGTCCTTCCTTCTTCTTTTCGTCATTAGTCGCAGAACTGGTAGAAGTCGGTGTGTTGCGACATGCGTTGAGCAAAACGCCCGCGCCGGCAACCGAAAGTCCTGTCAGAAGTCGTCGTCTTTTCTCGTCCACTTGGAATCTCCTCCGCAATTCAATACTATCGAATTGTAACCCATGGATAACGAAGCAATCGCCCGTAGATTCTATCGCCTCTCCGCGTTGATGGAGGTGCGCGGCGACGATCCGTTTCGCCTGCGTTCTTATCGTAACGCAGCTGAGGCGATCGAGGTATGGCCCACGCCGCTGAAAGAGATCGCAGAGAAGGAAGGTATGGAGGGTCTGCAGGAAATCCCCGGCGTCGGCAAAGCAATCGCGGGCAAAGTGATCGATCTGCTGAAGAAAGGTTCGTTCGACGCGTGGGATCGTCTCGTTAAAGAGACTCCGGAAACCGTACTCGATCTGCTGGAGATTCCCGGGATTGGCCCAAAGACTGCCGCGCTCTTGCACCAACGCTTCAAAGTCTCATCACTATCTGACCTGAAAGCGTTTGTCGCGTCCGGCGGTCTCGACATGGTTGACGGCATCGGCCCCAAGACCGCGGAACGAATTAAAGAAGCGTTGAATTAGCCACGGATCCGCGTTAATCTGTGGCTCCCACATCTCAATAAACTGAGGACACCATGACAAAAATGAAACGTCGCGATTTCATTGTTACCGGCGCTGCTGCGGGTATCGCCTTTCCGATGATCATGAAACAGAGCACGGTGAAGCCGTTGGTCATCGCGTCTGCCAATGGTAACCGGTTCAAAAACAACGGGACTGTCACCGCCGTGCAAAAAGCTTTTCAGATGATGACCAGTGGCTCCGATGTACTCGACGCCTTGATCGCAGGTGTGAACATCGTGGAGCTCGATCCACTCGACGACAGCGTCGGATACGGCGGGCTGCCGAACGCTGACGGCGTGGTTCAACTTGACTCTTCCGTCATGCATGGTCCGAAGAAGCAGGCGGGAGCCGTGGGTGCATTGGAAGGCGTGCGCACTCCGTCACTGGTTGCCAAAGCCGTGATGGACAGCACCGATCATCATCTCATCGTCGGCAAAGGCGCGCAGGATTTTGCGCGCAACATGGGATTCAAGATCGAAGACGATCTCAACACCGAGAACTCGCGCAAGCAGTGGTTGGAATGGAAGCGTCGCACAGATCCGAATCATTATCTCGATCCGAAGAAACGCGCCGAGGCTGGACACCGGGTTGCACTCGAGATGCTCGCGGAAGGAAAACTCCGCGAAGAGAACCTGCACGGAACGATCAATTGCGATGGCATTAACTCGCGCGGTGAAATCTGCGGCGTCACGACCACGAGCGGTCTGGCCTGGAAGATCCCGGGACGTTTGGGTGATTCGCCGATTCTCGGCGCCGGGCTTTATGTTGACGGTACAGTGGGCGCTGCCGGTTCGACGGGACGCGGCGAAGCAAACCTATTCAATCTCTGTTCGTTTGTGATCATCGAAGAGATGCGACGCGGTGCGAATCCGAAAGACGCCGGTATGGAAGTGCTGAATCGAATCAAGAACAACACGGTGGAGAAGAGACTTCTAAACAGCCGAGGTCTGCCAAACTTTGGCATCAACTTCTACATTCTCAATGCAAAGGGAGAATATGCCGGTGTGACAATGTATGAAGGCTCCTCGTTCGCGCTCTGCACCGAGAACGGCCCGCAGACGCTCAAAGCGGAAGCGTTACTGCAAGGCAAACCAAGTGACTAAAACCATCCACAGATTACACAGATAATCTGCGTAATCTGTGGATTGCTTTTACTGAGCACTGGGATCGTTCTGCATCATCCCGAAAATATTTCCTTCGGTGTCTTTGCAGTAGACGAGCCAACCGACTCCAGGGATCGGCATCTTTGGCAACGCGACCTCCGCGCCGTTCGCCAACGCCGTCTGTAACGAAGCGTCGACATCCGGCACGTCGACGGTGCAGACGTAAGAAATCACAGCCTGCCCATCTACTTCGCCTATTTCACCCTGGCGACGCATGAGACCACCATTGATTCCGGGCTGATCGTCCGTTCCAGTGATGACCATCCAGTATTCCATCGGCCCTTCCCACTTCTGAAAGTTCCATCCAAACAAAGTCTTGTAAAAGTTGACGGCGCGATCCGGATCGCCCGCATGAATCTCAAAATGAACAACTCTCGGCATTAGTCTATTCTCCTCTGTGTAATCTGTGGACTAACTGTTCGCAGTCGCCGTTGACGTTCCATACTTCTGCGTGGCGAAGCCGACGATTAATCCGACAATCGTGCCGGGCAGGACGATTTCGAGGTAATACCCACCCTGCATCAGCGCTACCAGAAAAGCCAAAAGCGCGCCGACGATCACGCCGAACAAGATTCCGATCGGCAGCGAATGAAACTTCTTCGCGAAGAACCCGATCGCGATTCCGGCAATTATTCCCTTGATGGTAGAGCCGATGACGATTCCACCAAGTTGATCTCGAACGGCTGGCGTAAACCACGCGGTCAGGCCGTCGACGGCTCCGAGCACGGCGCCGAGAATCACTCCAATTAGGGGCTTGGACATGTTGCTTTCTCCTTTTCTACTGCTTGCTACTGTTCTATTAAACGTCTGCCGAGAAATCTTTAATGCCGAGAGGTAAAAATCAGAAAAATTCTCATCAACAGGTAAGCGAGGATTAGTAAAACCAGAAATCGGTTCTTACCTACCCAACGGCTGACTTTCTCGAACGCGTTTTCGCGATACGCTAAAACGGGTTCTGCATCGAGTAGGCGCCCGATGTCCGCGGACAGTTCTGCTGCGGTTGCATAGCGACTCTCGGGCTCGTGCGCCATGGCTTTTGAGCGGATCGCTTTGGCGGCCTTGGTTGCTTTGGCGTCGAGCAGAAAATGGAGGACTGCACCGAGTGAATAGACGTCGGCCCGTTCGTCGATTTGGTCGATCTCTCCCCGCGCTTGTTCAGGCGACATGTAATCGCGCGTGCCGATCACGGTACCGTCGGAAGTTTCATTAGCCGCGGATTCACGCGGATGAACGCGGATCGATCTGCCTTCATCCGCGTCAATCTGCGGCTTCAAAACCTTAGCAACGCCCCAATCGAGCACCAGCACCTCACCAAATGATCCAATCATGATGTTCTGCGGTTTCAGGTCCCGATGAATCACGCCGTGCGCGTGTGCGAAAGCAACCGCATCGCAAACAGCCTGAAACTTCCGCAGCCGATCCCGCTGCGAAGCGCCTTGTGCTGCATACTCATCCAGCCGCAGCCCGCGGACGAACTTCATCGCATAAAAGATCCGGCCATCGGGAAGTGTACCGACGTCGTGAACCGGAACGATTCCAGGATGTTCGAGCCCGGCGATGATCTGCGCTTCACGGATCATGCGGCGGCGCAGATCGTCCGTGATGTCGGGCGTGTTAAGAACCTTTACTGCGACCAGCCGGTTGAGCTCACGATCTTCAACCAGGTAAACCGCCCCCATACCACCGCGCCCGAGCTCTTTCACAAACGAGTACTTTGTCGAGCTGAAATCAGGCTCGTTGACGATCGTGCGCAGGCGATTAAGTTTTTCATCTGAGAGCCACTTCATTTCACATCGACTCCCAGCAATGAACGAGCTTCGGTGCGAAACTCTTCGTCAGTCGCCGTGATCTCGCGCAGTTTCTCTAAAACAATGCGACGGAACTCACGCCGCGCCGCGGCTAAGTAATTGTTGACTGTTGCCGGTTCGAGTCCGAACTCCTGGCCGAGTGAGGCATATGAGACTTCGCGATCGTCGTCGTTGAGGTCGTAGCGTTCGAAGAGCTGAAAGTGCACCGATCGATCCGAATCGAGGCACCGCTGACGAAATGCGTCAACGGCCAGAGTGAACATCCAGCGTACCCATTCGCGGTGGAAGTAATCTTCCGAATTCAGAGTTAACGACATCGCGTGAGAAGCGAGTTCGTCCTCAGCAGCGGCGAAGTCGAGTGAGTAGTGGTCCATGTCGCCACCGCGTTTCAGACGGCTTCCCGCTTTGCGCTGGTTCGCAACAAAACCGTCCAGGCACGTTCTCAGAAACGTCTGAAAGCTGGCTTTGTCGGCGTCATAACGTGCAAAATGGTCCTTCTCGAAAGCATTGGCAAAAAATCCCTGGGTTAGATCTTTTGCGTCCTCGTTATTTGCCTGCCATTTCAGGCGAACATATTTGTAGACAGGCTTCCAATAGCTGGTAAGAATGACATCCAAAGCACGCTGCCGGGTGATTTGATCGTCGCTCCGAGCGTTGGCGATGGCGGAGTGGTTCGTGACGGGAAACTTGTGCAGCGGACCGCCGATGTCAGTATCTGGATCCATAAACTTCATGAAAAGATTTCACCTGATCTTCGGCGTGATCGTGCTGGTCGTCTTCCTGTTGACGGGCCAGTACATGGATCGATTTCACGAACACCTGAGGTACACGCCCGATGGTCCAAGAATGCTCTATCGCACGCGTCACATCTTTATCCTGATGTCAGGGTTGCTGCACCTCGGCATCGGCAGCTACGTCTCTTATCGCGCACAAACGTGGCGGCGTGCCCTACAGATACTCGGCTCGGCGCTGATCACCATCGCGCCGATACTGTTTACCATTGGGTTCTTTTACGAACCGTACCTGCAAGGTCTCCACGCCCCACTCTCGAAGATCGGGGTAATTATTATGGCAGTGGGTGCTTTATTGCACGTGGTGAGTGGAGCGAAGGAAGATCAAATATAGGTCCTACAGGACGTATAGGACCTATTTTGAAGGCTGCTGTCTTTTAACGATCACGAGGGTGATGTCGTCCGCGGCGCTGGTTCCCTGCGCGAACTTCGTCAACGACGACTCGATGCGGTCGCGTATCCCGGCCGCCGACGCCTCGATGTTGCGTGAGACAACTTCGTACAAGCGCGTCGCGCCAAACTCTTCACCCGTGGGACTGACCGCCTCCGTGACACCATCGGAATAGATGACGAGCACGTCGCCCAGCTGTAGTTGAGTACGCCCTTCGCGATACTCGGCATCGGGTTTGATCCCGAGTGGCAGACCGCCCGACGCGAGTTGTTCGACAGTGCCGGCAGAATGAACAATCAACGGCGGATTGTGTCCGGCATTCAAAAACGAAAGCGTTCCCGATTCGGGGTCGAGCTCTGCATAAAACAGAGTCACAAAGCGATTCGCGGGAATGTTATCGGCGAGATACCGGTTGACTGCCGAGATAGTCGCCACGAGCGAATCGTGCGACGCCGACTGAGCGTGAATCGCAGCGTGTAGCGACGACATCAAAAGCGCCGCGGCAGTTCCCTTACCCGACACGTCGCCAAGCGCGATCACCAGCCGGCCATCTTCGCGCTCGATAAAGTCGTAGTAGTCGCCGCCGATTTCGTAACACGGGAAACTGATTCCCTGCAGCTCGTAACCATTGACGTGCGGCGGCGCAGTCGGTTGAAAGCGTTGTTGGATCTCACTGGCCAGCGCCAGTTCGCGTTCGAGACGCTCGCGCTCGAGTCTGGCCTCAATGAGACGAGCATTCTCAACACGGATAGCCGCGACGGATGCGAGCGTCGTCAAAACTTTGAGGTGATCTTCCGTGAATCGACCTTCCGCGATCGGCGAGTCGGCATAGATGATTCCAAACACCTTATCCGTAACACCGAGCGGAACTGCCAACACGGATCGCACGCCCTGCAGCACCATCGTGCCGCTTGCAAAACGCGGATCGTGTTGCGCGTCCGACGTCAGCACTGACTTACCGCGAATCACTACTTCGTCGAGCACGTTGCGACTGACGCGAATCTCGCCCACTTCACCTACTCGATCTCGCAATCGCGCGACCGCCACTCGCAAATCTTCACTACCCTCATCGCGCATCATGATCAGGCAGCGATCCGCAGGCACCGCTTCAAACACGAGCGAAACGATCTGTTCGAGGGTTTCGTTCAGCGTGGCCGAAGCGAGAAGTGTGATTCCCACCTTGCTGATGAGCGCGAGCAAATCGCCGTGCTTCGCTTTCGGCGTCACGGTGGTTACTGACGAGGAGATTTCCTCCGGTTTTGTGCGTGCACCTTCAATCGCTTCGAGCAGACCGGAAGTGGTCCGATCGCCGGAGGCCAGCGCAATAGTCGCTTCCGGAAGCGCTTCGGAGGAGTTGTCCGTGATCATCGTCGCACCGAGACCAGAGTTGAACGTGCCATCGTCAAAGACGATTTCGGTTTCACCGATCTGAATGCGACCGCCGGCTGTTAGCTGGACCACACCTTCGACAGTAGCTCCGTTGTACAGTGTGCCATTTGCGGAGCCGAGATCCTGAAGCACGTACTCGTCACCTTCGCGACGCACTTCAGCATGCACGCGAGATGCGAACGGATCCGGAATACAGAGATCGTTTCGAGCGGAACGGCCGATAGTTATACGAAGCCGGCCGAGTGGAAAATGGTCGGGAGTGCGGTCGGGGTATTTAACTATTAGCTCTGTCATTTTTAACGAAGTTTCCGCAGACGAGCGGTAGCATCAACTAGATAGAACCCTCACGAACGACAACGGTGCCCGCTATCATATCGTGCAAACCTCTGCCATGCACGGACACTGCCGCGATTAAAAAACCAAGACCAAATAGCGCGAATGAGAGTGGATAACCAATGAAGTGACGCAACAACGCGCGGCCGATACCGATGTGTCCACCACCCGCACGCTCGATGCGCAGTCCGGTCGCCCACTTGCCCAGCGTCAGTCCGGTGAAAGCCGGAAGCACGGCCAGATTCAAAAGCGCCATGAGAATGGCAAGCACGATTCCGGCAGTCTCGGCAGAATTACCGGCCGCACGCCCGCCACCGCCGAGCATCCGGGCAACGAGTGTCCCGAGTACGACCAGGGAAACAAGCGCGATGTAGTCGATTAGCAGTGCGCCACAACGGAGAGGGAATGGGGCTCTGAGACGTTGACCACCATGTCTGGCGGCGCGGCTTCTCGCCTGGGAGTGCGGCAAACCTTGAGCAGCAGTCATTTGATCAAAAACTTATTGCCAATTTTCGATTGCCAATTGCCAATTTTGATTAGGTCTTCAGGCGCCAAAATTGGCAATTGGCAATCGGCAATTGGCAATCATTCAGCCAACTAAAAAGTGCAATGTCGTTTCGCCCACGCGCAGCTTATCACCACTGTCGAGTACGCGTGGTTGCCGGGGCGCCAGCCGCACGGAGTCGTTGATTACGGTGCCGTTCACCGAACCGAGGTCCTCTACGAGAAATGTTTCGCCTTCGAGCCAGATGCGTGCATGCCGCCGCGAAACTTTTGTCTCCGGATCGAACCGCGAAAGATCGATCTCGGGAAAGATGTTGGAGTGCGGATCGGTGCGCCCCAGCAAGTTGCTATCTTTCTGGAGAATGAATGAGGCGTCGAGTTCGGTGGTTCCGGCGACAACGAGTTTCGCTGTCGGTCTGACTGCGTGCAGCATTGCACTCGATCCGACACCTGCGAGCGGTTGTCGCGCGCCACAGTGAGCGCAAAAGACGTCGTCGGCAGCAATGCGACCGCCACAGAAACCACAGTACACCGTCTGCACCTGGACCGTCTCCTGGCCCAGAGCAGGCGCGGGCATTCCGTAACTCACTCTTCCAGACATCAATTTCTCGAGATGACTCGCGAGCTCGTTTCGCAACTCGCCCGCCGTGCGGTAACGATCCTCGGGCTTGTACTCGACCGTTCGCATCAGGATGTGTTCCATCTCACTCGAAATCGATGGCGAGATCTGGCGCGGTCTCGGGTTCTTCGAGAAGTCAAAAATCAAAAGCGGATTGTCCTGCGGATCCGAACCCGTCAACAAATGAAACATCGTGGCGCCGAGACTGTAGATGTCTGAAGCCGGTTGCACGCGACCGCTGAACAGTTCTGGCGGCGCATAACCCATCGTGCCGACCGCAGTCACGCCCTTCTCCTGCTGCGTCACCCAGCGTGCAATGCCGAAGTCGATCAGCATCACTCGACCGGAGTTGCCGTCGATCATCAGGTTCGCAGGTTTGAGGTCGCGGTAGATGATTGGCTTCGGTCGCGAGTGCAGGTAGTCGAGCACATCGGCGACCTGCATACCCCAATCGGTAACCGTCTTTTCATCGATCCGGCCGCCGATTGCCGCACGCATCCTCGAGGCGAGATCACCGCCCGAGATGTACTTCATGACGAGATAGAAGCGACTCAACGCATCGTCGTAGAAGTAATCGTAGATCGTCGGGATCGACGGATGTTCCAGCGCCGTCAACAGCAGCGACTCGCGTTTGAAATCGCCAATCGCTTTTTCATGCTGCGACGGATCGAGGTGCGACTCCACCATCTCCTTGACTGCGCGCGGCGCGTCGCCAAGATTGCGATCCTTCGCGAGATAAACCGCACCCATACCGCCGCCACCGATGCGACGAACGATCTCATAGCGACCGTTCAATACCGTGTTCGACGCGAGCTGTTTTACTGCTGGACGATGGCCGCCGGTCGTGCCCTTTTCCGGAGACGAAGTTCCCGGAGCCTCGACGTTATCCGTAAACGAACCACCCAGCGAGTCGGATGAGATCGGTGCTGAAGACTCGACGCTTTCCGGTGCGACATAAGTCGTCTCGAGGCTTCCGGATGGTTCGTGTGTCTCTGCCGGAGCCGCTCCGTCTGATGAAGAGGTTTCGTGAATGGAATCGTCAGTCCGGACGGGTGATTCTTCGGGATCGAGTGTGGTGGCCCATTCGCGGCCTTCACGTGACTGCAGATCGTCC
Source organism: Acidobacteriota bacterium (assembly GCA_046733695.1). Classification (GTDB taxonomy): domain Bacteria; phylum Acidobacteriota; class Blastocatellia; order Pyrinomonadales; family Pyrinomonadaceae; genus PSRF01. The sequence continues at coordinate 9,561 of JBKPPU010000292.1, forward strand.
TGGTCGCCAAGCGTGGCAGACACAGTCCGCAGTTTCACCGAACTCGGGGTTAATTGCGCGCCGCAATTGCCACAGAAGTGCTCACCGGGCGATACGCGCGCGCCACATAAACTACACTCAGACATTTGTTAACGAATACCAGTCCTACTTCATTATGTGGAAGCGGAGAAATGTCTTGCCAACGATGATCTCGTCACCATCACAGAGAGCCTGACGCTGCCCAGGGGGCAATCTCTTGCCGCGATTGATAAACGTACCGTTGGTCGACCCGAGATCCTCAACAAAATACTGGCCGTTGCTAAGAGTGATTCG
>JBKPPU010000293.1:0-8213 GCA_046733695.1 Acidobacteriota bacterium
GAAGAAGTGAAGAAAGACTTGATGGTGATCGCGGAAAGTATTCGTGAAGGACGGGCGAGCCGGGTGCCGATGGGCATTCTGTTCACTGGACCGATGGGCACCGGGAAGACGTTCGTTGCCGAAGCATTCGCGAAAGAGTGCGGTCTGACGACGATCAAATTGAAGAACTTCCGCTCGAAGTGGGTTGGTGCGACTGAAGGCAATCTCGAAAAGATTCTCAACGTGATTCGCGCTATCGGACAGGTTGTCGTGATCATCGACGAGGGCGATCGTGCTTTTGGCAACACTGATGGTGAGGGTGACGGTGGCACTTCGTCGCGTGTGATCGCGCGCATCAAGGAGTTCATGTCTGACACATCGAATCGTGGACGAATACTGTTTCTGGTGATGACGAATCGTCCGGATAAGCTCGACGTCGATCTCAAACGTGCCGGGCGTCTCGATCGGAAGATTCCGTTTTTGTACGTGCAGACTGCGGAAGAAGTCGAGCTGGTTGCGCAGGCACTCTTGCGCAAGAACAAGATCAAGACGGATGTCGATCTGGCGTCGATCCGCGAGGGGTTTTCAAGCAAGCTGATTGGTTATAGCAATGCTGACATTGAAGCCGTGATTCTTTTGGCGAATGAAGATGCGGCGCGTGAGAGTGGCGGTGACGCGCCGGTGTTGGCGAGTCATTTCCAACAGGCCGCGATTGACTATTTTCCAAGCCGCGACGTTGAGCTGTTGGAGTACATGGAGCTGTTGGCCGTCTTCGAAAGCTCGAGCCGTCGTCTTCTTCCGGCGAAGTACGCCTCTCTCACCCCCGAAGATCTCGACGCGCGCCTCCGCCACCTCCGCGCCATTGTCGGCACCCGGCGTTGAGTCAATTCTTTTTGCAGGCTTCTCGCAACGCATTAAACGTCACGACGTTCAAATTCGTCTGCATCTGGCCCGGTTGGTCGCGGATGAAGCGTGAGAGGACTGCAGCGAGCTCTTCGTCTGACATCTTCGAACTACACGCCTTGAGCCAGTTCAAATTCTCCTCGGGCGCTCCGAAGAACGGCGCCACCAGCATCCCGTTGATCTCACCGGTGACATACGCGCGCTTCTCGGTGTCGCTCATGTCGAGATAGTCTTTTCCGCTAAAGAACCCCGGGCTGATCTTGACTGTCTGTTGATTCGCAGAGGTAAAGAGAACGAGCGCGATGAGTGGCAACAAACGTTTCATGAGGCCACCGATAACACGGATTTAAAGACGGATCAAGCATTCAGAATACCTGATCCGTTTTTCAAATCCGTCTCTATCCGTGTTACGGGGTGATCGTTCCACACGCGATCCGGGCACCGGAATTTCCGGACGGATCGGTCTTCATGTCATCCGCTTTCTCATGAATCACCAGGGAAGTGCCGCCATTCGCGAACAGTGAGTTTGGACCATCTTTCATGTTCACGTGCATGTCAGTGACGGTCGCCTTGGCAGTACCTTTTGCGCTCACGGTGAAGTTGTTCATGTCACCAGCATGTGGACCTTGCGGGTTCTTCATGCCGTGCATCTTGTTATCCGGATTGAAGTGCGCACCAGCCGTTTTAAAGTCCGGCCCTTCACACTTTGCCATCTGATGAATATGAATCCCATGCACTCCCGGCGGCAGGTTCTTCAGATCGAGCTTGATTCTGACTCCATTGCCCGATTCCGAAAGAGTCGCCGTGCCAACTGACTCGCCCTGCGCGTTCTTCAGTTCAACCGTATGTCCCGAATGTTGTGCAGCGACATACGACAGCAAACCTCCGATGATAACTGCAGCAACGAGCCACGTCATAAACGGTTTCTTTATCATTTCTTCCTCCTCTGTAGGAATATTATCCTTTAGCGTTTTCGGGCTTGAGCGCTTTTTGTTTTGGTCCAGACGAACTCTCTGTTCGTCGCCGGCCCAGGACCAGCAACGCTATAATTGCCGAAATCACGAGTACCCACAACAGCGGACGCACACCGCCGAAAAGTCTCCGCCCCCAACCATCAGTTTTATACGACACGAGATCGGCCGTGCTTGCGGCAAATGTCGCTCCTTCGAGACTCGCTTTCGACTGCTCGAGAATGGCACGGAGTCCCTCCACTGCCTTCTTCTCAACCACGCCTCGTTTAATCTTACCGAATGGACCTTCGAGACCGTCGGCACGTGAACGATTCTCATAAACCAGATAAGCACCTTCGGGCAAGTGCACGAAGGCCGTCAGCGCCAGCGACGCATTGAAGTAGTGGTTGGCATAAATCTGTTTCGACGCGATCAGAACTTGTGGGCCAACGTCGCTATTGCGCCTGTAGATCAATATGTGATTGATGGCGATAACCGGTTTGAGTCCAAACTTGATTTTGGACCAGACGAGCGTGTCTTCAAGTAGTTGCAATCCGGCGTTCGAGTCTTTGATAAATTCGTTGATGTAACTCGGCGCTGCGTTAAGTGCACGCTGCTCGTCTGCAAGCCTCACCTGATCGCGCTTATCGTTGTACTGGATCAACGCCGCCTCGCCGCGCGCGCGATAGTCGTTCACATACTCAAACAGCATCTGCTTGAACAGATTCGTGACTCGCGCTTTGCAATCTGCTGCGCCCCAGTCGATCTCTTTGCGAAAGCGGTCGATCATGGCTGCGGACAGTTTTAACTGACACTCCCCGACCACACACTCTTTCAGGTCTTCGATATCGCGTGCCTCGAGTGTGAGAGTTTCAAGATCGGCAAGTGCTGGTTGACCGCCGAACGCGCCAATCTCCAGAATAGCGGTGTTGCTTTTCCGCAGCATAGTGTCGCGGTACGACCGCAGAAATTCGTCGGCCGCGGTACGAATGTTCACGAGACCCAAAACAGCGATTTCGGCTTTGTCTGAGGTCGGAATCGAGCGGACGACCGGTTGGTTAACCTGGAGCGCGGCGAAATCTGTTTCCGAGAAGGAGACCTTTTCGCTCAGTCTCTTTTGAAATTCGGCGGTCGAAGTGCTGGAATATTGGCCCAGGGCCGAGCTTACAGCGACACTGGCCAGCAGGGTACAAAGAAGAACCTGATTACGCGTTATCATATGTCCCCTTGTTCAATTACCGAGTCTGACTTCTGCGCGGGTGAATTCTTTTGTTACGCAAAACGCACGACCAAGGAGCCCATCGCACAAGCTGTGCCAAAGTGAGGAATAAATTGGGGGACCATGTAGTTAGAATAAAGGACTAATCAGCACTAGTTTCGTCAAAAGGAGAGAGTTTGAAATGGAAAGTGGAGCAACTTCTGAACTGGCCGCATTGAAAACGAAGCTTCGAGCAACCTGGATAGCCGGGGATTTCGGCGAGATCGCCAGGTATTACGCGGATCAGGCTGAGGATTTTGTTAAGCGGCTCGACTTAAAACCGGGAATGAAAGTACTCGATGTCGCCTGCGGTACGGGCAATCTGGCGATACCGGCAGCAAGAACGGGCGCCGAAGTAACCGGAGTCGATATCGCGCCGAACCTCGTCGAGCAGGCGCGTGAAAACGCGAAGCGCGAAGGGTTGAATGCGAAGTTTGACGAAGGCGACGCGGAAGCGCTGCCTTATGCGGACGGCAGTTTTGACGTGGTAATGACGATGTTTGGGGCGATGTTCGCACCGCGCCCGGAACTCGTGGCCGCAGAGCTGAAGCGAGTGTGCCGGCCGGGCGGTCTTATAGCGATGGCCAACTGGACACCGGCCGGATTTATCGGACAGATGTTCAAGATTAATGGCCAATACCTGCCGCTGCCCCCAGGGATGACATCGCCCGTGCTTTGGGGTGTAGAAGAAACCGTGCGGCAACGGTTCGCTGAGGGCATCTCAAGAACGGATGTTGGGACTCAAAGCATACGCTGGGTGTTTCCTTTGTCTCCCGCGGATGTCGTCGAGCATTTCCGTTTGTATTACGGTCCGACTCAAAAGGCGTTTGGTGCCCTCGACGAGGAAAAACAGGCGGCCTTGCGAAAAGCCCTCGAACAGCACTGGACCACACACAATCGAGCGACGGACGGGACGACCGATGTCGATGCTGAATATCTGGAAGTGAGGGCCGTTCGCGCTTAGTCCACATTAATGGGAAGGGAACGGTATGTTTCGGAGGATTTTTATACCGGCAATTCTAGGTATTGCGCTCATACTTTTTTCTCTTCCTGTTATTTCATCACAGAGAGTCACTCCACCGTCGCAGCCTCAAACCGGTCCGGGCGGCAAGCAGTACAGTCATTCGTCAGTTATTAAGAATCGCTACGGCAAAGGCGGGCAGGAATACTGGATCTACGAACCCGACTCGCCGAAGCCGCGTACTGCGCCCGTGATCGTGTTCCTGCACGGTTGGGGTGGTATGAATCCGATGTACTACGGAGCGTGGATCGATCATCTGGTAAAGCGTGGAAACATCGTGATCTATCCGCGTTATCAGGCCAATTTGCTGACCCAGATCAAAGACTTCACGCCAAACACGATCGGCGCGGTTAAGGATGCAGTCAATCGTTTGAAAACTGAGAAGGGACACGTCACTGCCGACTTCAATAAATTTGCTACAGTGGGCCACTCGCTCGGTGGTGTGCTCGCGGCGAATGTGGCAGCGTTGGCAGCTGAATCAAAGCTGCCGCGTGTACGCGCGGTGATGTCTGTCGAGCCCGGAATCACTGATGCTCCGATCAGTGTTCCGCTCGCCGATTTGAAGAAGTTACCGGCTGAGACGCTCTTACTCGCCATCGCCGGCGATCAGGATGGACTGGTTCGTGATACTGACGCGAAGCGGATCTATTACGAGTCGACACGCATTCCGGATGCAAACAAGGACTTCATTCTTCTCGTTTCAGACTCTCACGGAACACCGGCATTGCAGGCGAGCCATCGCGCGCCGACAGCAATGGATCGGGAGTACGACAATGGTGAAGGTGTGGGTGGTGGTCCGTCCGGAATCGGCGACGTCCAAATATCTCGCCGGATTCGTCCCGAAACGATGTTAATCAACGCCTTGGACTACTACGGCACCTGGAAACTCTTCGACGCCCTAACCGACGCCGCCTTCAACGGCAAAAACCGCGAATACGCCCTCGGCAACACCCCTCAACAACGCTTCATGGGCATCTGGAGCGACGGCGTCCCAGTCAAGGAACTAAAAGTCACCGACAAACCTTAGATAAAGAAAAGGAACCTCACATGCTAAAAAACAAACCTCACACAAACTCATCAAAGTTGATTTCGTCTCATGGCGGATATCGCGACTTGAAATCCTTTCAACACGCCGAGCTTGTCTACGATGCAACTGTTAAATTCTGCGATCGATTTATCGATAGAAGATCGCGGACGACCGATCAGATGGTGCAGGCGGCACGTAGCGGCCGGCAGAACATCGCTGAAGGAAGTCAGGCATCTGGCACTTCAAAGAAGACCGAATTGAAGCTTGTCGGCGTAGCTCGAGCGAGTTTGGAAGAACTTCTTCTCGACTACGAAGACTTTCTTCGACAACGCGCGTTGCCACTGTGGGGCAAATCACACCCGACAGCACAAATTGTGAGGCGCTTGGCCTACGAAAAGAATAGGTCCTATATGACGTATAGGCCCTATATAGAAAACGGGGTGCCTGAAGTTGCAGCCAACACCATCATCTGCCTCATTCACCAGACGAATTATTTGCTCGATCAGCAGCTCAGGCAGCTCGAACGAGCTTTCCTTGAAGAAGGTGGCTTTACAGAGCGGCTGTACCGCGAACGTAAGAAAAGACAATAGGTCCTATACGTCCTATAGGACCTATTCTTGAGATTTAAGCCTCAGAATCGTGTCAATTCGTGCCTATACAGGATGGAGGGGGGCACGAAGATGAGGTTTATTTGTCGAGGTGTGGGGATATTGGTGTTGGCGGGGGTGGCGGCAGTTTCGGGTTATGGGCAGGACGATACCAAGAATCAGGAAAAGAAAGATCAGCAGACGACTACTCAAACTTACGTATTTCCATCCCGGAAAGAACGTTTTCATCGTTATGTCAAAGATACGATTGGGCCATTTCGGCTTCTGAGAACTGGCGCTGCGGCGGGAATTGCTCAGTGGCGTGATGCTCCCGAAGAGTGGGGACAGGGAATGAAGGGCTACGGTAGGCGTTACGCTTCCGGGTTGGGCCAGAATGCGATCCAGCAGACCGTCACATATGGTCTCGATGAAGCGATGGGGCTCGATACGGGTTTTCAAAAGAGCAAACGCGAGGGTTTTGGCCCACGGTTCAAAGACGCATTGATTCAGAATTTAACTTCTCGAAAGCGAAACGGTGATCGCGTCGTTTCTGTGCCGCGTTTCGCGGGAATTTACACGGGCGCAATCGTTGCGAGAGAAACCTGGTTTCCAGAGCGATACAGTTACAAGGACGGCATCCGCAATGGCACCACCACAATGCTCACCGGATTCGGAATAAATCTGGTCCGCGAGTTTCTGTTCAATAGGTAGACAGGATTAACAGGATTTCAAGATTAACTTTCTGGCTAATCTTCCTGCGATCCTGTCCATTCCCCTCCAAATTTTCGTCACAAAGATCTTGACGAACTCACAGCGTCGTGCTTATTTTCCGCTTTCCCACACCAGTCGCATGTCGATCTCCCCAATCCATACGTCTGCCTATTAGGAGGAGTACTGCCAACCATGCGAGACGCACACCTTCGCACGTCATTTGTAATCGCCCTGCTGATGAGCGCTCTAGCTTTCACCGCTTGCCAGCAGGTCGATAAAGCAACTGCATCAACTGACAAGACAGCTGCCGGCGGCAAGATCGCCATCACGACTTCCTCGGAAGAAGCCCGCAAAGAATTTCTCGCGGGACGCGACCTCAATGAAAAACTTCGTATCACTGATTCCATCGCACACTTTGATAAAGCCATAGCTCTCGATCCGAATTTCGCACTGGCAGAACTCAGCCGCGCGAATGTTTCGCCAACCGCCAAAGAATTTTTCGCGCACCTGAAAAAGGCCGTCTCCCTCGCTGACAAAGCATCGGATGGCGAACGTATGCTGATCCAGGCAAACGAAGCGGGTGCGAACGCAAATCCAACCCAGCAAAAAGAGATTCTCGAGAAGCTTGTCGCCGCCTATCCAAACGACGAGCGCGCGCACTTCGCTCTCGGCGGCTATTACTTTGGCCAACAGGATTTCGCGCAGGCAATCACGCACTACAAACGCGCGACAGAGCTCGCGCCCGACTATTCCACCGCCTTCAACATTCTCGGTTACGCCTATCGACAGAACGAAGCCTACGGCGACGCGGAAAACGCTTTCAAAAAATATATCGAACTGATCCCGAACGATCCGAACCCCTACGATTCGTACGCCGAGCTGCTTTTGAAAATGGGACGGTTTGATGAAGCAATCACGCAGTACAACAAGGCGCTTTCGGTCGATTCAAATTTCGTCAACTCGCATTTCGGTATTGCGGCGGCCTTAACATACGAAGGCAAAGCGGCTGAGGCACAGGCTGAGTTGCAGAAGATGTCTGACAAGGCCCGCACCGACGCCGAACGACGTACCGCATTGTTCGGCCAGACTGTAGTTGCGCTTGATAACGGAAAATTTGATCAGGCGCTTGCAGAAGCGGCAAAGCAGTATGCGATAGCAGAAAAGAATAATGACGCGGCCGCAATGACGGGCGATTTGCAGTTGAAAGGCAACATCTTCCTCGAGATGGGAAAAGCCGACGATGCAAAGCAGGCGTTCGAACAGGCGTTGAAGACAACTGCTGATTCCGGTCTTTCACAAGCGGTCAAAGACAACACCGCGCTCTTTCATCACTACAATCTCGCTCGCGTCGCGATCGCAAAGAAAGATCTCGCAACCGCCAGGACCGAGACCGAAACTTTTCGCAAAGGTACGGAAGCCGCGAAGAATGCGAACCAGTTGAAGCAGGCACACGAGCTGGCCGGCCGCATCGCACTCGAAGAAAAGAATTACGACGCCGCGATTGCCGAACTGGGCCAGGCGAATCAACAAAACCCGCAGGCACTCTATCTCCTGGGCCAGGCGTACCAGGGTAAGGGCGACGCCGCCAAAGCAAAAACCTCGTTCACGAAAGCCGCGAAGTTCAATTCATTACCGGCCTTGAACTACGCTTTCGTCCGAACCAAAGCAGAAAAAGCCCTGGCGACTTAACTGAATCAAATTATTCGGAACGTACTGTAGGGGCGGCCCTCCGTGGCCGCCCTCGGTTGGAAGGGCGCCTGTGAATACAGTCCTGATC
>JBKPPU010000294.1:0-42161 GCA_046733695.1 Acidobacteriota bacterium
CCGCACGGGCTCAAAGCAACCAAACGGGTGAACGATCTATTGCCCTCTCTTGCACCAATCGCTTCTGCTTACTCCGCGATTGGCAAAGCAACAAACACTCTTTCTAACTTGCATGGGCTTAACATACAAGCGGGTGGGTGCGCAGCCTTATTCAATTGGTGCCTACGGCGTACCCACCAGCTACCGCGTGGTGGTTCTGACTGTACCCAAGTTTCACCCTTGCAATTTTGCACGCAGGCGTTCATTCACAACCTTCGGATTCGCTTTACCCTTCGACGCCTTAATCACCTGCCCCACAAAGAATCCCAACAACGCTTCCTTCCCCGCCCGATAGTTCGCAACTTGCTCGGGATTCGCGGCGATCATGTCGTCAATCAACGCATCTATCTCGCCAGTATCACTCACCTGGACCATGCCCCGCTCTTCGATGATCGTTTGCGCCGGCTTTCCGGTCTTGAACATCTCAACGAGAACATCTTTGCCCTGCTTACCGCTGATCTTCGCTTCATCAATCAAACGCACCAGCCCACCGAGTTCCTTCGGCGGAACAGGCGACTCAGCCGCCGAGAGGCCGCTTGCTTCGAGTTCGCGCAACAACTCCGTCCTGATCCAGTTTGCAGTAGCGCGTGCATTGCCCGACGCGTCTGCCGCCGCTTCGTAGTAATCAGCCAGGTGTCGATCCGAAACGAGTTGAGAAGCATCCGCATAGCTCAAACCATATTGCTCCCCAACGCGTTTGCGTCGCTCCTCGGGCAGCTCCGGCATCGAACGTCGAACAGCTTCGATAAACTGCTCCGACACAATCAGCGGCTGGAGATCCGGCTCCGGAAAATAACGATAGTCATGCGCTTCTTCTTTCGAACGCATGACACGCGTTTCCAACGCACGATCATCCCAAAGCCGCGTTTCCTGATTCAGCTTACCACCCGATTCGAGAACCTTGATGTGACGCGCAACTTCAAACTCGATGGCACGTTGCATGAAACGAACAGAGTTCAGATTCTTCAACTCCACCTTCGTCCCAAACACTTCATCACCTACGCGCCTGACGGAAACGTTTGCCTCGCAACGCAGATTTCCCTTCTCCATGTCAGCTTCGGACGCGCCGACCCATTGCAGTGAACGGCGCACGTGATTGACATAATCGTAGGCTTCCCATGACGAACGAAAGTCGGGCTCAGTGACTATCTCCGCAAGTGGAACTCCGGCGCGATTCAGATCAATGTATGAGTAACGATCGACGTCGGGAAGACCTTCGTGCACGTTTTTGCCGGCGTCCTCTTCAAGATGGAGTCTGGTGATTCTGATCTTCTTCGGACGCCATTCGAGGGGATGACCAGCCTCATCGCGTTCGGCGGTCATGATCTCGAGCTCGCCGTTCGCGGAGAAAGGCTGATCGTATTGAGAGATTTGATAGCCCTTGGGCAGATCCGGATAGAAATAGTTCTTGCGGGCGAAGATCGATTGCTGATTGATCTGCAATCCGAGTGCGAGGGCCGCACGCGCGCCAAGTTCGATCACGCGCTCATTCAAAACCGGAAGTGCTCCGGGCAAGCCCAGACACGTGGGACACGTGTTCGCGTTCGGCTCATCGCCGAACCGTGTCGCGCAGCCGCAAAAGATCTTCGATTCCGTACTCAGTTGGGCGTGGATCTCAAGCCCGATAATCGTTTCCCAACTCATCTACGTGATCCACGACCTCCATGGACTACTCGTGGAACGGTACGTATCGCGCGTGGTCCGAAGAACCGCGTGTTAGGTCGAAACGTTGGGAAAGGCGTGATCGGCGTCGCCAGAAATCCCTGAAACGGATTAGTCTCAAATCGTCCGAAGCGGTTGAACCGGCGACCAGTGATCCCAAAACCAACACCGTCAAGAGGAAAGCCTCCGTAGAACGAACCGAACGAATCGACAAACCGAGTCTGATCTGAACTCCGACCAAACTGCGCCTCATTCGCTGCCGCCTCAGCGCGCAAAGCTTCCGCGCGACTGCGCCAGTAGGCTTCCTGCTGCGCACGCATGTTACGCACTTGTTCCATCGTGCGATCCTCGATCAGTGCGACTTGTTGTTGCCGCTCCTCGAGCGAAGGCAGCCCCAGTTCCTTGCGCTGGTTCTCACCTTCGACGCGTGCGTTGCGGTACTTCTCGAGATCCGCATTCGTGATGGTCCGTCCCGCACTACTCCGGCGAGTCTGTGGCTCAACAGTTAGTTCATTAGCTCGCTGCAACAACGATCCCTGCGAACCGCCGTTGGCTCGCTCAGTTGCGGCAATATCCACTGTGTTGAGTTGGATCGTTACCTGCATTCCCTTACCAACATCGTAAGTGAGCGTGGAGGTTGTAACGGTAAAGTCATTCGGTATTTCAACACGGCGGCCATCACGCATCACCACTGTGTACGCGTTAACTGCCGATACCGCTAAAGACAGAAACACCGCTGCGAAGAGAATTCTACTTACACCCATGGTTCCACCTCTTATTTCTAAAAACTTTCCCGATAGTATACACCTCCTTGGAGTGCGGTGCCTTGGCACCGCTTTGGTACCAATACTAAAGCGCCAACAAGTTGGCGCACTCCAAGGTGGCTAAAATTCTTTGCAAGTGAGGCCTCTCTCTGGTATACATGCGGCGCACCAAAATAGAACCTACAGGGTCATTGAAACGCGGTCGCCCGGATCTGCTTGGCGCAGCGCCGCTCGGTTCCAAACTCTTTCAGAGGAGCGAGTGAGAATGGCAAAGACGGTTTGCAAGATTTTGGGAGTCGTTTTCTTGTTGGTGGGTGTATGTGGATTTGCCGCACCTGAGCTACTCGGAGCCCACCTTTCCACACCGCATAATCTGGTTCACATCGTCTCGGGCATTATCGCCCTTTATTTTGGGTTTGCGGGAACGTTGTCCGGAGCAAAGACTTTTTCACTTGTCTTCGGCGTGGTTTATCTCGCACTTGGCATTCTCGGATTCGCGCTCGGGACCGGCGAAGACCGGATGTGGATGGTGGGACCATTGCATTTCGGCAAAGCCGATCACGGCATTCACGCGCTGCTCGGCATCATCTTTCTCGCCGGCGGATTGTTTACGAAAACATCCGATTAAGTCTCGTTTTCAGGTTGCAAGGGAGAGTTCTGGTAAGTGGCGCACTTGCGTCCGCGATCTCCAAACCCTTGCAACCTGAGCCACAGATTACACGGATGTAGGGACGGATTTACGCGGAGATAACTGGGGTCACGCGCGGCCCACCGGTTATCGGATGCGTGTCGACCAGAACCTTCACCTCAAATACTTCCTGCAGTATCTCCGGTCTCAAAACGTCTTTGGGTGTGCCTGAGTGAACTGCTCTTCCCTCTTTCATCAACGTAATCTTATTGGCAAACTGGGCTGCGAGATTGATGTCGTGAGTTACGACGAGTGCCGCTGATCGATGCTGGTCGCAACGCATCCGGACCAGAGTCAACAACGTGGCCTGGTGTGAAAGATCGAGGTTCGCGGTGGGTTCATCAAGGAGGAGAATCGGCGCTTCGGTTGCGAGTGCACGGGCCATGAGGGCTCGTTGACGTTCACCGCCAGACAGTTCGTTCATTAACCGCGCACTCAGATCGCTCAGTTCAGTTTCATTGATTACGGCAGTCGCGACGTCAAGATCGCGTTCTGTTTCCCAACCCCAGCCCGAATTAGTGGCCCATGCAAAACGGCCACCGAGAACGAATTCGAGCACGGTGACTGGGAAACGGAGTTCCGCTTCCTGAGCGACTACTGCGATTTGTCTGGAGATGCTGCGGCGATTGAGTCGCTCGAGCGGCTGACCGTCAAGCATGATGGCGCCTGAGAGTTTGGGAATCTGCCCATTGAGTGCACGAAGCAGAGTCGATTTGCCGGCGCCATTCGGACCGATAACCGCGATTATCTCACCGGCATTTAACGAAAGCGTGAGATCCGCCAGCGCAATGCGACGGTCGTAGGCTACAGTTAAGTCACGGGCTTCGAGCAAATGATTCAGACCCTCTTCAATAAATAGATGAATAGCGGTGCGCCAATGAGCGCTGTTATAGCTCCAACTGGTAGTTCACGCGGTGCGATGATCGTTCGCGCGACGGTGTCGGCAACAATTACAAATAGCGCTCCGCCAAGTGCTGCCGCCGGAATGCTGATGCGATTGTCGCTGCCGAGTGAGAGCCTCGCGAGATGTGGAACAACCAATCCCACATAACCCACCGATCCACTCGCCGCTACCGAACTTCCCACTAGCAGACTCGCGACCAGAAAGACGACGATGCGCACGCGCCCGACTTCAACTCCCAGATCAAATGCGTCGCGCTCGCCAAGCATCAGCAGATTCAAAGAGCGCGCGTGCAGCGTTAAGGCGAGCGCGCCGAGAATTGTGATCGTGATAGCAACCGGCAACAGCGCCTTGCTTGCTCCCGAGAGATCGCCGAGCAGCCAAAAAGTGAACGATCGAATTCTCGTCGCATCCATCAGAGTGGTCACAAAAACAATCACCGACGAGAGAAAGGTCGTGACAATCACGCCTGCAAGTATCAAACGCTCGGGTGTTGCACCGGCGCGCCCGCGTGCGAGGCGATAAACCGCGAATGTCGCCGCAAATGCTCCGCTAAACGCGAGTAATGGACGGGTCCATTCAATCGCGCCGAAGAACACCAAAGAGATCATTGTTCCCACCGCAGCGCCATTTGAGATGCCGAGCAGGTAAGGTTCGGCGAGCGGGTTTCGCAACAGCGCCTGATAGCCTGCACCGGCGGTCGCGAGCGAGCCGCCGACTGCCGCAGCGAGCAGAATTCTCGGAAGTCGTATCTGGAACAGAATGTCGAACTGATCCTGCGTCAACCCACACGTGCTCGTGCCCAGAGACGCAAGCGCGCATAACGAGGCCCGCGCGGGGAGTCTTTCACTTCCGAGCAACGACGTCGAGACGATGGCCAGAAGCAGCACGGCTCCAAGCAGCGCACACGAGATCAATGTCTTGCGAAGAGTGACCCGGTTCATTTGAAGGCTTCGGGATGAAGAGCGCGCGCCATTGCTTCGAGCCCGTCAATCGCTCGTGGTCCAGGGCGCGTAAGGTAGTCGTCGTTAATCTTATACACGCGACCCTGGAGCGCTGCTGGTGATTTGCGCAGTGCTTCAGTGACATCCGAGTTGACTGAACCCATCGAGCCGCCGGTGGGCAGAATGATCGCATCCGGTCTGGCGGCGAGGGCCGATTCATTGCTGAATTTGGGCCACGCGCCCGGAACATTTGCAGTAACGGATGCAGCTCCAGCCCTGCGCATGAGATCGGTAACAAAGGCGTCGTGTCCCGCAGTGTAAAGCGGCTCAGCCGAGACCTGGTAAAACACACTCACAGGCTGTTTGCCTTTCACTGCTTGTTCTACTGCCGTAGTGCGCTCCCGAAGTTTCGTCACCAGCTGATCTGCCTGATCCTTCTGGCCCAACATTTCGCCAACCTGCTGGATCGATCGGAAAACGCCTTCGAGATCGTGTGGATCGGTGACGAAAACTGCGATGTTCTGGTTTTGAAGTTCTTGCGTGAATACTTCGAGCTGCGACGACGTCGAGATCAAAACCACTTGAGGTTTGAGGGCGATGATGCGTTCGAGACTCGGATGCAGCGTGTCACCAATCTCAGCGACCGCTTTAGCCTCCGGCGGGTAGTCACAATAGCTCGTTCGTCCCACCAGCCTGTCACCGGCACCCACGGCAAAAACAATCTCGGTGAGATTCGGAGCGAGCGAAACAACTCTCGTCACTCTCGCCGGCAACGAAACACGTCGCCCCCCGCCAGAGTTACAGCCGAACGAAATCGCGAGTAGTAATAGGATTATCAGCGCTCTTCGAGACACAGGAGCACAGGTTGCCACAAAAAAGCACAAAAAGCACATACGAAGGATGCTCTTCTTCTTCATGTGCTTTTTGTGCTTTTTGTGGCGACTGCTAAGATGCGTGGCGATGATCAAAACAGTCGAATGGACGAAAGACGGCGTACGCATGCTGGACCAGCGGCTACTGCCCTCCGAAGAAACCTACCTGATGCTGCGTTCCTACGATGAGGTGGCCGAGGCCATCCGCAAGATGGTGATACGTGGCGCACCCGCAATCGGAGTTGCGGCAGCAATGGGAATCGCGCTCGGCGCCAGCCAGTCGGTCGGCACTTCCGTCGCCGATCTGGATGACGATTTGCAGTACATTTGCGACGTGATGAGCAAGACTCGGCCCACTGCAGTGAACCTTTTCTGGGCCATCGAACGAATGCGCCAGACATTTCAGAAGAACAAACATCTGAAGGACGTCGAGCAGGTCAAGAAAGCACTCGTCGCCGAGTCGCTCGCGATCTTTGAAGAAGACATTGCGGCAAACCGCGCAATTGGCCGTCACGGTGGACCATTACTTCCGGACGGCGCCACCGTGCTCACACACTGCAACGCCGGCGCTCTCGCAACTGCGGGTGATTACGGCACTGCTCTCGGCGTTATTCGCGGCGCACGCGATGCGGGAAAGAAGATCGCCGTCATCGCGGATGAGACACGCCCATTTCTTCAAGGTCTGCGACTAACTGCGTGGGAACTGGCGAAGGACGACATCCCCGTCACAGTAATTACCGACAATATGGCTGGTCACGTGATGAAGAACGGAAAGGTTGATGCAGTAGTGGTCGGCGCCGATCGCATCGCCGCGAACGGCGACACCGCGAACAAGATCGGAACCTACATGGTCGCAGTCCTCGCGCGCGAACACGGTGTGCCCTTTTATGTTGCTGCGCCGCTAACAACACTCGATTTATCGATTGCTTCAGGCGAGCAAATACCGATTGAAGAGCGCGATTCGATGGAAATAACTCACATCAAAGACCATCAACTCGCACCGGACGGCATCAACGTTCACAATCCGGCGTTTGATGTGACTCCACATCAATTCATTACCGCTATCATTACTGATAAAGGAGTTGCTCGCCCGCCTTATGTGAAGAGTTTGAAGACGCTCTTTGATCCAAATCCGTAATCAATCCGCGTTATCCGCGGCTAAACCGGCTGGATTTCCACCAATCGATCGTTCGCTGCAGTCCTTCGCGCAATCCTACCTTTGACTCGTACTCGAGGAACTGCCGCGCCAGCGTGATGTCCGCGAGACTATGTCGCACATCACCCACGCGAGGCTCGCGATACTCCGCCGTCACGTCCTGTTTCCCAGTCAAATCTTTCAACTCAGCAAGCAATTCATTTAGCGTGATGCGCTCGCCATTCGCGACGTTGATTACTTTCCCCGCCGCATCTTTAGCTGAGGCCGCTTTCAGATTTGCTGCGACAACATTATCGATGTAGGTAAAGTCGCGCGACTGCTCTCCGTCTCCATAGATCACCGGCCGCTCGTCCGACAACAACGTGCTGATAAATCGAGAAACAACCCCGGAGTACTGCGAGCCCGGATCCTGTCGTGGCCCAAAGACATTGAAGTAACGCAGTGAAACTGTCTCCAACCCGTAGACTCGCGTAAACACCTGGCAGTAATACTCACCCACTAACTTCGCTACCGCATAAGGAGACAACGGATCCGGCAACATCTGCTCAGCCTTCGGCAACGTTGGCTGATCGCCGTAAGCCGAACTCGAAGCTGCGTAGACAACTCGCCTCACGTTCTTGTCACGGGCCGCAACGAGCAAAGAGAAGGTGCCGTCGACTGATGCAATGTGAGTTTGACGCGGAGCCTCGACTGAGCGCGGCACGGATGGAATTGCCGCTTCATGAAAAACCACTTCGACGCCGTCGAGTACCTTATTCAACAGTTGCTCGTCGGCCACACTACCCTGAACGAAATCGAGATCGCCACCAATCTCTGCGATGTTCTCACGATGACCTGTCGATAAATCGTCGAGAACGCGGACGCGCGCGCCGTCCTTCATCAGTGCCGCAGCGATGTGAGACCCGATAAAGCCGGCGCCTCCAGTTACGAGAGCAATTCCTGTTAGTGACATCCTGTTTTCTTTTTACCTGCCAACACCGACGTATTCAAAGCCGAATTCTCTCATGTCTTCCGGGTCGTAAATATTTCGCAAGTCGACAATCTTCGGTGTAGTCATCAAGTCGCGGATTCGGATCATGTCGAGCGCGCGAAATTGATTCCACTCCGTGACGAAGACGAGCGCGTCTGCGCCCTGGACCGCGGTGTATTCGTCGTCAGCATAGGCAATCTCGGGTAGCAGCTTCATTGCCTCGTGCTTTGCCACTGGATCATACGCGCAGATCTTTGCGCCTTCGGCCAGCAGGCTGCGAATGATTCCAAGCGCGGGCGCCTCGCGCATGTCGTCGGTTTCGGGCTTGAACGCGAGCCCGAGCACAGCCACAGTCTTTCCACCGAGTGGACCAACAAGCTTGCGTATCTTCGCCAGCATCATCTCGCCCTGGCGCTGATTAACTTCGATCACAGCGTCGACGATCAGCGACGCAGAATCGTACTGCCGTGCGACTGACGAAAGCGCTCTCGTATCCTTCGGGAAACAAGATCCGCCAAAACCCGGTCCCGGGTGAAGAAACTTGCTACCGATTCTTTTATCCATGCCGATCGCACGCGCCACGTCATGAACGTCGCAACCTATTTTGTCGCACAGATTCGCGATCTCATTGATGAATGAGACCTTCGTCGCGAGAAAGGCGTTGGCCGCATATTTCGTGAGCTCAGCAGCCTCAAGCGAAGTAATAACAAACGGGGCTTCAATCAGGTAGAGCGGGCGATACAGGTCTTTCATGATCGCGATTGCTTCTTCATCGCGACTGCCAATTACCACGCGATCGGGACGCATGAAGTCGTTGATTGCGGCGCCCTCTCTGAGAAACTCCGGATTCGAAACGACACCAAAATTTGCTCGCGTCTTCTTGCGTTCACTGATCAACCCGCGAATACGTTCGCCCGTTCCGATCGGCACAGTCGACTTCGTGACGATCACTTTGTAGCCATTCATGTAGTCGGCAATGGAAAGAGCCGCAGCCTCAACGTAACTCATATCCGGCGAGCCGTCAGGCTTTGGAGGTGTTCCTACAGCGAGAAAGATAACGAGGGCTTGTTCTACAGCCTGGCGAACGTCGGTGGTGAATCGGAGGCGGCCGGCTTGAGTGTTCTTCAATACAAGCTGTTCGAGACCTGGTTCATAGATCGGCATCACGCCCTGGAGCAAACGCTCGATCTTATCTTTATCAACGTCGACGCAGGTTACGTCAACACCAAACTCAGCGAAGCAGGCGCCGGTTACAAGTCCAACATAACCGGTGCCGATGACAGCAATATGCATTTAACCAATCCCTGACCCGAGCGAATTGTGAATTTGGTCCCGGAGGGACCAGATGTCTATAGCTACAAATCAACCAATGTATTTGGGCTCCGGAGGAGCCCTATGTTGCCAACCCAAGGGACTATAAACATTTGGCCGCGCCGCGGCCAGAACACTGGGAACCACCTGATTCTAACTTCACTACACATTCAAAACCTTGCGGGTCACGCGTGTTAAATTCGCGTGACCCGCAAGGTCAATTTAGCTGACCGCAGCGCTGGTTACCAGTGCCACAGTGTTTTTACTCAAGCCGAACGAGCTTACTCAGCGAGCTTACTTGGTCGGGCTGACTACGGTAACGCTGCCGCCAAAGTTAAGGTCGTTGTTATGGAACGCGGCGTAGAGAACACCAGCCACCGCACCACCGACGGCCAGCAGCAACACTGCCAACGCGCCACCGCTCAGATCATCGTCGTCATCATCGGTCTGTGGATTCGGCGTTCCAGCGGTTGCACTCTCGCCAGCAGCAACCTGCTTCGAGCTGCCGCCAGTCTTGAACTGCGCGAGTCCCGCAAGCGTCGACACTGAGGTGCGTCCACGTGAAGCGCTGACTGTGAACGTCGTAGCCTGGCTGCCGTCTACAACAACAGTACCGTCTTTGGTTGTCAGGTTAACTGTAGTTCCAGTAACCGTTGACACTTGAGCACTACCAGTTTCGAGCATTGCAGTGATGCTGTTCGCCGCAAAGCTGAGGCGAAGATTGCTATTGGGTGCGAGTTCAACTCGACCGACCTTGCTGATGCTCACTGAAGCGCTGCTTTGAGCCGCGGTGCTAATCGTTGAATCCGTGAAAACCGTGCCACCGGAAATCACTTTTTGACCATTCACCGTGACTTGTCCGCTTACCGAAAGCTCGCCTGACGCTTTCGCACCTGGCGCAGCCAACACCACCATTGAGTAAACACTCAAAACGGCAACCGCCACCAAGGTCGCGATGGACTTGCGGCTCCAAGTTTTGCTGATCATTAACTTTCCTCCCGTATAGTGAAACACAAAGGTCTTTATTGCGTACCGCGACGGCCGAACAGTCGTGGGAAAAACTATGAGTTGTTGAGCAACTCTCAAAGCCCGTTAATGCTTGGGATTTATGGCCTCTAGGCCACCAACATTGAATTTATTACACTAATACAAGCCCTCTGTCAACAATCATTTGGCTTAACTTTGCCACAAAACTGTGTCGGGCATCGCGAGCGCGTGAGTGGTGCAGTTTTGGGACAGGGTGGTCCAAGCGTCAAGCCGGCTCTTAAGGTCGACGAACGGCAGACGATTTTTCAGTCTGTTCGGCCTGCTCGTACGGGTCGAGACGAGCGAAGAGATAGAAGTTGCCGCCAGTCGTCCGAACTACCCCCAAATATCGGAATGTATTCCGCAGGACTTCCCCCACCTTCAGACTAGTCGTTAAGGGTGGATTTGAACCGAACAAGAGCCTCATTTCTTCCGCGGAAACCGCCTCGAGCTCCGGCAAATAATCGTTGTGAGTCTCCCGCGCAAGCCGGATCGCCATCTGACGTAAAGCCTTAATGCGATTCGAATTATGTCGATAATACGTGCTACTTACTTCGCGACGACTGACGCGATCATCCACGACCTCCTGCTCATTGCGCAGGTATCCCAGATAGGCACGGACCACGGGACCAAATTCGTCATCTGAGCGTTGCGGATTCGCGTTTACGTGAACGGGCGTGAGGGTGCAGAGGGCTGCTAATAGAAAGGTTGGCAACAGAACGGCGGAAAATCTTCCCTTGATACTTG
The DNA here is from genome assembly GCA_046733695.1 of Acidobacteriota bacterium. Taxonomy (GTDB): domain Bacteria; phylum Acidobacteriota; class Blastocatellia; order Pyrinomonadales; family Pyrinomonadaceae; genus PSRF01. Next base: position 11,081 of record JBKPPU010000294.1, read on the forward strand.
CCATGGCTTTGCTCCTGGCGGGAGGTAATCCTGTATTTTTATTGTGACTGCGGGATTATACCAGCAGCCGGATTACCAAAATTGCGCCCGTCTTTCGGCAATGTTACATTGATCTTCGATTTCCGTTAAGCGGTATGTCTTCTCCTGAGCCTCCAGCTTCTTCAGCGTATCCGAACATTGCCCTCGGAGTCTGCGGCGGTATTGCGGCCTATAAGGCAGTCGAAGTTTTGCGTGGACTGCAAAAGGCGGGCTGCAACGTGCACGTGGCAATGACCAAACGGGCCTGCGAGTTTGTGACGCCGCTGACGTTTCGCGCACTATCCGGTCATCACGTCGTCGTCGACGATTACGCACCTGATAACCCGGATCCGATTGCTCACATCACCTTTTCACAAACCGTCGACCTTTTGATCGTCGCGCCCGCTACCGCAAACACGATTGCGAAGTTTGCGAACGGTATCGCTGACGATTTTCTCAGTTCGACTTATCTCGCGTGCACTGCTCCGGTGTTGATTGCCCCCGCAATGAATACGACGATGCTGGAGCACCCGGCCACGCAACGAAATCTGGAGCGACTGCGAGCGGACGGAGTGCATTTTGTCGAACCCGACGCCGGCGAGATGGCGTGCGGCACGATTGGACCAGGGCGTTTGAGTGAACCGGCGCGGATTGTTGCCGCCGCACTCGATATTCTCAAGGGGGCAACCAAAGATCTCAGCGGTGAGCGACTTCTAATAACGGTCGGCGCAACTCGCGAAGAGATCGATCCGGTGCGATTTATCTCAAACAGGTCGTCAGGGAAAATGGGATTCGCGCTTGCCGAGGCAGCGTTGAAGCGTGGTGCTGATGTGACTGTTGTGGCAGGTGTGACGACGGTAGCAGTTCCAAAAGGTGTGCGTGTCGTCAACGCACTATCCGCAGAAGAGATGTCGCAAGCAGTTGCACGCGAGAGTGCCGGTGCGTCAGTTTTTATCGGCGCTGCAGCGATCGCAGATTATCGTCCCACGCAACGAGCAGACCAAAAGATTAAGAAATCAAACGACTCGATAACGTTGACTCTCGAACGCACGCCGGATGTGCTCTCACAGGTCGCAGCTTCACGCTCGAACGGGATGCTCGTGATCGGTTTTGCAGCGGAGACTGAGAACGTCGTCAAGAATGCGAAAGAGAAACTGCGTACTAAGAAATTGGACGCGATCATCGCAAACGACGTAACGCGTCACGATTCTGGTTTCGATTCGCCGAGGAATGCGATTACGATAATTACTAATGATCGCAATGACGCATTACCATTATTGTCCAAGCGAGAAGCCGCCGATCGTATTCTCGATGTTATAGTGCAACTAAAATATGCCCAAAGAGATTCTGGATCTTCTCACTGAAACAAAGAAACAACTCGAACACTTGCGCGCACTCGGAGTCGAAGGTATCCGGGTTGATCCGCCTAATCCGCGTTCAAAACCGACTATCGCATCGGAGCCTGTCACCTCTCTCTTCGGCGAAATGGCTCCCGCACCTGCAAAACTCACACCCTCAACCGAATCCTTCGAACAGATCCACACCGAGATCGGCGACTGCACTCGCTGTCCGCTGCATCTCGAACGCACGCACGTCGTCCATACCGAAGGAAACAGAAAAGCGCGACTAATGTTTGTCGGTGAAGCGCCGGGTGCTGATGAAGACGCCCAAGCTCGCCCGTTTGTCGGACGCGCGGGACAGTTGCTGACGAAGATCATCGAAGCCATCGGTTTGAAACGCGAACAAGTCTTGATTGGTAACGTCAATCGCTGCCGCCCACCAGGCAACAGAGCCCCAACAACTGAAGAAGCGTCAACCTGCAAGCCCTACCTCCTGCGCGAGATTGCGATCGTGCAGCCGGAAGTGATCGTGGTGCTGGGCAATACCGCGATGAAAAATCTTCTCGACACGCGCGAAGGCATCACCCGACTGCGCGGACGCTTCCAGGATTACAAAGGTATTAAAGTGATGCCTACGTTCCATCCTGCTTACCTGCTGCGCGATCCATCGAAGAAACGCGAAACATGGGAAGACTTGAAAAAAGTTCGCGACTATCTCGACGGGCAACGGACGAACACAGAATGATCCGTGTTAATCTGTGAACTCCGTGGACAAAACCTCATACGCTGAAGTGGCGGTACCGCTTCACGTGTTTCAAACATTTACTTACCGTCTGACCCCAGAACAGACCGGCCAGGCTGAGGTGGGCGCGCGTCTCGTCGTGCCGCTCGGACGCAGTGTTGTTACTGGCTACATTCTTGATTTGTTAGAAGAGCCCACGGCGCATCTCGTCGAGTCAGACATCAAAGACGCAAAGGAACTTCTCGACGAAACACCGGTTTGTGGTCCTGAGATCCTGCAACTGGCCCGCTGGGTCGCCGATTATTACGCGTGTCCAATCGGCGAAGTCATCAAAGCCGCATTGCCGCCGGGCATGTCTCCGAAACGAAAGACAGCGACGGCTGTGCGACCAAAGCTGCGCCGCTTCGTTCGACTGCTGCAATCCTCAGAAGATCAAAAACTCACCGACGCGCAACGCCGCGTGCTCAACACGTTGACCGCCAGTGGTCCAATGCTGCTCCAGTCGTTAATAAAAGACGCAAACGTCAGCGCCTCGACAGTTTCATCTCTCGAAAAGAAAGCTCTGCTGGAAACCTACGTCGAAGCTATTCGTCGTGATCCGTTGTCAGGGAACCTCGGCATCAGCGATGTAGAACACAACCTCACTACCAGACAAGCAACTGTTCTCGCCCAGATCGAAGAGCAGATGAACACGGGCGATTACTCGGCGTTTCTGCTGCACGGCGTAACTGGCAGCGGCAAGACCGAAGTCTACATGCGCGCGATGAGCAAAGCGCTGAGTCTTGGTCGTTCAGCGATGATGCTCGTGCCTGAGATCGCTTTGACACCTGTCTTTTCACGACGTCTGCGCGCGCGCTTCGGAGATCAAGTCGCAATCTTCCACTCGTCGCTTCAAAAGGGAGAGAGATTTGACGAATGGACGCGCGTGCGAAACGGTGAAGCTCGTGTCGTCATCGGAACGCGGTCCGCGGTGTTTGCGCCCGTGAAGAACCTCGGCTTGATCGTCGTCGATGAAGAGCACGAAGCGTCTTACAGGCAGCAGGAGTCGCCTTACTACAACGCCCGCGACGTCGCCATCGTTCGCGCGCAAAAGGAATCGGCGACGGTGGTCCTGGGTTCAGCCACGCCATCACTCGAATCGTTTCACAATGCGCGCAAAGGCAAGTACCAGTTTGTCCGGTTGCCCGAACGCATCGGCGCGCGTCCGATGGCTGAGGCGAAGATCGTCGACATGCGAACCGTGTTTGCGCGACACGCAAAGCCGCGCGTTTTTTCGGATGAGTTACTGGAAGCGATCCGGGAAACGCGCGAACGTGGAGAACAGTCGATCATTCTGCTCAACCGGCGCGGCTACTCGAGCTACATACTCTGTCGTTCGTGTGGCGAGACGGTGCAGTGTCCGAACTGCGATGTGACGTTGACTTATCACCGCAGTGAACGCGTTATTGTTTGCCACTACTGCAACCACCGCGAACCGGTTCCACGTGTCTGTCCATCATGCGGCAAGAAATACATTTACTACGTCGGCGAGGGAACAGAACAACTCGAGGAGATGTTGAAGCTGCTTTTCCCTTCCCTTCGTGTGGCTCGCATCGATCGCGACACAACCGCTCGCCGGAAAGTGTTCGAGCAATCACTTGCTGATTTCAGTGCGGGCCGGATCGATACGCTCGTCGGGACGCAGATGCTTGCCAAGGGTCACGACTTTCCGAACGTCACATTGGTCGGCGTCGTCTCGGTCGATGCCGGTCTGGCGTTGCCGGACTTTCGTTCAGCCGAACGGACTTTCCAGTTGATTACACAGGTTGCAGGGCGTGCAGGACGCGGCGATCGACCCGGGCGCGTATTGATTCAAACTTATCATCCTTATCACTATTCTTTACAGCACGCGTGTGCGCAGGATTATGAAGGATTCTTCGAGGAAGAGCTTCGCTACCGGCAAAACCATTCGTATCCGCCGTTCGTGGCGCTGGCCAGTCTGTTGATTCATGGGCCGGATCTTGGTCGCGTAAGATCAGACAGTCTCGAGCTTCGTAAGCAGCTCGATCTGGTGAACCAGGATCGGAAGTGCCGCATTCTTGGTCCAGCGCCTGCGCCGCTTTCCAGGTTGAAGGGTGAACATCGTTTTCAGATATTGATTAAGTCGCGGAGTCGAAAGGATCTGCGCGAGGTTGCGGATGCGGCGTTGAAAGCGGTAGCTGATAAGGGAGCTAATCTTCGTTCGATAAATTTGGAGATCGATCCGGTGTCGATCATGTGATAGACAGGATTTCCGGATTTTACAGGATGGACAGGATATGAAGTTATCAGAATTAGCTGAACGCACGGGTGCACGTGTCGAAGGTGCAAGTGACGACCTTGAGATCGTTGGCGCAGCGGGGCTGGATGAAGCAGGCGAAGGACAAGTTACGTTCCTCGCGAATCCACGATACACGCCGCGGGTTAATAGCACCCATGCCTCCGCGATCTATCTCAGCGAAGACGCGCAAACAGACCGGCAGATCGCGATACTGCGCGTAAAAGATCCCTATCTGGCCTATACGCGCGCCTTGCGGATCTTCAATCCCGAAGCCGAAATCGAGCCGTTCATACATCCATCAGCCGTGATCGATCCGACCGCTCGACTCGCGAAAAGTGTTGCTATCGGCGCGTGCTCGGTGATTGGACGCAACGTCTTTATCGGAGACGAGGTGCGCATCCATCCGAACGTCACGATCTACGACGACGTGACGATCGGCAGAGGCTCAGTGATACATTCGGGCGTCGCGATTCGTGAACGCACGGTCGTCGGTGAGCGAGTCATTATTCACAACAACGCTGTGATTGGTTGCGATGGTTTCGGCTACGCGAAAGATGAAGACAAGCACTGGCTGAAGATCCCGCAGACCGGACGAGTAGTAATCGAAGATGACGTGGAGATCGGGGCTGCGACAACTATCGATCGCGCTTCGGTTGGCGAGAGTCGCATCGGACGCGGATCGAAACTCGACAATCTCGTGCAGATTGGTCACTCCTGCACAGTCGGGGAAGACACTCTGCTCTGTGCGCAAGTCGGCCTAGCGGGAAGTTCACACATCGGCAATCGTGTAATCCTTGCGGGCCAGGCTGGTGTGGCAGGTCATCTAACGATTGGCGATGACGTAGTTCTGACAGCCAAGAGCGCGACAAGTCACGACATTCCGGCCGGCAAAGTTATCTCGGGTATTCCTGCGTTTGATAACAAGGATTGGCTTCGATCGACCGCAGCCTTCCGGCGCCTTGGTGAGATGCAACGAACACTTCGGGATCTGGAACGAAAAGTAAAAGAAATCCGTGGCTCTGATCAGTAAAATCCGTGGCTAAGTTACAGCACCGCCATCAACGATCACGATTTCGCCGTTCATGAAACTATTTCGCTCACACACCATGAACGCCGCATATTCCGCAAGCTCTTCCGGTTTTCCAAGCCGGCCTGCTGAGGTCCAGAAATCGTGCATTTGTAGCCAGCGTTCAGGCAGCGCCTGAGCGAGATCCGTGTCAAAGATCCCCGCTGCAATCGCATTAACACGTACACCAAAAGTGGCCGCTTCTCTCGACAGACATTTCGTGAAACCGATCATGGCGGCTTTCGAGGTTGCGTAGTGAACGGCTGTCGGCAGCGAACGCAGAGCGCCGATGGACGTGATGTTGAGGATACTTCCCTTGCGCTGGCGGATCATCTGCCTGTAGATCGGCTTCGTAACCGCAAACAGACTGTCGACATTCGTATGAATCACCTCGTCCCAGGCGCGATCGGTGGTCGTGGCGAAGTTATCGCCGCGATTGATCGCCGCATTGTTGACGAGGATGTCAATACCGCCCCACTTTTCGACGAGCTCGCGCGTCAGCTTCTTCATTCCCACGCGGTCGACGACCGAGACTTGTGCGCTGAACGCTTTGCGGCCGTTAGCCTCAATTTTCTGACTGACTTCGGCGGCAAGGTCCTCGCGCGAGTTGTAGCTAAAAGCCACATCTGCGCCTTCGCGAGCAAATACCTCGCACATCGCCGCACCGATACCACGCGTTCCGCCGGTTATGAACGCGCGTTTACCCTCAAGCAAAAGACTCACAGAAGATTGTTTCTCCTAATTAGATGGGGAGTTAGTCCAACCGCCGCGGGGCTGATTAAAGCGTGAAAAGCGGTGCCCAGTCAATTAGAGCCGCTAACATGTGGCCAGAATTCGAGGATCGCGGACAATGAATGTTGGACAAAATCCGTGCGAATTTCGCTGTAATAAAGGCCCTGCCGCAGGCCACCCAGGGCGAAATCCAGGTTGGGAAATATGGCGCGATCGCGGTCCTGAATGATTAGTCGATCGAGAAATGCGAAGCCTCGTGCAAGGGAGTCGGAATATGTTTTGGAACGCTCGTTATCGGCAATCCGCAGGGCAGCGGCGATGCCTTCGAGATAGACGGCGGTGGTGTAGCCGGGCGCGCCGGGCTGATGATCGTTAATGAAACCGCCGGTCTTGTCCTGTTGATAGCCCAACAACCAGTCAGCAACTTCGAAGACGAGTTCGGCAAATTCCGCTTCGCCCGTGACCTGCCACCACTTGCTGAACGCCTGCATCAACCAGGACACCTGACCGAAGTGACGTTTGTAGCGAAATCGATGGCGGTAGTATTGAAAGGCCCGGCGTAATCGTTCTTCATCTGTCTCGGAAACATTCTGTTCGCAAGCGACTACAAGAGCGAGCAGGACTTGCCCTGGAAAGTAGTCTTGATAACCATCCGGATTGTCAGCGTTGTGGTGAGTAATGATTCGACCGTGTGGGAGTTCAATGCAGCGCCACAAAGTAGCTGCGAGATCTTTCATGACGTCACGACGCTGATCGTCTCTGCGAAGATTGCTGAGGGCGAGTAGCAAAAACGATATTTCGGCGACGGTTGACGATTCGCCCGGACTTTGTAGCCAAACGTCGTCTCCGTCGTGAACGAGTTTAGCCAGCAGCGAGTCGATTACTTCATCAGCGGCGCCTTTTACGTCGTCGCCGCCGAATATATTCGCCGCGCGTGCCAGCACCCACGCGCCATGAGCCTGCCGTGCAAGATCGGGTGACTCGTAAAGTCGATTGTGAAAAGGTTGATAACCTGAGTAGAACGTGCCGTCGTCTTTTAAGTGTTTGAGCAGGTAGTGCAGATGCAGCTTGCCGAGATACGGAATCAGTTCCTCGAGGGGCGGTAATTTCTTTTCCGATACGCCGAAGCCTCCGACCGTCTTCCGAACACCCTCACGCCCTGCGAACCACGTCGCACAGTCAAACCGAACCCAGTAATACGGCGGCTCACTCAATCCAGCCTTTTCAATCACGGCGCGCGCAAAGCCAACCGGGTCGAGATTCCAGAACGAACCGACAAACGGCAGCAGCAAACCAACGCGCTCGTTTTGGTAGACCATCACCGTCTGATCGCCATGGCGATAATAGTTAACAACTTCTTCCGGCGGACATTCACCCAGTGGCAACGGATCAAACAGAAACGAAACGGTAACTGCAACGTTGTCGGCGTTGACTGAAGTGCGTCCCGCAAATCTCTCGTCGCGAAGTGCCGCTTTAGCAATCGTTTTTAGATCCTCATCCAGGTTTCTCAGCTTCTGGCCCATGCAGCCACGCAGATGACCGTCGATATAGATCGTCAGGTACAACGAGTCGACGTTCTTCAGAAGCAATTTCTCGGGCAATGCCTGCGTCGACTCCGGACGTTCGAGCAGTTGCGCAAGCACAAGATCTCGTGCGCGCTCGGCGACCGGACCGCATATCTTTTGATCCTTGTGCCAGGGAATTTCTTCCGGGGCTGGAACACCGGTGGGCTGCCATTTCTCTCCCCGCTCGACAACTTTCACCACGTCATGACGAAACAGCTCGTACGGCTCAAACGAGATCAGCTTTGCGTTTTTAATTCGCGCGTGTTGAAACTGCGCCCACTCGTTAGCGATGCCCGGCATACGCGGCAATGCGCCACCCATCCATGCACGGCGTTCCAGACTCCTGACAACAATTCCATAGCGATCGTTATCGAGTTGTCCTGGAGTGCAGCGCTCCAGTGCGCTGAAGAACGTGACCGCAAACGCACTCTCGTCAACGATCTTCAATCCTTCTTCACCCTTTGGCAGATCCGCAGCCGTGCTCACTGCTGCCATCACCAGGTCCTCCGCCGCGGACTTCGACTCCTCACCCGGAAAGTGCCAGAAGCCACCGCGAGCATGTCGTTTATAAACACTGGCGCGCGACCGAATACTTACCCACGCGCCGCCGGCTGAATCGTATTTCTTGTCGAGATTTGGAGGTGGGCGCAGAAGCTTCCCCGACGACAGGTATTCGGAAACTAGTAGTCGCGCGAGTTGCGCTGGATGAAGATGTTCGGGCGCCTGCTCCGCTGCCCAGTCGAAGGTTGGAAATCTCTTGGATGGATTGGCCGGTATCTTGTCCTCGTCGTCCATAAAGGCGATGAAGTCGTCCCAAATGTCGAAGACGGCTTCCATGTGATAGCCACTCTGCTGCATGAGCGCGTAGCCGTTCTGCCAGCCGAAACGAACCAGGCAAATCCCGCCTTCGACGCGCAGGCCGGCCTGCTCGAGGCGTTCGGTTGCTTCGGTCATGCATGTGCCGGAACTGACGGAGTCGTCGATGATGATCACGGGCTCATTCGGATCGATGATGCCTTCGATCAATTTAAGTGACCCGTGCTGCTTGCGTTCTTTGCGGACGAGCAAACCACGATAATTTGGATCCTGAACGATGCATGATTGAAGAATCGGAATACCCGTTACGCCGTAGGTTGCGATTTGACGGCCGTCGAATCGTTTGAGGAGTTCGAGCACACACTGTCCTGCAAGTTGTGCGCCTCCGGGCGATAGCGTTACCGCTAGTGAATCGAGCATCCAGCGCGCCGAAGTCCCATCGCGCGAGAGCACCGGCTGCGTTTCCGACTGGTAAAGTATTCCATTGCGCTGCAGCAATTCGAGCAATTCCGCACGCTGCTGCTGAACGCTTTCAGGTAGTGATTTGAGAGTGGTCGAAAGTGCCTCGCGCAACATGATCAGTTGTTAGACATGATTACAGGATTAACAAAATTTACGAGATAAATCCTGACAATCCTGCAAATCTTGTTAATCCTGTCCAAAGATCGCATTGAAACTCAGTAGTAGGGATTCTCTGGGAGTGCCAGGCTGAGATAACGATTGTCCAGGTGGACCATGAGATCTTTGTTCACAAACTCCGCCAACGCACCTTCAACCCACGGCGCATCGTCAAACCTCGCCGAGATCTCCTTGCGGCTATGCGCGTCAGCACAGTACTCATAAAGCGTCGCGTAATCATCCGTATAAGTCGACGTCTTCGGTGAACCATTTCGGCCGTCGTTGATAATGATCGTGGCCCACGCCTTCCGGTAACGCAGAAACGGTCGCGGACGCTGACGCCAGCGATACTGCCAGTTGTCGACAGCCTCAAAGATCTCCTCGTACTGAGCATCATCAACCGTGTTACTCATCTCATGCTCAAAATAATAGGACACACGACTCAGGTTGAAGCGATCCTTCGGAAAGAGATAGTCGTAACAAGCGGAGGGCACCAGACGGCTGATCGACTGCGACTCCGGATCGGTATACATCGGCGACCCACGATCTGCGCGCGCTTTAGCAATCGCCCACGGCGCCTGGAAGTGGTGGATCTTCGAAATCACGTCAACCTGCGCTCGGTAATCCTCAGCGGTCTCGCCCGGAAATCGCAGCAGAATGTTGTACAGGTTATTAATATTGTAGTAAGTGGACCACTTGATCAGCTCGAGATTGCGCACACCCGTCGTGTGCTTCTTCATCAGCTTGAGAATGTGCGTCGAAAAACTCTCGACTCCCGGCTGAATTGAAAACAGTCCGCCTTTCCGCATGTGCTTCAACTGCAAACGCGAAAGACTCGGCCGCACCTCGTAGTGAAGCCGAATGTCTGACCCTGCTTCGCTGAGTTGTCCAAACAGTCTGTCGATGTAATCGGGCTCGATGATGTTGTCGATGGCGTTGAAGTCGAGAATACCGTAGCGTCGCGAGAGCTCGTCGAGTTGATGAATCACGTCGTCAACACGCTTGGAACGGAACTCCATTCCGGCGCGATTCAGACCGCAGAACGTGCAGTGATTTTTGACACCCCACCAGCAGCCACGCGCAGTTTCAATCGGCAGTAAAACTTCCTGCGCATCGTCCCACCACTGGTATCCGCCTTCTTTGCGAGCGTAGAAATACTCGTCAAAATCCGGAACGGGAGTCTTGTTCATGTCGGCGAGATTTGGTGCGCGGCCGTTGAAGACCACCTCGCCCCCCTGAGGATCGCTACGCCACATGATTCCGGGCATGCCTTTCATTGATTCGCCCGAGTAGACACGTCGGACCACCTGCGGCAGCGTTTCGTCAGCATCGCCACAGTGGATGTAATCCACTTGCGGGCAGCCCTTCATGATCTCTTCCGCGATGTCATCTTCAAACGTTGCACCGCCCATCATGACGGGGATGTGCGGGTAACGGTCTTTGAGTGCTCGCGCGAGTGCGATGCTCGCCAGTGTTTGTTGAAACACAACCGAGAAGCCGATCACGCCGAAGCGACTCCAGTCAACACTCGTGAGACACCAATCGATGAATCCCGGCGCCGCGTGTTCGCGGAGCCGACGCAGTTCGTCGAACGAGCATCCAGCACGCGCACAAATTGCTTCGAGATTGCCGCGATAGATCTCGTAGTAGTCTTCGTCCTTCGCAAAGTCGCCGAAAGCGGCTTTGGTCCAGATCCACTCTCCCACCATCGACGGGTACACATCCGCAAGTGTTTCGTTGACGCGCCATCCGACATGCGTCCCGAAGTACATGAAGAGGGAGAAAGTTTGCACGGGAATGCCTGCCCGCTCGAGAGTTGGTTTAAGCAGTGCAAGCTGGAATGATGGGAAGCGCGCCGACAGCGTCGGCATGCTGATCAGTGCAACCGGTTTCAAATTGACCCTCCGAAAAAAGCCATCCACAGATTACACAGAAGATTCTGTGCAATCTGTGGATGACCGCTGTGCTCAATACGTCTTTTTCGGAGAATCAGGGGCAATCTCGGGATTCGGCCTGGAAGTCTTGTCAGGCGCGATTTCCGGGATTGGTCGTGGTGCCTTTTCGGGCGCAATTTCCGGGATCGGTCGTGCCCTATCGGGTGCGATTTCCGGAATGGGTCGCGGTGCTTTCTCCGGTGCGATTTCCGGATGAGGCGCGACTTCGGGAATGGGCCGTCGATATGGATCCGGTGCGACTTCCGGAATTGGTTTTCGATACGGATCGGGCGCGACTTCCGGAATCGGCGCGATCTCGGGAACTGGTCTTATCTCGGTTTTGATTTCCGGATGAGGCGCGACTTCGGGTATCGGTTTGATCTCCGGTGCGACCTCAGGAATGGGTTTGATCTCGGGTGCGATCTCCGGGATTGGTCTAATCTCCGGAGCAATTTCCGGAATCGGTTTGATTTCAGGCGCGACTTCCGGAATGGGTGCGATCTCAGGAATGGGTTTGATTTCGGGAGCAACTTCCGGAATCGGTCTCGGTTTTACGTCCGGCTTGCTGCGTTGTTGTGCAATACGCGGTGTACTCATGGATGATTCTCCCAAAGATAATGAGGCACAGAATCGCTTGAAGCTTTTTTGGAGTTTCAAGTGAGAGCTAACAACGGAGAGACCGTTGCGAGCGGAAAAAGGGTTTCAGTTACGAGGGAACGCGCGGCAGCGTAATGCTAAACGGTGGTCCTGTCAACAAAAATTGCCACAAAGAAGCACAAAAAGCACAAATGTTTCGTCGTTGGGCCTAGTGTGCTTTTTGTGGTTTTGATGTGACCAGATTTGAAGACGATCTCTTTTCCAAAAGACCACTGCGATAAAGTTCAGCGGGGACTCTGCCGGCTGCTTCGCTAAGCCACTCGATACAGACTTCCGGATTCACGTCTATTCCACGTTGAACGACTGACAAGTAACTATTAGGCACCCAGCTAAGAAGAAAACGACGATGATGATCTTCAGGCCCTGAAGATGGCAAATCCTCACCGAAGTATACCCACGTATCCCACGGCGGATCGTTGTTAGAGTTCAAGAAGCCGTCTGAACTCAATTCCGCCTCACCATCGAAAAATGTGAGGCCTGGATAAAAGACAAGTAACCGACCGCTCTTTGCCGGTTCGTAAACCGGTTTGGCATTCTCCTTCTTGAGTAACTCGGCTCTACGCCGGCAAACAGTCTCAACAAGTAAGAATCCGTGATGAGATGTAAATTAAAGCTTTCGAACCAGGACTGCGACAATTGTCTTGAGGGTCTCCAGGTCATTCATGTTAATAGCGAGGGCTAGCACCAACTCTGTATTTGATTTCTCCCGCCAAAGTCTAATCATCCATGTGATCAAGCCGGCACACGATACGCCGAATGTCGCCATTACTATCTTGATGACGTCAGGCTTGCTGAGGTTCGTCAGGACCACGCCGATTGAGACAAGAAACAGGAAGACAACCATTATCACGCAAATGACGAAGAACTTTGTATTGTCTCTCTTGACGGCCCTCAAATCTTGCTCAAGTTTTTTGCGATCAATTGGCGGACTGGTGGCAACGGCCTTCTCCAGCATCTCATCGCCTCCCAACGCATCTTTGGGAATGCCGGCAGACCCTAAGTTTTCAAGCAGGGCACGGCGTAGTGTTTTCATCAGGCTGTTCCTCTGAAGCTCAGTGATACCGACTCAGTATGTCCACGTATGGAGCCGGTTTCCGCGCCAGATCTTCAATAACAAGTTTATAACGCGGCATTCCCACATGTAGAAATGTCTCGTACCTATTCATAGCGACAACACAATTTTGGTGGATCACCTTTATCGCCTTCCCAAGAATGACTGAACTGCAAGACGTCAAGTCGAGCACCCCATCGAACCTCGCAGGAACGCTGCTGACAATTTCGCCAACTGCTCGCATGCAGTCAGAGAACTCCACACATTTGCCTGGTGCGATTAAACCTGCGAATGATTCTTCAAGTTCGACACGCGTTAAGCGTTCAAGGGTGCCGTCAGACACGTCAACGGTCTCTGCCCCACTGGTTTCGTAAGCCATGTTGTAGGGGCGATGCGCGGCGGCGACTACCGCAGTCAATGCGTTCGCCAATCGAAGTCTGAAATCAGCCGACGCCACGAACGGAGCTTGCGCAGCCTCTAACAAAGGCGGATCCTCCTTTGACACGGCTCGTGCCACGGCCGAATGTACTCGACCATTAGGCGTTGCGAGTGACTCCCATAGTTGGCGCACATCCAGGATGTCTTCGGGTAGTATTTTCATGAAGCGCCAGTGAGTCACAAGGGTGACGACTTTAAACCGCGCGAGCAGCTCAGATGTCTTCTGTAAATCGGCAGAGCGCACAACATGCACTCCGAGTACCTCCACCTCGTCACAGACTCTCTGCGCGACCCTGGCACTCGCTTCAAAAAGATTTCCAAAGTATTCGTCTGAGACTCCGGAGATATAGTTCACTCGCTTCAAATGAGAAGCATAGTCTTTCAAATCCGGGCTTGTCAGATCATGCAGAAAATCTTCACGAGTAATCGGCACACCGATAGCCAGCGCGCATTCTGATGGACTAACCGGCGGTTGCATCAAGTGAGGGCGGCTCATCCATGTCCTCTCTCTGCCCGAGGTACAAGTCGCCTCGGCCAGTTTCAAAGTTCTCCTTGATCACATCGATGTCGATGTCCATTTCCCTGGAGACCCGTTTAGCTTCAGAATGCAATTTCAGGATAATGGTCAAAGCCTCTAACTGGTTTCTAATTCCTTTGATGAAGTTTCTAACCCCGTCTGCGACCCTACGAGTCGCGACGGTGACTACCCGTTTGGGTGTCGACTTGCGAAATCCCAACTCGATGGTGGATCGACCGGGAGGACCGGCGTCAGCGGCCGGTATTTCAATGCTGAAGCTACTGCGCTGAATATTGTTTTCAACAACTATCTCGGAATTGACCTTAACTGTCGCTTTCGAAAAATCGTACCTTCGGTTTTTCAAAACTACGATCGGACTCTCACCATTCGCTCCGTCGAAGCTTCCACCTTTGCCATCGCCTGGACCATTGTTGCGCGGAGCATTCTCGTCAGCACCCGGTAGCCTGTTACGCGTACCATCACCCGAGCCGCCGCCTCCTCCTTTACCTGGCTCGGCCAGCGCTTGATCAACGACGCTCGATATTTCACGCGGAATTTTTTCACTGTAGGCGCGCACTTGGACCGATTTGCGAAAGCTCATCACATCCTGATACGAAAAGTCACCAACAAACATCATCTTCAGCGACTCAGTCTCCTGCGGAGATCTGTGCATTAAATAGACCACCACATCGACCGCGTCTGCCGTGTTGGTCGCTCTGATCGCGGGTGAGCGCTCAGAGTGGGCGATGCTTATAAGACCCGTGGAATCGCGATTGAGGAGAATGACTCCAGGCAAATCCACTCGCCGTTGAGCAAGAAGTCTTTGCACGGGGTCAGACACTTGCGAGCGCGGTCTGCCCCATCCTGTAGTCCACGGTTCCCCTCCGAACTCAGGGCCTGGGGCGGCAAAGGAAAGGGGTGGTTTGGGAGGTCCATTCGGTGGCAGAGGCGGAGACGATTCCGAGAGGTGCAGTGCGACCTGCTGTGTTCGCGGTGGAGTTTCCGCGACTTGCCTGAGCGCGGTGTTGAGTTCAGACGAGATCTCCTCTGCTGATTTATCTTCAACCCGGCCGGCCGCACGCACGACCTTGTTAACCCGATCAAAATCTCGTGAATTAACCAGGACATTCCCTTGCTCATCAACTCGCGTCGTTCCGGGCGCCACTTCTTCGCTGACGCGAAACTTCGTGACTCTGGCGTCGAGGTTATGTCCGCCGATACCTCCGAGAAGCGCTCCGTCATTCCAGGAAATCACGACGGCAGGTGTGTGAATCCAGCCGGTAGATTGCGTGTCGACGGCTTCAGCATATCTGGCGGGCAATTTCTTCAACCCGGCGAATTGGCTAAGCGCGCTCTTCCGGAGATACTCTGCTTTGCCGTTATCGGCTCCGACGCCGTTGGCCACGAGTTGCAACTGGTTCGTTATATCTTCGGAAAGTTTGTCCGTTTGTTCAGCGAGATGTTCGTTCACCGCCGAGTCTGCCTGCTTGCGCAAATCAGCCATCGTGGCCTGGAAAGCGGAGTCGTACTCGGAAGTACCTTTGACATATCCCCTCGCCTGGAGATTTGCCCTTATTTCATCAACGCGACCCGACAGAAGCTCTGCTACGAGCTGTTGCGAGTAGTCTTTGCCACTGAGTTGAGCTGAAACGAGCGGAACCAATTGGCGCGCCAATGCTTCCCGCTCTTGCTCAGACAACTTGCGGATTTCGGACATCAACCCGCCTGTCATCTCTTCTAATTTTGTAGCTGGCAGACTGTTTGAAGGGGGTTGCGTACTGGGCTTCGCGATGTCGAAAGCACTAAATATCTGATACATCGCGGCGTATTGGACCACCCGGACGAGATTCGGATCGTTCAGGTTAGCGAAGTAGTTGTATGCCTGATCTTCGGCGGTCAGAGTTGCCGGCGTTCCCTCTGCTCCCGTCTCGATGGGATAGTAACTAACCGGAAGCGCTCCGGTGCGGTTGAGCGCCAGCACCGTGTAGTCATCCAACTCGACCGTGTAAGCAGCCCCACGAGTGTTCCAGTTGTAAGTAAGACTTTGAGTGTTGAGTTGCTCGATCAAAGGGCCTTTAAATGGCCACTGTCTGGGTCGCGGGTAATTGAAATTGTAATAGCGGGTATCACCATTATTGGACCACCCTTTGAGTAGTTGATCCGTGATGTTAAGAAGGCTTCCGTATTCGGTATCCCGAAGTTCCGGGCTGAGCAGGATTGGCGCCCAATCCTTCTCGCCTTCGAATCGACCTGCAAATAAATGATTCCGCTCGTAGCTCTGCGCTAACCTGCCTGATTGTCCCTGCTGAACGGCTCCGAGTAGACTCAGCGTCTCCGCACGTAACGGCGGCAGGACATCAACAGGGATGAGGCGGTTGCGTCCAAATATCAGGATTCCCTGATTGTCAGTGAATGCGCCGACAATGAGATCCGAATCAATCGAGAATTGGCGCGCCTGGACGCGACAGTCGTCGACAGTGCGGCCCTTAGGAATAAACCACGCTACTAATCCGCCACGATCACCATAGTAAACACCCGAAACATTCTGTTCGAACAAATTATGTAAGAGGACGCTTTCACCGCCCTCGATCGGAGTGAACGTCTCCTGGTCGTCGAGCGCCCACTGTTTTAGCTCGGCCGTTGAAACTTGCAGATCGAGATTGAAAGGTGAGTTGTTTAGTGGGTTCGCCGGCAGCGGCAGGACGTATGATTTGTAAGAAGTGCCAAAGATCAGCCGGTTTACCGAACTGACAGCCGAATCAACTGTCGACTTGTCGCCTGCTATCTCAACGACAAGGTCTTTGACCCAACCGTCGTAACCGATTTTCTGCTTCTTTTCTGAATGATTGCGAACCAGGCCGCCGAGCGGCAATAGGATGTCGCCGGCAGTAAATTGAGGTGGCGGCTCAGAGATTATTAGCGTGCGACTGCCATCGGCACTTGGCGCCGACATCGCGAGCGTTTGACTGTGGTAAGGATATGCCTCGCGAAATTCCTGCCAGTGTTTGTCGGAGTCTGTTTCGGCTGGGTTGTTTCGCGCCAGCAATTCACGAATCGCAGCTTCCCGCTCGGCACGGATTTCCGCCTCTAACCTTTTACGCTCCGCTGCCAGGAGTGCGTCATCCCTGGCTCTTGAAGATTGCCACAAGCTACAACTGGAGAACATCAGGATAAGAACTAAACCAATGACGGTTAGTGGCGTGCTTAAGATTGTGGTACGGACGCACAAGGATCCTGCGTGGGGGTTATCTGGATCTGACATGACACTTCTCCATTGAAAGGAATAGCGGAAGAGTCAACTTCGTTCGCACGCAAATACAAAATGCGTCGAACAGAAGTATGGAATACCTGCTGGGACAACACCCGCTAACTGAGCAAGACGCATACGGCCGATTAAACGAGTGTGCGAGGACGCAGAGGCTCGGGTGAATTCAGGCCGTAGATGAGTTCAGGCGCACAATACTCCAGCCCATATTTGAGAGTCAATAACTGACTCAATTCACAGGATTATCTGAACCAGGTGATGATCGTGAAGCGCTCGCCACTCGTGACGGGAATGACTTCGTGAAAGGTGTCGGCGGTGAAAGCGACCAGCAAGCCGGTTTCACCTTCGAGACCAAACTCCTTTGCCTGATCGTAAAAGTTGAGCGTGCCACCGGTAAAAGAACCGTTCAGAAACACGACGATTGAGATGCGACGAACCTTTAGATGATCGTGGTCGTCCTGCCTCGGATTGCCGTCCTGGTGGCGCACAAAGAAGTCGCCTGTTTGATAACGCAAAAACTGCGGGGGCTCACAGTCTGTCAGGTTTTCACCGAAATGCTGTGACAGCGCTGACGTCTGCTCCAGCAACAACTTGTGAACCCGGTCGAACGTCTCCTGGGCAGGATGCATGCTCGTGGTCTTGCGAACGTTTTCGTGAATCGAGCCTTCGGTTCCCTGAATGTAAACCGGCGCCTGCGTGGTCGGTGACGCAACTAACTCGGCCCGCAGCTTCGCGCACGCCTCCGCGTTCAGAAAATTCCGGAGCAGAAAGAGATTGAAATGAGTCGCCGGGACCGCTTCTGGCATTTCGCTTCACCCTACTTTTTGAAAACAATTCTATCCTCGAAGACACAACAATCAAGGCCCGTATTCAACAGACACGCAATCGCGTCTGCGGGTGTTTCGATTATGGGCTCACCCATGCGGTTGAACGAGGTGTTGAGAAGCATCGGCACGCCTGTTTCCGCATGATACTGCTTAACTAACTCGTAAAACCTGCCATTATTTTCACGTGTCAACGTTTGCACGCGACCAGTCCCATCGACATGCACAATCGCCGGCACCCTCTCTCGCTTCTCGCGCTTTACGTCAACTACTCGCAGCATGAAGGGACTCTCGCGCACTGTATCGCCAAACTCAAACCAGTTTGCCGCTTCTTCGAGCAGAACGGCAGGAGCGAACGGACGAAAAGACTCTCGCATTTTGACGCGCCTGTTCAGTGTGTCTTTCGCATCCGGTTGTCGTGGATCGCACAGAATGCTCCGTTGTCCGAGTGCCCTCGGTCCTAGTTCAGCTCCACCATCAAACCAGCCGATGATCTTGCCTTCACACAGCAATTGCGCTGCATCAGAGATCACGTCTGTTGAATGAACAGACGTGACGTTTGGTGACTGATCGATTGCGGCTGAGATCTCGTCCGGTGAATACGAGCGTCCGGGAGCATCATGCAGTATTTGTTTGCGCGTATTGTGTTGCGTCAGTTGCCAGAGGCCGTGATACGCAGCGCCGATCGCAGTGCCGCTGTCTTCGGCCGCAGGCATGATGTAGACGTTTTCGAAGCCCGACTCACGAATGATCCGTTCGTTTGCGACGCTGTTGAGCGCCACGCCGCCTGCGTAACAGAGATTTGCGCTGCCCGACAACTCGCGCACATGCTGGGCAAGATAAAGCACGGCGTCTTCGAGTGCTGATTGGACCGAACTAGCAAGCGCTTCGTATTCAGTCTTCCGATTGGGCCAGCGATCAGAGTGTCGAAATCGAAGTGGAACTGCGTCTTTGAAACAAAATTGGCCTTTGTCCATATCGAAGAAGGCACTCGTCGAAAACTGCTTTTCACCGTAGGGAGCGAGCCCCATTACTTTCCCGGCTTCGGTCACTTCGCCAAATATCTGCTGTGCGGTGGCAGAAAACATTCCGCCGAGACTACCGAACGCGGGCATCTCTCCGTCGTATGGTACGTACCACGCGCCACGGTCGACGGCGTGTTTCTCGAGCGGAACGATAGTCGTACCCGAAGCGTGATAAAGCGAGATCGTTTCCCACGAGTCGTCGGACTTTCCTTTGAGGACTTTGATTTCGTCTGGTGTGCAGTCGTCGACTGGAGAACCCGCGCCGTCGACGATCAGGACTGCGGCGTCAGCGAAGCCGGAAGTCGCGAAGACGCTTACTGCGTGGCCGTAGTGATGAGGAATCGTGATCGTCGGGATTGAATGGGTTAGAACATTTAAGAACGGGTCATGACGGATGTCGTGTTGCTGTTCCGACGCGCGGCCTTGAATGCAGAGTACGATCAAGCTCAGATCGCGCGGTTCGATGCGCGCATAGTTAAGGCAGTAAGCAACGGAGTGTGACGGTCCTGCGCCATAGATGCGATGGCGCTTGAAGCGCGTGAGGCGTTCCTCCTGAATCGCGACGACGATCTCATCGCCGCGTAGCAGACAGGCTGAGCCGTTGTGGGATGCGCTGATGCCAAGAATCCAAGGACGGTCGTGCATGGCTGAAAGTATTGGACAGGATTAACAGGATGATTCAGGATGAACATGTAAATCCTGAAAACATCCTCTTAATCCTGTCTATGGCTTGGCTTGGGGGAGGAGTTTCAATAGACGCTTATAGGCTTTCTTTGCTGCTCGTAGCTTCTTGTCGTGCTGCTTCGCGAGGGAATCGATATCTCCACCGCAAAAGGGACAAAGCTTCGTGCCAACCTTCACATGACGACTGCAGCCACGGCAAAGGATCAATTCCGCTGGTGCCGAAGTTCGCTTGATCTGTACGAGGTCGTTTGCGGCGTGCGAGACTTCTTTTCCATCCAACGTCTCAAGTATCAATTCGAAGCGCCCGTGGTCGAAAGACGTGCCAGGCGCTTTCTCGACCTGAACGATCCGTTCCCGCAGTCCCTTCTTAGACAACTCGAGCGCACGATGATGGCAATAAGGATTGTTGCCGGCCTTGCCGAATAACGAATCCGTGGTCCAGGTGCAGCCCGCTTTGCACACATCCGCGTAGTAACAACTGCCACAGTAGCCCCACAACCCGGTACTTGTCCGGCCGCGATTGATGCTGAGTTCGTCAGTATCCCACCAGATTTGTTCCAGATTCAGATCGCGGATGTTGCCGCCTGCGTAAGAGGTAGTAGCCAACGACGGGCATCCCTTGATCGTGCCGTCGGCTTCGATCCCGAGTGTGTTCTGTCCGGCGTTACAACTCGTCCAATGGATTCGATCGTCGCCGCTGCCACGCCACACAGACTCATACGGACCAAAGTAACCAATGTTGTTCCCAGGCTGGAGCAGGAGTCCCCTGTCCGCACCTTCCTCGAACAACTCCGCGAGCAGAGGCATCAGTTCCAGCAGTTCGTAAGGTTGTAGCAGGAGTTCAGGATTGTCGGCAGCCCGGCCCATCGCCACGGTGAGTTGAACCTGCCAGTTCGTCGCGCCCGCCTCGATGAAGAGGTTCATCAACTCACGCAGTTGCGGAATCACGAGTGAAGTGATTTGCGTGTTGACGCTGGAGTCGATGCCGCACTTCTGGATGGCGTGGAGCGCCTTGAAAGCAGCATCAAAGGAGCCTTTCACTCCCCGCACCCGATCGTGAACTTCTCTCAGACCGTCGATCGAGATTCCCAGCCCTTGCAGACCCGCATCAACCGCCGCTTTGATCCGATCTTCAGTGAGATGGAGACCGCCGGACTGCATCGTGCAGTCCATCCCACAGTCTCTGACTTCGCGAATGATCTCGAGCCAGTCGCGACGAAGATAGGCTTCGCCGCCGATCACCGTCACTTCGCGCGTTCCCATGCGCGCAAGCTGCCGAACAAGATCGAGACACTCTTCAGTCGTTAGCTCGTCTGCACGACGTTTTCCGGCACGCGAGCCACAGTGGTGACATTTCAGATCGCAGGCAAGCGTGATCTCCCATACCGCATGCACGGGTACATACGAAGAGCGATCCCGCGAAGACAGATAACGCGTAGGAGCAGCCATCGACGTAATTTTCGCAAACTGCAGATAACGCTGCGAGGTCTATTTCTTTTTGAGCGCGCTGTCGAGTTGATCGAGTGCCGCCTGTACGTCAGCCATCCATTTGCGGGCCGACGCTGCTACGCTCTTCATCTCACGCGCGTCCCCGCGTGCAATGGCTTTCCGGATAGGATCACCGTAAGGCGGAACTGGTCCGGCGTCAGGTCGAAGTGCTTTCTTGGTGGATTTCTTTGCGGCCTTCTTAGTGGTCTTGCGTGCAGGCATATGGTCCCTCCTGTGAGATAGGTGGTTCTTAGTTGATTAGGACCAGCTTGTCAAGACTTTCTTTATGCACAGATTATTTAAAAATGAATCTGTGTAATCTGTGGATGGTTCGTTAGGCGGAGATGACTTCACTGAGAACTGGTGTTTCGGACTGTGGGATCAAAGCAGCGATCTCTTCGACGATGTGACGTGTTGAGTTGGGAACCGCGAGGCCGACGGTGGCGGCGCGCATACGCGAGTAGTGGACCTCATCTTCCATCATCCGTCGCACGACGGGAACGACGTCAATCGAACGATGTAGCATCACCCCAGCGCCACGTTCCGCGATCAGATTTGCGGTGCCGGCTTCCTGCGGCATCGGCTCTGTGATGACGTCGGCAATGATCGGAACGCGACAAGCCAACGCTTCAAACGTCGTCAAACCGCCGAGTTTCGATATCATAACGTTCGCCGCACTCATTAACTTCTCGATCTCATCCGAGTAACCGATCACTTTGATCGGAAATGGCGCTTCGAGCGCGAGCGACTCCGCCGCAACTCGGAGATCTTCGTTCTTGCCGGCCAGGAAAATCGCCTGTACATCGAGTTCGCCGTGCACGAGTTCCTTGAAGATTTGCGGAATGTTGCCGCCGCCGATCCAGCCCGCGTTCACAAAAACGGTGAATTTCTCGGGATCGAGACCAAGCGCTTTGCGCGCAGCCTGCGCAGCTTCTTCGCCCGGATACGCAAACTTCGGATGCACGGGCAAGCCCGAAATCTTAATCCGTTCCGGCGCGACTCCGTAGTCAATCAATTGCCTGCGCGCATCCTCGCTGGCAACGAGATAAAGAGTCACGTCCTCGCAAGCCCAACCCTTCCAAAACCCGTAACAAGGGTCGGTCACCACCGAAACGAGAGGCACACGCCCCGCAAGATTCAGCTCCTTCAACACCCGCGCAAACATGTGCTGCGTGAGCGGATGTACGCTGACGACGATATGCGGACACCAGCGCTCGAAAATATCAACGACATAACCCACACATCGTTTGTGGAAGAACTGGCTCGTCTCAGGTCGAAACCAATTTATGAACCAGTAGTAATACTTCATCCAGTGCTGCCGGTTACGCAGGATCCAGTTGTACAAAGCTACTAACCTGGCGCTGAGATGATGCGACTCCTCCACCGCACGCACGACCCTGATCGCATACGACTCGCCTTCGAAAAACTTCTGCACACCTGCGACAATCGCCGCCGCGGCGGAGCGATGTCCGCCACCAGTGTCAGACGAGATGATCAGGATTTTTGGGATGCGTTGTTGCTGCGGCATTTTGTACTTGGTGTTTTGTACCTGGTGCTTTGGTTTTCAAATCGGCAATTCGCAATCGGCATTTGGCAATGCTTCAGCTTTCTCAACTGCCTTGCGCGCTTTCTTCATCTCGCGCTCGAGCTTCTTGATCTGGATCAAATGGCCCGGGTTGAAGGCAAGCGATGGGTAATAACTGTTTGACTCGTGCGTGCAGAAACAGCCGTCGCGCGCTTTCTTCCGGCGTGCTTGCATCGCGGGCGATAGCCAGAGCTTCTGGAAGTTCCAGTCAAACTCGCGCAGGTTTCCGATCGGCTCGAGGTTCTCACACGAAGAAACCGTACCTTCGTCATAAATCACGCCACCGGCCGTACCGGCGTAACAAGTCATCTGCGCGGTCTGCGTTTCCTGCGTCTTCGCAATCAGACCATGCATGTAGATGTCGATCGCGGCCTTGAAGTAACCGGCTTTGCCGCTGTAGTTGTTCTTGATTGCGGCATGACGCGAGTCGTCGTCGATCATCCGGGCCAGCTTCGCGTAACGCGAATGATCGATGTCGAGCTCTTTGGGATCCGCTGAAGGTGGACGGATGTAGTTAAAGTTAACTTTGTCGGGCTTGAGGTCGTATTTCAGAAAATCGTACCACTCGAAGATCGTGTCCTGGTTCGAGTTCATGAAACACGTACACGTTTGCACGTCGAGACGTGGATACTCTTTCTTGATCGACTGGAGCTGGCGCGCGGTGTCGATGGCGATGTCCCACGAACCGGGCTTTTGGCGAATCTTCTCGTGTTCGTTCTTTGGACCGTCGATTCCGAGCGCGACAGTAACGTTAAGATTTGGACACTCCTGAAGAACTCTGGTCACATCCGGCATGATTCGTTTTTGAATCTGGCCGTTGGACATGATGTAGATCGATTCGAGCTTGTTGTTGGTGTAGAAAGCGCGCGCGATTTCGGGAAGATCCTTGCGCGTAAACGGTTCGCCACCGGCGAGAATCAGAACGCCGAGATTTCCGCCCAATGTTTGCGAAATACGCTCGATCTCGTGCGTCTTCATCTGGAGTTTCTTGCGCGGACGATCGTCGAGCTCGTCTGTAAAGAAACAGTGCGTGCAGCGCATGTCGCAGACTGACGTCACCAGAATGTTCAGCAAAACTGGCGAGAACGGCTGGCCAATTGCCAGCTTTGCATACCGTTTAAGTAATTCTTTAGTCGTAAAATCCATTACTACCTCAATTCTACTGATAAGCTATTTGATGTCGCATGTCAACGAATCGTTTTAAGCCGCGGATGAACGCAGATGAACGCTGATCTGCGTTTATCTGCGTTCATCCGCGGCAAATAACTACTGGTTGAACCTGGGAGCTTCGGTGACAATGATGTCTATGACTCGGAAGGCGCCGCCGGAAGGAAGATCAAACCCCACATCGATGAACCCACTCTGACTCTCAACCACGTCCGAAACGATTTCACTCATACGTTCCGGTTCGATTGTGCCCACTGAACGCGGTCCGCGCTCGCTGTCGGCCAGCGACCAGTTCACAAAACCTCGCGAAACGCTCACGCGCGCGTACATCAAATACCTGCCACGAGGACGTACCTGAATGCGTTGCCACAATCGTCCGCCCGCAAGCGAAGCCATGGCCTGCCCGCCGGAAACCGTCATCGCCTCGACTGGTCCTGCAACTGACCAATCGTCAGCTAGCTGATTTGAACCCGACGCGAGACGGAAGGCGGGATTGCGCGCCAGATTGGTTCCATTGAAGAGACCTAAATCCTGCGCGCGCTGGTGAAGATAAGCGCAGCCTTCGACTGTCCCACTCGACGAACGCACGCGAATCCCGGGACTCTGCTCGCGTCGATCTCGAACAAACAGATCGTTACCGACTAGCTGAACAAATACACCCGGCGAGACTTCGGAACGTCTCTCGACGACAAAGTTCCCGCCCGTGTCGAGTCGCTGAATGTCGACGCGGTTGTCAGTGTGAATCCAATTCTTGTCGCGCATGTTCAACGGCTCGAGCCGTGGGTCTGAAAAGTAGAGCACGGCGCCGCCGGGTTTGTATTCGTAAGAAATCTGGCGGAAGTAGAGGCGCGGGTCGAGATAGTAATTTTGCAGCCGGAGCTCTGTGTCTTTGTCGTTGGGTGCAAACGCCATGGGCCGTCTTTCCATCAATGCATCGTGAAGCAACATCGCGCTCGCTGGTTTGCCGTCAACTTTCCAATAACAGTTGAAAGTCGGGTCCTGGTAGATCCAGCCGCCCATATCCGGAATCCAGACTTCAGCGCCGGCGTGCGTGTCGACACCAAACAGTCCGTTTTGCACTGCTACACTCAATCCAACGGCGCGAGCGGTCAGGCCCATCGCTTCGCAAAGTGCGACATAAATTTGCGCGAGATTGCCGCACAACACGGGGTCGCCCTCTTTCATCCGCTCGTATGCCTCGCGTGGATTACGAGTGCTGAGACCGGGCATGCCGAGGCGGTAACCGCGTTGAAACAGCCACATTCGAATCTTGTTCGCGCGCTGCCACGGCGAATCGGATGCTGAAACTTGAGGGCTGATTTCGCGGCGGAGATAGGCAATATCGTCGGCAGTCAGACGTTCGCGTGCTTCGATCCGTCGTTCGATCTGAGGAACACCGGTGATCGTGTTGCCGTTCCGTTGAATGGTGAGTTTGCTTAAAGGCTGACCTTCAGCTTCACGACTGGTGATAGTTACGACGGTCTCGCCTTCGGGAATGGCGACGCGAAAGTCTGCTATCTGAATTTTTGCTTCGGCCGCTGGGGTGGGATTTCGGGAAATGATCGAGACGCCAAAACCGACGACGAACGCCACAAGAACACAAATGACTATGGGCCACCTGGATCGTGAGTAAGACATTTTGGATCTGAATTCGGACTGAAAATCCCCGATTGAAGAACTCCGAGAATACATATGCTATGTAGCGAGGGAGTCAAGCTTGTGTAAAGTTTTGTCAACAGTGACAAAGAAGCACAGAACGAACTAGCCACAAAAAGGCACATAAAGCACAAAAAGGGAATCCCGAAAGGAAGAAAGATCTTCCCTGCTTTTTCTTACTTTTGTGCCTTTTGTGCTTTTTTGTGGCTAAGTACGGATGCCGAGGGCGCGCATGCGGCGATAGAGGTGGCTGCGGTCCACGCCCATTAGTTCAGCGGCGCGTGAGACGTTGCCGTCGGCTTCCTCGAGTTTTCTTTGGATGAATTCACGGTGATAGGCTTCAGTGGCCTCTTTAAAGGACGGGAAGCGGAACGACGCGGCGGGTGGCTCCTCTTTCCCTTGCGGTGGGAGATCGCTGGCCAAGACTTTCGTCCCGGGATGCATGATCACCACGCGCTCGATCGTGTTTCGTAGCTCGCGCACGTTGCCGGGCCATAAATACGACTGCATCGCCTCGAACGCTTCCGGTAGAAACTGTTTCTGCTTCTTACCGTAAGCCTGCGAGAACTGCTGATTGAAAAAGTCGACCAGCATCGGAACGTCTTCAAGACGGTCGCGCAATGGCGGCAACTCAAACGGGATCACATTCAAACGATAAAAGAGATCGGCGCGAAAGTTACCCTGATCGATCTCGACATCGAGTCGCTTGTTCGTGGCGGCAATGATACGGACGTCGACACTGATCGAAGTGCCACTTCCGACCGGCTCAAAACGTTGCTCCTCGAGCACGCGTAAAACCTTCGCCTGGACCTTCTGACTCATGTCACCAACTTCGTCGAGAAAGATCGTGGCGCCATCTGCCAGTTCAAACTTACCCTTCTTCGCTGCCGTCGCACCCGTGAACGCCCCTTTGACGTGGCCGAAGAGTTCCGATTCGATCAACTCTTCCGGTATTGCAGCGGAATTGACTTCGATGAATGGCGCAGCGGCACGACGTGATTCGGCGTGGATTGCGTGCGCGACCAGCTCTTTACCGGTTCCCGATTCGCCGTAGATCAGAATGCGACCGTCAGTTGGCGCGACGACGGAGATCTGTTTTCGCAAGGCGCGCATCGCCACCGACTCACCGACCATCGTGTACTCGCGTGCTAGTGCCGCGGCCATGCCGGCATTGATCAGCTCGAGTCGTTGTTGACGCAGTGCGTTACGGACAGTGAGGACAGTCTTTTCGATTGAAAGCGGTTTCTCGATGAAGTCGAAGGCGCCGAGTTTCGTCGCACGCACTGCTGTTTCGATGTTGCCGTGACCTGAAATGATCACTACCGCGGCGTCCGAACCGGCTTCGCGTAATTGTTTGAGCGTCTCGAGTCCGTCGATGCCGGGCAGCCAGACGTCGAGCAATATGCAGCCATAGGCGCGACGCCCGAGCGCTTTGAGACACTCTTCGCCCGTGCCAACGGCATCGGCGACGAATCCCTCGTCTTCCATCACCGCCCGCAGCGTGTCGCGAATGCCGCGCTCGTCGTCAACTATGAGAATAGAGTCCATGCATCCTGTAAATCATGTTAATCCTGAAATCCTGTAAGAATGTTAGACAAGATTACAGGATTTGCAGGATTTACAAGACTCAGCCCACCGGCAATTCAATGATAAATCGCGCACCGTTCGGATCATTCCTCTCGGCGCGAATCTGTCCACCGTGTTCCAGTATCGTTCTTTGAACAATTGCTAATCCAAGCCCCGTTCCACTGTCACGTCTCGAAAAATACGGCTCAAACAATCTACGGAAATCTCCCGGGTCTATTCCCCGCCCTGTATCTGCAACTTCGGCACGCAGCACACTCCTGTCTGCATCAAGCCTCGTAACGATTTTGATCTGCTTCTCATCGGGCATTTGTGACAGTGCGTCAAGCGCATTGTCAATCAGGTTAACAAACACGCGTTTGATCTGTTCCACATCAAGCATCGCGGGCGGAAGCTCACGGTCGAGATCGAGCACCATGGCGACGCCGTCAAGTCGTTCTTCGTACAGACCGGCGGCCTGCGAAACTACTTCATTTAGACTTGCGAGTTCCAGTCGCGTCGCAGGCAAACGCGCAAAACGAGAAAACTCGTCGACCATCGCTTTCAAACCTGCGACTTCACGCGTGATCGTTTCGGTGCACTCACTGATCACAGCCGCAACGCGTTTTTCGTCCAAACGTTCCTCGACCCCGTTATTCGATCCGTTGCCGTTGAATCTCGATCGCCGGTAACTCTTCGCAATTCGTTCGGCTGAAAGTTGAATAGGAGTGAGCGGATTTTTGATTTCGTGGGCCATGCGCTTGGCAACTTCACTCCACGCTGCCGCACGTTGTGCTGACAATAGCTCGGAAAGATCCTCGATAACCAGAACCACGCCTCGTCGCGGGCCTTTCGAGTCGCGCAGAGCCGTCGCTGTCATCGACACCGGCAATGGACCATTACTACTCGTCGCGCCTGCGAGTTGCGTTTGCTCGGTCGCGTGTCCGGTACGCCGGGCGCGGCGCAAGAGTCGATCGATGACAAGCAAGTCTTCACTGCCGATCAGCTCGCTCAGTTTTGGATTTTCTTCAGTTTTATCAGCGAGGGCTAACATACGGACCGCCGCCGCATTCAACGTTGTCACACAATCATTCTCATCTATCGAAACTACGCCGGTTGAAAGCGACTGCAACACGGTCTCGATGTAGTTGCGACGTTCGCGCAGCGCCATGTTCTTGTCGCGCAGCTCCGCGGCGCCCGCTTCGATGCGGCTGCGATTCTCCTCGAGCTGCGTAGTCATCTGGTTGAAGGATTCGGCGAGTAGTGCCAGCTCATCATCAGCGACGGTGGTGACGCGAACCCCGAGATTGCCGCGCGCGATCTCGTTTGACGCCTCGGCGAGGGCTTTGATCGGTGTCGCGATACCGCGCGCCAGATAAGTCGCCACCCAACTCGAAACAAACAGCAAAATCAGCGTCATCAATCCCAGCGTCGAAAGACCGAGCAGACGTACGCGACGTTGCTTACGTACCAGATCCTGATAGTCCCGTTCAGATGCTGTGACTAGATCTGTAAGATCGTTTGCGGCGCGCTTTTGCGGCGCGATGATCAGCATTTCGGAGTGAGTTAAAGGAACGGCGAGCGCGTCGAAGTCTTTGCCGTCGGCTAGGGTTGAGCCGGTGGGACCGCCAAACTTGCGCGCTTCGCTGAAGAGTTTTTCGAGTTCTTCGGAGTCAGAAGCCGAGAGATTGGCACGACTCTGACTCACAACTGCGCCGTCGTTTCCGATCACTTCAATACCAACGAGCTGTCCCGAAGCCACGATCTGGTCCATCGTGACTTGCCGCTCATCCGGCGTCTGCGAGCCCAGAAGCATCACGAGCAACGACGCGGTATCGCGCAGCGTCTGATCCTGGCTTGAAAGCGTCAGACGCTTCACCTCGGTGGCCTGCTGAACAATCTCATCCGGGAAAGGATTGAACCACTTCTCGAGTGAGCGATTCAGAAACAGGTATGAAAAGACGGCCATCGCCGTGATTGGCAGGAAGCTGATCGAGATGAAGTAGACCAGCAGTCGCGTTTTGACCTTCGAACCGAGTTGACGTTCCTTGCGTTCACGGCGCAACTTCAGGAGGTTGCGAGCGAAAATAAATAAGAAGACGACGAAGGCGACGAAGTTGAGTGTCGAGAGGGCGTAAAGAACGAGTGCGTCCGAGGTGGTGTCAGGGCGCACGACCGTCCAGAGCCAGAGCTGTTGCGAGACTATATTCGCAAGCAGCAACAACACCGTGGCACCCAGGACCCACAGCAAAACGCGGCGCCGGCGACGGATTCGTTCCCTCCGCTCCGGAGTCATGTTGTCGCGATTGTCGTTCATGAAGCTGGCCAAAAGTTTAGCATACGCCCATCAGAACCATTGCCGATTGCCAATTGCCGACTGCCAATTTCTAATCAATTGGCATTTGGCAATCGGCAATTGGCAATGTCACAATGCGTCACCCGAATGCGTAAGATTTTCCTGAACGATGTTGGCCGGCTTCGAAGCGGATGGCGAGTGCTGATCTTCGTGCTCGCTTTCATCGCCGTCTCATTTCTGATCGCGACGGTCCTGCGAGCTGGCCTCGCCGTCGTAACAGCCTTTGTCCCTGAAATTCCTCACCCGGAGTTCATAGCGGAACTGATCTTCAGAACCGGCCTGTTAGGAGCCGCGCTGGTAGCCGGATATCTCTGCACCAAATTTCTCGAGGGCCTGCCCTGGCGCTCACTCGGTCTGACATTTCACACGGGCTGGTTTCGCGATCTCGCGATCGGGTTTGCCGTCGGTTTTGGTTCGCTCCTGATCGCGGTGGCGATTGCGTCCAAAGGACTACACTTTTCGTTTACAACCGCAGGACTGGCAACCGTCAAATCACTGATCGGATCGCTGGTCTTGTTATTCGCCGCTGCAGTCGCTGAGGAAGCGATGTTTCGCGGTTATGGATTGCAGACCTTGTCGCGTGCAAAGCTTGCTTGGCTGGGCGTGCTCCTAACCTCAGTTCCATTTGCCCTGGTTCATCTTTCAAATCCCAACGTGGTGCCGGTCGTTACATTTGCCAACACCGCACTCGCAGGAATCTGGCTCGCCGCCGCGTACCTGCGCACGCGAAGCCTCTGGCTTGCGTTGGGAGTTCATTGGTCGTGGAATTGGGCGCTCGGCTGGTTCTTCGGGCTTCCGGTCAGCGGTATCAATCTCGTTTCCAATCCACTTTTGCAGGGACAAGAGTCGGGACCGAAGTGGCTGACCGGCGGCACATATGGCATTGAAGGGGGCGTCGCCTGCACCATTTCCTTGATCCTGGTGACGATCTTTCTGTGGCGCACTTCCCTAGTTTCCGCCACTCCCGAGCTATTAAAGATGACTTCGGAAGAAAACCCAGTCAGCGTCGAGCCCGTACTAAGCGTTCGGCCCTAGGAAATCGCACTTGGACACAGTCCTGTTAACAGTCTTCATCACTCTCCCGTCTTAATCGGTGTTGTTGGGACAGTTGGTCTCCGGTCTTTGGACTTGGGTCTTTGGAAATCGCGACCGCTCTCTCGAGGAACACCGACCCAGGACCAAAGACCAAGACCGGCAACAACACAATTGAGACAGCACGATGTACGCGACAGCCGACATGCTTCTGACCAGTGCCCAAGCCCCCGCCGCCGAGCCAACGCCCGAGACGGCGATCGAAGTGGTGCTGGTTAAGGCAGTTTTGGAAGGCGACCGCGACGGCTTTACGCGGCTTTATGATCTTTACGCACCTTTGGTGCATGGCATCCTGCTGGCTCGTGTGCCGCGAGCGGAAGTTGACGATCTCGTCCAGGACATTTTTCTCCACGCTTACAAGAAGCTTCACACATTGCGCGACAGTTCGTTGTTCGGGCCGTGGATCGCAATGATAGCCCGCAATCGCGCGGTGGATTTTCACCGCCGGAAGCATGAGACAGTGGAGATCAACGATGAACTGCGCGGCAGCAATACACAGGATTCGAGAGCCACAGAAATCCTGGAACTGATCCGCAATCTCCCCGAAGCTTACCGCGAAACGTTGGTGCTGCGACTGGTCGAA
>JBKPPU010000295.1:0-19039 GCA_046733695.1 Acidobacteriota bacterium
GGTGAAGCGTCCTCCGTTACTCTTTCTAAACGTTCTCATCGTCGCGACCTGCGGACTGATCTACGAGTTGCTTGCGGGCACGCTCGCAAGCTACGTCCTCGGCGACTCCGTCACACAGTTCTCACTGATCATCGGCATCTACCTCTTCGCGATGGGCGTCGGCTCCTGGCTATCGCGCTTCATCGATAAAGGACTCGCGCGACGCTTTGTCGATATTGAGCTCGCCGTTGCTGTACTCGGCGGCTTCTCGGCGCCGCTGCTGTTTCTCAGCTTCTCGCGCGTCGGCTATTTTTACCTCGTACTCTATTTCGTCGTCTTCGCGATCGGAGTATTTGTCGGTCTCGAAATACCGCTGCTGCTGCGTATCCTCAAGGACGAGATCGAATTCAAAGAGCTCGTCTCGCGCGTTCTTGCCTTCGACTACGTCGGCGCCCTTGTCGCGTCGATCCTCTTTCCGATTCTGTTCGTGCCGAAACTCGGTCTGATCCGCACGTCGCTCATCTTTGGAATGTTGAATGCGGGCGTGGCGCTGTGGGGTACATGGCTACTGCGACCGTTAATCAAAGGCGGTGTTACGGCGTTGCGCGTGAAGGCAGTGCTCGTGATCGCACTGCTCCTAGTCGCTTTTATTAAAGCAAACAAAATCACTTCGCTTGCCGAAGATGAAATGTTTGCGGACGAGATTGTCTATACGAAAGATACGCCGTATCAACGTATCGTCATCACGCGCGGGCGCGCCGGGTTTCAGTTGTTTCTAAACGGCAACTTGCAGTTCAGCTCCACCGATGAATACCGCTATCACGAAGCACTCGTTCATCCGGCGATGATTGTCTCAGGAAGTCCACGGCGGGTGCTCGTGTTGGGTGGTGGTGATGGACTCGCGTTGCGTGAGATCTTGAAGTATCCGTCAGTCGAACACGTCACGCTCGTAGATCTCGATCCCGAGATGACGAAGCTGTCGAATCGTTTTCCGCTGCTGGCGAAGTTGAATCAGCAGTCGTTCAGCGACCCGCGCGTTCAAGTCATTAACGAAGACGCTTTCATCTGGGTCGAACAGACAAACGAACCTGCTTACGACGCTGCGATCGTCGACTTTCCGGATCCAAACACGTTCGCACTCGGAAAACTCTACACGACGCGTTTCTACCGGTTGTTGCGAACGCGATTGACTGGCAATGCCGCCGTCTCGGTGCAATCGACGTCGCCGATGTTTGCGCGTAACTCGTACTGGTGCATCGTTCGCACACTAGAAGCCGCGGGTTTCGTTGTGCGGCCTTATTACACCGCGGTGCCGAGTTTCGGGCTCTGGGGATTCGCGCTTGCGCGCTCGACGGCGTTCGAAGTGCCGCGAAATCCGATGCCGGGATTGAAGTTTCTAGACGACCAGACGCTCGCGGCGATGTTTACACTGTCGAAGGACATCGAGCCGGTGCCGGTGGAAATCAACCGCCTCGATAACCAGGTGCTGGTCCGGTATTACGAAGGTGAGTGGAAGAGGTTTGAATAGCCACAAAAAGGCACAAAAAGCACAAAATGATTTTTGAATGAGCGATAGGAATTACACGAATGATCGCATTCCTCTTTATGTGCTTTTTGTGCCTTTTTGTGGCTAAAGATCATGAATAGAAGAGATCTTTTGGCGGCTTTTCTGGGGCTTCCGGTGGCGTTGGCCGCGTGTCGGAGAAATGCGACGGCGCCGCTTCCGGCGGGTGAGATTGTCGGGGCGTCGGATGTTTTCGGGCATCGTGTGCGTGATGGGGCCCGCATCGAGGTGCCGCAGGATGCGTGGGCCAAAATCCCTCTCGTTATCGTTGGTGGCGGTGTGGCCGGTCTCACGGCTGCGTGGCGACTGCAAAATTCCGGGTTCAAAGATTTCGTGCTGATCGAGTTGGAGAGTGCGCCCGGTGGCACGTCTCGCTCGGGATCGAATCGACTGATTTCCTTTCCTTGGGGCGCTCATTACATTCCTGCGCCGATGAAAGACAACGTTCCGCTCGTGTCGTTGCTCGAAGAGATGGGCGTCGTCGAGGGCAAGGACAAAAACGGTGAGCCTGTAATCGGGGAACAGTTTCTCTGTCGCGATCCGGAGGAACGCGTCTTCTACAAAGGACGCTGGTACGAAGGTCTCTATCTCCACGCCGGTGAAAGCGAAGACGACAAACAGCAGTACCAGAAATTCAATACCGAAGTGGACCACTGGATTGTGTGGCGCGACGCAAAAGGCCGTCGAGCATTCACACTTCCAGTGTCTGCATGTTCAGACGACAGCGCGGTGACAGCGCTCGATCGGCTTTCGATGAGCGAGTGGATGGACCAGCGCGGGCTGACGAGTCCGCGTTTGCGCTGGTGGGTCGATTACGCCTGTCGGGACGATTACGGCATGACGCTCGAGCAGACAAGCGCCTGGGCCGGGCTCTTTTATTTCTGTTCGCGCGTTGTGGCGCCTGAGAATGAGTCGCAGTCGCTCATTACGTGGCCGGAAGGCAACGGGCGTCTCGTCCAGCATCTCTTTGAGAAAGTCAAAACGAATATTCAACTCGACCGCGCGGTGGTTGAGTTGATCCCGACGAATGAGGGCGTGGACGTGGTGACGATCGATCGCGATGGACGTACACCGCGCGGTTTCCACGCGAGTCGTGTGATCTTCGCAGCCCCGCAATTCGTCGCGCGATATGTGATACGTCCCTATCGCGACAACCCGCCGCCACACATTGCTGAGTTTCATTTTGGCGCGTGGATGGTGGCTAATCTGACGTTGAAGGATCGGCCCAAGGCTGGTTCGCAACGCGACTTTCCACTCGCGTGGGACAATGTTTTTTACGAGAGCCCGTCGCTGGGCTACGTCGTGGCGACGCATCAACGCGGTTTGGATCGTGGTCCCACGGTGCTGACTTACTATTACCCGCTTTGTGATGAAAACACGCGCCTCGCGCGGACGAGGTTGCTGGAAACTGATTGGCGAGGTTGGGCTGACATTGCGCTTACGGATCTTTCACGAGCGCATCCGGACATTCGTAA
Source organism: Acidobacteriota bacterium (assembly GCA_046733695.1). Classification (GTDB taxonomy): domain Bacteria; phylum Acidobacteriota; class Blastocatellia; order Pyrinomonadales; family Pyrinomonadaceae; genus PSRF01. Next base: position 3,019 of record JBKPPU010000295.1, read on the forward strand.
TCTCGTCGAGCGCCTGGACGTGATGCGTTGGGGTCACGCAATGATTCGCCCACGAACGGGGTTCATGTGGGGACAGGCCCGGCGTGAGGCTGCAAAACCGTTTCGCTCAATCCACTTCGCGCACTCCGAATTGAGTGGCGTAGCCCTGTTCGAAGAAGCATTCGATCATGGCTTGCGCGCAGCGGACGAAATATTAGCCGCGGATAAACGCAGATGAACGCTGATCTGCGTTTATCCGCGTGCATCCGCGGCTAAAACTTTTCGAATTGTTTTTAGAGCTTCGTCGAGTTCGGTGCCCACGAGTTCGAGGCGCGGTGGACGAACACGCGCATTCCCCATCCCGACTTCCTGCTGCACGAGCTTAATCAACTGCACAAACTTCGGCACCGTATCCATCCGTAGCAACGGCAGAAACCAGTTGTACAGCGGTATCGCTCGATCGAGATCGCGCTTCATCGCATAGTTAAATAAATCGACTGACTCACGTGGCAGCGCATTAACGAGTCCTGCAATCCAACCGACCGCACCCATCGCCGCGCCTTCGACAATCGCATCATCGACGCCGACAGCAATCGCCAACCTGTCGCCTACCAGCTCCTTGATCCACGTCACGCGCCGAACGTCAGTGCTCGACTCTTTCACTGCTTCGAAATTCTCGTGCTCCAAAGAGAGCTCTTTGATTTGCTCGGGGAGAAAGTCCGTTCCATAGGCAACTGGATTGTTATAAAGCATGCAGGAAAGTTTTGTTGCACGAAACACAGCTTCGACGTGCGCTTTCATCTCGCGCCAATCGCTCTTGTAGACGTATGGCGGCAACACCATTAAGCCGCTGCATCCAACATCCGCTGCACTTCCTGCCAGACGCACAGCCTCGGACGTGCTCAACGACGCAATCGCCGCGACCACAGGCACTCGACGTCCAACCGCATCAACAACAGTCTTCCAGATCGCGAGCTTCTCATCGAAACTCAACGTCGCGCTCTCGCCTAACGAGCCAGGCGTGACGATTCCGGTGCAGCCATTATCAATCAGCCATTTCGCGTGGCGAGCGACGAAGTCGTGATCGATGTTGAGCTTTTCGTCGAAAGCGGTGGTCGTCGCGGGCATCACGCCCGCCCATTTCATTTTCATTCAGTTACCTCGGATTAGACTCTCAACTCTGACCGGCAATGCCGGTGGACGTACCGATTCTGCGCGCCATCCAAACAAAAATTCAACCGCGCCTCCACAAACTCTTCCCTGACAAGGTCCCATCCCACAGCGTGTTTGCAACTTCGCCGCCCGCCAGGATTGATGTGTGCGAAGTCGTTCGAGTGTAACGTCCTCACAGCGACACACAATCGTCTCCGGCGCCGCCAATTGCTTTAACTCGTCGCGCAAAGCAAAGGTGCGATTCAACAGATCTGCAAACTTCTGGTGTTTCTGACGAATGGCAAACAGCTTCTGCGCGGCTTCACGTTTACCCGCCGCGGCCAGTCCCGCGATCTCGCCTTCGACAAGTGATAATTCCAGTCCACCAATTCCCGTGCTCTCGCCAGCGCTATAAATATTCTTCACCGTTGTCTGCTGATATTCGTCAACGGTTACTCTGCCGTCTTTCGTCGCACCTCCAAACAACTCCGCGAGCTCTAGATTCGGCACGAGATGAAATCCGCACGCCAGATAATCGCACGCTACTTTCCCACCTCGAGACAGTGTCACACTCTCTAGTCTCTCTACGCCATGCGCCTCCAACACCCAACATCCGCTCCGATACGGCACACCCTTTAACTGTCGTTTCAGTGCGAACGCCTGCGAGCTCTTACTGAACGATCCGATACCAAATCGCACGAGTTGCATGGATGAGGCCTGTTCGGCAATTAGCAAGACATTCGCACCACGCCCGCGCAGATATGCAGCGACGGCCAGCAGCAACGGACCGGTACCAGCAACTACCACGCGCTTTCCTTCAATCGGCAATCCCGTTTTCACGAGCGCCTGCAAACCACCGGCACCCATCACATTCGGCAGCGTCCAACCGGGAAACGGCAGAAAACGTTCACGGGCGCCTGTCGCAAGCACGAGGCTTTCATACTTCAGCTCGCAGATACCCTCAGATGTTTCAGCTAGAAGCATTCCGGCTTCTGGCTGTTGAAACACGCGCGCGCCGTTGATCAGCTGAATATCGACGCTGCGAACTCTCTTCAACCATTCCTGTGCTTCTGGCGACGAAGGCTTCGCTTGTTCGCCACGCCAGATCTGTCCGCCTGCCGCAGGATTGTCGTCCACCACGCTCACGCGCAGTCCGCTCTCTGCTGCTCGCCACGCGGCTGCCAGCCCAGCTGGTCCAGCGCCAACCACCAACACGTCGCAAACGTTACGCATCAGTTCGCACGTCCATCCCGTCTTTGCAAACTGTTTGACAACTGCGACAGTGCGGTTCGCCATCGATTACGACACGGCACTCGAAACAGATTCCCATGCCGCACAGTGGACCACGAGGTTCACCGGTAGCCGATCGTCGAAACGCGTCTATTCCGGTTCTGAGAATTGCTGCTGAGACCATGCTGCCCGCTGGCATCTCGACTGAAACACCATTCACGACAAGCGACACGGTTTCAGGCATGAGCAGGCCCCTGAGTGACGCGCCCGGGCAGGTAAGGTGCGACAGGAATCGCAGTCCCACGGTTCATGATTTGAGCGACGAGCAGTTTCGCAGTACCGAGCGAGGTCGTGATCCCAAGACCTTCATGCCCGGTGGCGAGATAGAGTCGCTGGTGTTCGGCGTGTGGTCCAATCAACGGAAGCTTGTCCGGCGTCGCCGCCCGAAATCCCGTCCACGTTCTTAGTGATGATAGTTTTCGTAAGCCCGGAAGATACTCAACAGCACGATCGAGCATCCGAGTCAGAATAGCAACGTCAACAGACGACCCGTCAACATCGTATTGCCGCGACGAACCAATCAATAGCTGTCCGGTCTTGCGTGGTTGAATATTGAATGCAACTGAATCAGCCGTCACTGAATGTGCGCTCTTGAGATAACCGAGCTCGACCAGTTGATGTCGCAAAAAAGTTGGATATCGATCGGTGATAACGAGATGTCCTTTTCGTTTCTTCACCTCTAACCCTGCTGTCAACTGCGGCGACCAACTGCCCGCGGAATTCACAATTACTCCGGCCGCGATCGACGTCCCATCACGCAATCGAATGGCATCGGCTGTGATCGTGTCGACCGCTACACCGAGAAACAATCTCGCGCCACGTGCCAGCGCCTGGTCGACAAAATATTGCGCCGCAGACGGTGGGTAAATCACGCTGTCGCCCGGCACGCGCAATCCGCCGGCGAGGCCCGGACGCAATTGCGGTTCGATTTCAGCCAGCGAATGGGAATCAAGAATCTCAACCGCCACCCCGCGATCGAAATAGAACTTCGCTTTCCGCTGCGCCTCCGCCATCTCCTCATCATCCGCGGCGATCCAGATCGTTCCACACGCCTCGTGCTCGACTTCGCGCGGCAACTCATCGCTGATCTCATCCCAAAGCTGCTGCGAATAACGCGTCAGAGCAAACTGCGCTTCCGAATCGTCCATCACCACGAGATGGCCCATGCCGGCACCAGTTGCTCCCCCGCCAATTATTCCTGCCTCAACGATTGCAACACTCAACCCTTCGCGAGCGCACTCCGCCGCACACGCGGATCCGACAATACCCGCGCCGATGATGACGATGTCATACGTTCTGGAGCTCATCGACCGATTCCCATTGCAAAGGGATCGCGATCATCGATAATCAAGTCGGCTTCAGCGGTGATGAATGCGGAGCCCTTGATACTCGGATGGACCCGGCTTTCGATAACTCTCACACGGCCTTCGAAAACACTGCCAACGATACTCTCCTGCCGCCAGACCTGACCTTCCTTCAGTTTTCCATCGGCAACCAGACAAGCGAGTTTCGCGCTCGTGCCTGTGCCACATGGCGAGCGGTCGTAAGCGTTGCCGGGACAGAGCACAAAGTTTTTACTGTCAACTCCGGCGAGTTTTGAAGGACCAAAGAGTTCGACGTGATCGATCTCGTGTCCGTCAGCTCCGGTGAGTCCGGCGCGCGCCAGTGCTGCTCGAGTTTTCAAAGTGAAGTCCATCAAGCGTTCGAGATTTTTCAGCTCGAGTTCCTGGCCGTGTTCGTTGACGAGGAAAAACCAGTTGCCGCCCCACGCAATGTCGCCGGTAACTGGTCCATAGCCCGGCACGTCGACTGTAACCTTTGTAGCAGTTCGATAACTCGGAACGTTTGCGACTTCAACCTTTCCTTCGTTATCGAGATGTGCGACGACGACGCCAACGGGCGTTTCGATGCGATGTTCTCCGGGACCGATACGATTTAGAAACGATAGCGTAGAGACGACGCCGATGGTCCCATGGCCGCACATCCCCAGATAACTCACGCTGTTGAAAAAGATCACGCCGGTTATGCACGTCTCATCAACGGGCGAACACAACACCGCACCCACGACCGCGTCGGACCCGCGCGGCTCGTTAACTACCGCGCGACGAAAGTCGTCATATTCGTCTCGGAAAAGCTTAAGTCGACTTGAGAGCGGGCCGTTGCCGAGGTCGGGCGCGCCACTAATAACCACCCGTGTTGGCTCACCACCAGTGTGTGAATCGATCACCTTTATGCGTCGCACCGGCCTATTGAGCCACAAAAGAGCACAAAAGTCACAATTGAGGGACTGGTCTTTCTTGTGCGTAGTGGGGTATTAGTGTGTTGTTGGTTTCTTTTCGACCGGCGGGGGCAAGCCCCTCTTCCTGACTTGTTTTATTTTCTGACTCAAGTGTCCATTCGACGTTTGCGCAACTGAGAATAGAACAAGTCAGGAAGAGGGGCTTGCCCCCGCTCTAATCGATCCTGCGTGAATCCGCTGCAACACACTAAAAGCCCACTATCTTCTTGTGACTCATTGTGCGTTTTCGTGGCTGAATCAGGTATTATGGCCGCCGCTGCGTCTTCACGATGGCCCAGAATTCGGAGTACCTGAAAGGCAAATAAATGCGAAAGTTGTTCCCCCTCGTTCTCCTTCTTTTGTGGACCAGTGTGGCCTCCGCACAGACACAATTGACTACCTCACCGGCACGTGAAGCAGAGTGGAAGAGTTATGCACTGCCGCAAACGAACTTCGTCCGGCAGATAAACCAAGACCAGCAGTTCGTGTTTCGTGTTCCCGCAGACTGGAAACAGGCGGGGACGGCGCTGACGTTCACTGGACCTCACTCCACCACGATCACAGTTCTTGCCCAGCAGATACCTGATGGATATCCGCTTAAAGAGTTTTTCACTTCTGTGGTGCGCGTCGTAAAGGATCGATACGACACGGGGGAAATGATAGTCACGCGGAAGACACGATTGCAGGATCTCGAGGCGCGCGAACTCTTCATTGAAATACCCAACCCCGATGGAGAAATGTTTCGCCGCGTCACGTGGCTATCAGTGAATGGACCACTGGCAGTCACGTTTAGTCTGCAAGTGCCGGTCGCCCACGCTGCCGAGATGGAACCGTTCTTCAAAGCAGTCGTGCAGTCAGTGATATTTCTGCCCGGTGAGCACAGAAACTTTGAGGCATTGCGAACGACAACGCTGAAAACAACAGCGCCTGCTCCAGTTCACGAACTCGAGAACATTGTCGCGTCTCTTAACGAGATTGGCGCGGATCGTGAGGCAGCAGTTACGCGCCTGACGTCACTGTTTGCCACCGCGCCCGATATGGCTGTCGATCTGATCGTGGATCGGCGGCCGCTCGTTCGCACAGCGGCGGTTCAGGCTCTCGTACGCAGCAACAACAGCGCACTGCAACCGTTCGTCTGGGAAATGGTCGACGACAGCGAGCCATTCGCCGCCGCAGCTGCGGCTCGGAGTGTGGCCGGTTCTCCGGATGTGATTGCAAAGATTGTCAGATACTCGTCGTCGGGACAAAACATCAAGACAATCGCCCGCATCTGGCCGTTCATGACAAAAGATAAGCGGATTGAACTGTTGCAAAAAGTCTTCAGCCAGCCCGCTGTACCACGTCCTAGTCCTACGCCAGCCTCGAAGCCAGTGACGAAGACTGATGTAAAGGTGACAGTCGCGGAACTAGCGCCGGTAAAGCCCGGAACTCCGATTCCGGACGTGAACGCGAGCGTGAGCGTGGGTATTTCAAACGATCCCAACGTTCAGATCGGTGTCTTACCCCTGCTGACGACGATGTCGACCGACGAGTTCAAGCTGCCGCTCGCGCAGATCCTCGCTTCGAATTTCGAAAAGCTGATCGCCGTCGGTTTACAGGTTGCTATTCAACGTCGTGAGTCGTTGCCCGTCGATCCTTTAATCAAGCTCGCCGTATCTTCAGACCAGCAGGTCAGCAAACTTGCGGTGCAGAGTTTAGGAATGTCTGCAAGCCCCGCCGACATTCCTCGTATCGAGGCACTCGTTTCAAAAGACTCTGCCGCCGCTAAAAAAGAACTCGACGACGAACTAAGACTGTCGATCAAGAAGATTAAGTTTCGAAACGAGCTCAACGCCGCAAAGAGCCCGAATGAATCACGCGAGATCATCAACAAGGCATTGTCAGACCCGGCGCTGGGCGGCTTTGCATGGCTCTACGATTGTGAAGCTACGACTTCGGGATGTGGTCCAACCGCAACTCTCAAGACTGACTTCGCCGTGAAGACGTACGGTGAAAACCTGTTTCCCAAAAAAGTTCAACACTTCACTGCAATTCCGAACCTGGGCGAGGCAACGCAGAAGTTTTACGAAACACTGAATGGCCTGCAGATGGACTCTCCGCGCGCACAGGCGAATGTAGTGCTCATTCTGAATAGCGTCAGACAGATGATCGCAGATGAGTGGAGCGCTCCTGCGGAAGCAGAAACGGTGACGGAATACACGGGCATCGATCTCAAATCGCCGATTGCGTTGGGTGCGTGGACAGCCGGCAAAGCTCTCGATAGCACGCCGGCTGCGCAACGCCGTGCGATCGTGTTGCGCCTCAAAGATCGAGCACGGTTCGAACGTATCGTCGATCAATTCCAGGAATCGGCCGGCAATTTTACTGAGCTAACGGATTACGTCGGGATCGGCACACGCGCGATTGCCGCAATGCCTGCATTCCTGCCTCTTATTGCACAGGCAGTCACCGAGCGAGAGCCATCCAAAACGAAACGCACGCCGCTTCTGAGTTATTCGGTGATTAGCAACAGCGAGTGGAACGGACTCAAAATCAAAACGATCGAACATCGCTGGATTAGCTTCGACTGGAAGGTGGGCGCGGCCCTCAGCCACATTGTTTATCTGGGCGACTACGCCATCATCACGTCTGATCTGGCAACGCTTCGCGACCTGGTGGCGAATGCGAATAACCCAACTGAACGCCCGACGCTCGCAGAGAATGACCAGTTTCGCAAAACGATCGAGCGTCGCGGCGAGATCGTGTACTTCAGTGATCTGAAGGCAATCGCAGACGAGCTCGAGATGCCGAATAAAGACTTCAACTTCGGCGTTAAAGAAAGCGGCGTTCTCAACATCGGCAACTCCACCTGGGAAAACACACACCAGCTTGTGTTCGAAGAAAGTGATTGGTCGATGCACCTGCTACCGTTTCATCCGAAAGATCTAACAGCGCCACGCACGCTGCTACCCGCCTCGACGATTGCTTATTACTTCATGAACCTCGATCTTGCCCTTTCGTTTTCCGGTAAGATCGGGGCGTTCTTTCCTGAGAGCCTGCAGAGCAACTCGAAGTTGTGGGGTATCGATTTTCAAAAGGAGGTGCTTCATGAGCTGGGACCGGAATGCGGCGCTGTATTACTCGAGCTTCCGAACATCGAAGACTTCTCCAAATTCAATCCTGCGTGGGCCACATTCTGCAAACTGAAAAGCAATAAACTCGCCGACGCGTTGAGCGCTGGCAAACTCTTCAATGGTATTGGACCAGCTAAGGACTCTGCTGAAGTGAAGAACGGCGCCGATTCTTACTTCTTCGCAGTACGCAGCGGATTTCTGGTTTTTTCTAATCGTGAAAAAGGATTGGCAGCGTTCGACGGGAAGAACAGTTTGGCGTCGACACGCGATTATGCGAAAGCTGTCGAGAAAGTTCCCGGCGGCATCGTGGCGTTTGGTGGCTACAACCTGGAAGCAGCAGTTGCGGCTGCGAGTAAAACTCCAGTCGAGGGACTCGAGGGTCAAATCGCAAGTTCGATCTTTTCGATTGCGCGCGCTTTCCACAGTCAAAACTTTTATGCCACCGCAACACGTGGCGGTGTCGAAGGTAAATCGTCGGTCGCGATGGACCGTGAGGGACGTTACTCCTTCGCCGATTTTGCTTCTCTAACCAAAGGATCGAACCTTACGCTTGCCGCACTCGAGCCGAGCGGCGCGCCGATTACGGATCAGAACCGGTTAAGCAGCCTCGTGCTGCGAGTGCGGGCGAAAAGTGCTGGGCCAATCGAGAATGTCAAAGACGATATTAAGACTACGAATCAAACTGTTGAGGAAAGGTCGGCGCAGGAGTTGATTCTGACCGTCGCCGCTCGACGCGCCGGAACTGAAAAGGCCGTTGCCTTACCGGTCAAAGATCCTCAGTTTGCCTCGGATCTCAAAGCCACGGCGGAATTCCCGGCTGACGACGAGAACGTTAAGAAACAAGCAAGCGAGATTGCTGGTCAAGATCGCGATGCGTGGAGTGTGGCGCGCAAGCTGGCTGACTGGACGCACCAGAACCTAGAATGGAAAAAGGTGGACAGCGCCGATGCGGCGCAAACTCTTGCCACCCGCGAAGCGGATTGCTCTGAGTTTAGTGCTCTCTTTATTGCCATGGCGCGATCGCTTGGTCTACCGGCCCGCATGGTTTCTGGTCTCGCGTATAGCGGCGACTCGTTTGGCGGACATGCCTGGGTCGAAGTCTGGGTAGGCCGGTGGATCGAGCTCGATCCAACCTGGGGAACTCACTTTGTCGATGCGACTCACATTCGCGATGCATCGAGCGCGCTCGTCACATCAGCAGCTTTGAATCTCATCGATCTCGAGGTGATCGAGACGCGTCGAACTGTCGAAGATTTTCAAAAGACATCGAAGGCTCTGGCGGAACATCTGGTTAAAGCTATTCCTGCCGGCAATCGAACTGATCTGGAAGCAGTGGTCGATGTGGCGATTCTCGCAGATGAGTTTATGGGCGCCGGAACATGGGCCAGGATGAATGAAGCTGAACGAAACCAGATGTCGACGGCGTATCGCAGAGCGCTGCGTGAGATTATCGGGTACAGCAGTCTGAGCAGTCTAAAAGCCACGATGCGGCTCATCCATCTGGAAGAAAACGGGAACGTTGCCGAGGCGACATGCTGGCTTGGGCCTTCCGATCTGCTTCTGAAGTTGCGTCTCGTTCGTAACAACGATCTCTGGTATCTGGTCGAAGTACATCAAAGTGACTCTGTACTCGACTCTGTAGGAGAGGCAATTCGTCCGACTATAACAACTATCGAGAGTGCTCGCGCCGGCAAACGCGTCGTAGCCGGTCCGACTGATGTTACTCGTGTGTTGATACTGATTCAGAGTGATCCAGCGAAAGCCCTCGCGGCAGCCGAAGAGAGTCTCAAGAAAAAACCCACCGACCGCATTCTGCGACTGCTCAAGGCAGCCGCATTGAACCAGGTAGAAAAAGTAGACGAGGCCACAAAACTTCTGCGTGAACTCAGCAAAGAAGACTTCGCTCCTGCAATTTACCGGCTCGCAACTCATCTCGACTCATCCGAAGACGAGAACGAGAGAAAAGAAGCCATCACACTCTTCGAGCAATACGTTCGTCTCGAACCGTACGATCCGCGCGCCTTACACGATCTCGCTGACGCTTATGACAACGCGAGTGATTACGTTAAAGCTGAAGCCGCCTATCGTAAACTGGTCGATCTCGAACCCAGCGAAGCTACGGGCTACGTCGATCTTGTGACCTTTCTTGTCGTTCGAGATCGTCTGAACGAAGCCGCGCCAGTGCTTGTTGCGGCGGATAAGAAGACGGATAAAGATGAGGACGTCTTCGGCCAGGTAATGAGCAATTTGAGTTTGATGGATGAGTCGGATTATGCCGTCAAGTTCGCGGCCGGCGAACCTGAACGAATGAAGACAAGTGTTACGGCTAACCATTCCCTCGGCCGCATCTACTCAGACAACGGACAATACGCTTTAGCTCATAAGTTCCTGCAAGCTGCCATCCAACTCGACGAGGAGTGGGACGAGCCATACATCAGCCTTGCGTTACTCTATCGACGGCAGTCGCGCTTTGCTCTCGCACTGAAAGCGGCAAACAAGGCAATCGAGCTCGATGAAAAAGATGGCGAAGCGCAGTACGAGCGCGCCTGTGCTCTTGCACGCCTCGGGCGAATTAGGGAAGCCATATCATCGTTGGAAAAAGCCATTGAACTTGATCCCGATACGGCTGACTGGCTGGCGGACGAAAAGGATTTAAAGGCACTCTCCAGACTCCCCGCATTCAAGAAGCTGCTTCCGCCACCAGAGAAACAGTAACCACTGATTTCACCGATTGTCTTAAATTTGCTGCGCCGCCCGAATGCGCCGCGCCGTAATCCTTTACCAAAACGAGTGGGAACAATGCTTGCACTGTTCTCCGTCTAAAGGAGAACACCATGAGACACAGGACTCTGCCCGTAGTACTCGTTTTACTTTTGCTTTCGAGCCATGCGCCGCTGGCTTTTTCTCAACAAGCGTCTTCAAACGACTGGACTGTGGTCCAGCAGATCAAGACGAACGAGAAAGTTCTCGTCAAACAAAAGAATGGAAAAGAAATCAAAGGATTGATGATCGAAGCGACCGACACTGCGCTGACGATCGATCGCGATGGCAAGCCTTTCGGTATTCCCCGAGCGGATGTGCGCCAGGTTTACGTGATTGAAGGAAAAGCACAAAAAGGAAAGTGGGCCTTGATCGGAACAGGTGTGGGAGCTGGCGTAGGTGCAGCCATTGGTAGGTCGAGATACTCCCCTGATCGCGATGATAGTGAGATCTGGACGACGGTGGGTTTGCTGTTCGGAGCCGGAGCAGGCGCGGCAGGCGGATTCCTTTTTGGCACGACCACACGCAAACGAGTGATGGTCTTCGACGCGCGCTAAACTATTGTGAACCGAGCAATGCCTGTTTTGCGGCATCGAGTTCCTTCAGTTCTTCTTTGCTCAGTGATGGATACTCGAGATCAAGCGCGTTCATGGTCTCCACGATGGCCGAGGCAACTACGAGGCGCGTGAACCACTTGTGATCCGCCGGCACGACGTACCAGGGAGCGTGCTTCGTTGCCGTATGTTTGATCGTCTCTTCGTAGGCGTGCATGTACTCGTCCCAGTGCTCGCGTTCGTGTACGTCGTTGATTGAGAATTTCCAGTTCTTCGCGGGGTCGTCGATGCGGGCGAGGAAACGTTGCTGCTGTTCCTTCTTCGACACGTGGAGGAAGAACTTCAGAATCACGATGCCGTTGCGCGTGAGGTAACGTTCGAAGTTGCAGATATCTTCAAAACGATCTTGCCAGAGGTCTTTTGTTTTTACTTTGCCTGGGAGTTTCTGAGCGGCGAGGAAGTTTTCGTGGACGCGAACGACGAGCGTTTCTTCGTAGTAGCTGCGATTGAAGATGCCGATGCGCCCGCGCTCGGGCAGGCGCTTCGCGCAACGCCACAGGAAATCGTGGTCCAACTCCTCGGCGGAAGGTGCTTTGAACGACGAGACTTCGCAGCCCTGCGGATTCACACCTGACATGACGTGCTTAATCGCGCTGTCTTTCCCGGCGGCGTCCATGGCCTGAAAGATCACAAGTACGGCCCAGCGATCCTGTGCGTAGAGTTTCTCCTGTAATTCCGACAACAACTCAACGCCGGCCTCGAGCGCCTCCTCAGCCTCGGTCTTCTCGTCTGCGTCAAAATCGAGCGTATCGTCCGGATCCACATCGCGGAGCCGAAACTTCGCCCCCTTAGTGACGCGATACGCTTCCGCGTACTTCCGAGCTTGCTTGAGAAAGTCCTTATCGCTCATGGATCCCTAATTGTGTCATGCCCATTGCCTCCGTCTAACCTGAGGATGTCGGCTCGCCGTTGATGGACAATAGCTATAACAGACACAACCTCAAACTTTAAAGAGAAGTAGATATAGAACAGAAACCGCATAAGCACTGCCTGTCGAACTATGCCCCCCCATAAGCGGAAAACTGTAAGGGAATTGCTCAATACGGCGAAGAATACTTAGTGTTTCCTGAGTGAATTGGAAAGCGATGTCTGGGTCTGTGCGCTGATACCAGCGTACGGCTGAACTGAAATCAGCCTTAGCACCCGGTGAGAGGATGACTCGATGTTTCATAAGCTGTAAGTGAGGATCTAGCCTTTCATCAATAATTCAAATAGCTCTTTCTCAAACTCTTCTAGCGGCGTTCCATCCATACCATCTTTTTCGTACTGAGCTAGTCGTTGTTCAACGATCTCCATGTGCCAGTCAGGAACGGGCGCATCATCAGGCAGTGACGGGATGCAGTTCCAGAGTTGCCCAATATATTCGATTTGCTCGTCATTCGATAGCTCATCGAAACCCGGCGGAGGAAGTGGTACTTTTGAGGTCATTCTTTAAACTCCTTGTGGAGAGTATATACCACGGTTCGTTGCCTCGCTCAATCCAAATCTATTTTCTTTTTGTGCTTCTTTGTGGCGCGTCCTTCTGCGATCTCCTCGCGCTCTTCTCGTAACCCCAGTCGCATCGCGTCAAAGGCGGGTAGGCTGTTGATTTTCGGCATCGGCGTGTTTCCTTTGACCGAAAACCAGATGACTCTGTTCAGGACTTCGGGATCGGCCATGTCGGCGTGGGCCAGATCCTGTTCCTCGGTGCGCCCCATCCAGTAAGCCGTCGCCGCATCTCGCGCCGGCGGTGTGATCAAATTGTCCAGAGCGACGTTAGGCAGCAGCGCTTTGTAAGGTCTTAGATCCGGTTCGGCGCGAAAAATGTTGATGGGCGTTGCCGTCGCGTCGAGCTGGTTCATCGGTTCCATGCCTAACACCAGTTCGATCGTTCTGATCAAACTGACGGTGTTGTGAAACTCATGTATCAACACGCCCGGTCGATTGTAAGCACTGATGAGCAACGCAACCGATCGGTGTGCATCGACGTGATCCGGTCCATCCTGCGCGTCATCCTCTACCACAACGATCGCGGTGTCTTTCCAATAAGGACTGTTTGAAACTGCTTCGACCAGGAGCCCGAGACCGTAGTCGTTGTCGGCGACATAAAACTGCGGCGTCGGTTTGCGTGCCGCTATGCCATCAGTGTGATCGTTCGACAAACGCAACACCGATAGGTTCGGCAACGACTTCTCAGCAACCATCTTCTGAAACTCGTCCAGCCAGGCTCCTAATCGCGAATTGCCGCGAACGCGTGAGTCTGCATGAGCATCGCTAATCAGCGCATTAACACCGCTCTCACGCGCAGCACGATAAGAATCGACAGTCATCGAATCGGGCGTGTCCATGTCGAAGTTGCGATAGTGAGGATTGAAACGACCCTCTAATGATTTCTTCGTAGCGAAAGCTGAAACCGTTGGCGTGAGATCCGGATACGTCTTGGCACGATTGCTCCTGATTGCATTGACGTCTGCCTCCGAAAGCGTCGCGAGAAACTCGCCGTAGTTCCGATAAGTCAATCCAGCGCGCGCTGCCGCATCCCACAGATAGAGCGTCTCCGGCTCCGCAACATCGCGGGCGCCGTTGAGATACGGCACGTACCGCTGCATGAAATTGACGACATCTTCACTCGTTGCTTTTGGTCCAAACAACGACGGCACATTACGCACCGGCTCGTAATTCGGCAGACGGTTGAAACCCTCGAAATCGTACGTGCGCCCGCGGCGGCTGTAGTTCCAGCGAAACGCCTTATCGACGTAGTCAGTGGAGAAAGCAGCGGTGGACCAGTTGTGACCGTCAGGACTCGCTTCGGAATTCACGAAGAAGCGATCAAAGAGTCCGAAGCGCAGCGCGAGCGCACGGTGGTTTGGCGTGATGTCCTGTCGTTGTCCATTCGGCCGAGTAACAGCAGCACCTGCTCCAAAGATGGCAAGTGAAGCGTCGCCATCAGCCTTCGCTCCGTCGCCTGATTTCTCCACGTCGCCAAAGATCTGATCGTAAGTACGATTTTCCTTGATGATGTAGATCACGTGCTTGATTGGTGAGCGACCCGGAAACAGATTTGCTTGACGTTGGCCCAGCAGTCCGTTGTTTCGCATCACCTGCTGCGTGTAACGAGCCAGCGACGGATCATCAGGTGTGTTGACGGCGCTGATATTTCCCACGACGATTGCTGTACTGTATTGCCCGCCTTGTCCACCAGCTCGACCACTGCCGGCCGGAAATCGCTCATTCGGCGCATTGGGAACACGGCCCGAATTGTCGACCACCATCGAGGAGTTCTGAACGCCTGTTCCCTTCCCATTACCGATGAAGATTGTTTGTCCAATCACTGCAACGGCCGATGGATACTGCCCCGTCGGAATAAATCCGCGAACCTTGCTGCGTGCGTCCTCCCACCCTTCACCACGTGCTTTGGCGGATAGCTCTACAACCGCAACCGAGTTGCTATGCGCATTGGCGACGTAAAGATCGTCGCCGCGCAACGCCAGACCTTCCGGACTGTTCCCCGTTGGAACACCTTCAGACAAGCGCACGCTGATGCGTTCGACCTCTTTGTCGGTCGTCGTATCGATGACAGATACGCTATCGTCGTTTGAATTCGCGACGTACAGACGTGTGCGTGCCGGATTCAGAAGCATCATGGTCGGATGCCGGCCCACTGTGATGCGTGATACAACCTGTCCAGGTCGAACGACTGCGACCGCGTTCTCGTTCCAGCAAGTCACGTACGCTTTGATACCAGTTTGGTCCCGCACAACCGCGACACCGTACGGATACACAAACTGTTCACGATCAGCACTTGAACGCAGATCGACTCGGATCAGTCTTCGAGCGCCTCGCACGTCCTCGATGATTCCCAGGCTGTCGCCGAGATTGTTGGCGACGAAGAGCGTATTGCCGTCGGGAGTGATCGCGATCCCGGTTGGATAAACTGGCGGACGATCGCTGTTGTAGCGCGGCGAGTTTGCTGCAAAAGCAAAACCGGTCACGTCGATGAACGGCGCTTCAATATTTGTGTTTGGACCAGGCGATGCGGGCATGATCGGAGTTTGACTGTCAGCTTGAAAGCGGAAGATCCAGATCTTGTTTTCGAAACCGCCAGAGACGTACAACGCATACGAGCCATCTTCCTGCGGCGCCGGCGAGAACACCACACCGACATTCACACTCTGCGGCGACGGAAAATAAACATTCTGAGTAACAACCGCGGGCTTTGCATTCAGATCGATTACTGCAAGCGACTGCTGGCCACGATTTGCCGCCGCGTTGAACTGAACGCCGTAACCGCTGTTCACCGCGATTAAGTAGCGACCCTCACCGCCCGGTCCTGACTTGTCAGGACTACGAACGAAATCCACGGGCAACGCACCGACTGCTGGTAGCCGTGTCGTCAGGTCCTGCACGAGCGAACCAGCAGGAGTAATTGGCCGGCCCTGACTCGCGGCCTCATCCGGTTCTGCTGAAGACGACGCGCCCGCAAACGATCCAAGGAGCAGACAAGTTGTAAACAGAAAAATGAGCAGTGTGTAATTGCGATGTCTGGGGTTCATTGGCGTCGGAGTTTAGCCACAAAAAAGCACAAAAGCCACAAAAAGGAGCTGGTGAGATTTCCTGCTCTTGTGCTTTTTGTGCTTTTTTGTGGCTCAATTCCAGATACGAAAAATTAAATCCGTGGTGAAAATATTGCTGAAACAACCGCTAAGTATTCGACGGCTACTAAGCACCAACGTCATTGCAGGCCGCTCGCCTTTCGGAGGCTCACGCGCGGGGCGACGTGTATAATGGCGTGCACTAAAAAATGAACCAACTAGTACGGTTTCTGTTCGGACATGAGCAGGCCGTTTTTACTAACG
>JBKPPU010000296.1:0-7047 GCA_046733695.1 Acidobacteriota bacterium
AGCCAATCTCGCACAAAGCGAACCGGCGCGCCTCGAAAAATGGACCCAACTCGACCTTTACCACCTGATCCGCCGCGCGGGTGAAGGCCGTGAGAAGTTCATTCTTCACGATGGACCACCATACGCGAATGCCAACATTCATTTCGGCACCGCGGTCAATAAGATTCTCAAAGACTTCATCGTCAAATCACGCACGATGATGGGCTACGACTCGCCGTACGTGCCGGGCTACGACTGTCACGGTCTCCCAATCGAAACACACGTCGAAAAGGCGCTCGAGAAAAAGGGTAAGAAGAAAGCTGACCTGAGTGTCGAGACTTTTCGACGGATCTGCCGCGAGCACGCAGAAAATGCGCTGCAGAGCCAGACACGTGACTTCAAACGACTCGGCATACTCGGAGAGTGGGACAATCCATACCTCACGATGTCGAACCACTACGAGGCCGAAACGGCGCGTATGTTTGCGCGGTTTGTCGAACGTGGCTGGGTTTACAAAGGTGCGCGGCCTGTTTACTGGTGTATCAAGGATCAGACGGCGCTCGCGGAGGCTGAAGTTGAATATCACCAACACTCGAGCCCATCGGTCTACGTAAAGTTTCCTTTGAAAACCGATCCGGCGCTGATCGATCCGGCACTGGCAGGTCGCAAGGTCTTTGTCGTCATCTGGACCACCACGCCCTGGACGTTACCAGCGAATCTCGGAATCGCCGTGCATCCTGATTACGAATACTCGGCATTCGAGTATGGCGAGGAGGTTTTTATCGTCGCCAGCGATCTGGTCGAATCAGTTGCCGCGAAGTGCAATCTTGGACCAGCGCCGAAAGTCGTTGCTCGCTTTCAGGGTTCGAAACTCGACCGGCTCGAGTGTGGTCACGCATGGCTCGATCGCCCGTCGCTCTTGATGGTCGGCGAGCACGTGACGCTTGGGGGTGAAGCAGACGCAGAAACCGAGCTCGACGTCAGTGAGTCACAAAAGAAATCCGACAGCAAAGCGGGAACCGGCTGTGTGCACACGGCGCCCGGCCATGGTCACGACGACTTCGTGATCGGCAAGAAGTACGGTTTAGAGATCTACTGTCCGGTCGATAATGCGGGGCGTTTCACGCCTGAGGTCGAACACTTCGCGGGTCAGCGCGTGTTTGATGCAAACGACCCGATCGTTGAGTTCATGCGCGAACGAGGCGTGCTGCTGTTCAGTGAAAAGTATGACCATCGTTATCCGCACTGCTGGCGCTGCAAGAATCCCGTGATCTTCCGCGCCACGCCGCAATGGTTCATCGCGATGGACCAGGTTCACGCGGACCTCGTCGAGAAAGATGAAGATGGCCGTGACCGGACCAACTTCACCGACAACCTCCCGGAAACACCGTCGACGTCATTGCGTGGAGGAGCACTCGCCGAGATCGAGCGCGTCAAGTGGATTCCCGCATGGGGCGTCGATCGCATGCGCAACATGCTGAAGGGAAGACCTGACTGGTGTGTTTCGCGCCAGCGCGTGTGGGGTGTGAACATCCCGGTCTTTTACTGCGCGCGATGCAATGAGGCGGTTTCCGAGCCCGCAGTGATCAATCATGTGGCTGACATCTTCGAACGTGAATCAGGCGATGCGTGGTACACGCGCAGCGCTGAAGAGTTGCTGCCCGAGGGTTACACCTGCAAATGCGGGACGCGAGAGTTCACGAAAGAGATGGACATTCTCGACGTGTGGTTCGACAGTGGTACGTCGTCGATCGCAGTACTGGAGAATCGTGAAGAGTTGCGCTGGCCTGCTGATGTTTACCTCGAGGGTGGCGATCAGTTTCGTGGCTGGTTCAATTCCTCGTTGATGATCGGTATCGCCGCCCACAATCGCGCGCCATACAGGACCGTGATCACACATGGCTGGACGCTCGACGCGCAGGGACGAGCGATGCACAAGTCCGCTGGAAACGCGGTCGAGCCCGACAAGATCATTAAGGTATCAGGCGCCGAAACCATTCGTTTGTGGTGTGCATCGTCAAATTATTTCGACGACATGCGTGCGTCGGACGAAATCCTCCAGCGTGTGACCGATGGCTACCGTAAGTTGCGGAATACGGCGCGCTTCGCACTCGGGAATCTCTCCGGCTTCGATCCGGCACGCGACACTGTGCCGTTCGAGGAGATGGAAGAGATCGACCGCTGGGCGCTCGCGGAGCTAAACCGCGTCATAACAGAGGTGCTCGCGGCGTATGAAGCTTTTGAGTTTCACAACGTCTATCGCGCGCTTTTTAACTTCTCGACCGTGACGTTGTCGGCGCGTTATTTCGACATCATCAAGGATCGGCTTTACACGTTTGCACCGCGCAACAAAGCACGTCGCTCGGCGCAGACCGCGTTGCTCCAGATCGGAGACGCGCTCGCGCGCATGCTCGCCCCCATACTCGTGTTTACTGCCGACGAGATCTGGGAAAACCTGCCGGATCGGGAGGAGCCGTCGATCCATCTCGCACTGCTACCAAAGGCGGATGACCAAAGTCACGAGGCGCTTTTAGCGGAGTGGGAACGGCTTTACGCCATTCGCGATGATGTCTTGCGAGCGCTCGAAGAAGCACGAGTCGCGAAGCAGATCGGGAGCTCGCTGCAGGCAAAAGTGGCGCTTCAGGCCTCCGGGAGTGCGCTGGAATTATTGCAGAAGCATCAGGACGATCTGCGCTACCTGTTCATCGTTTCGCAAGTGGAGCTTGGGAACTCGAGCGGCGGCGAAGGCGTTTCGATAACGATCTCGATCGCAGACGGTGAGAAGTGTGAGCGGTGCTGGAATTATTCGACGCGCGTGGGTGAATCGGAGGTTTATCCGACGGTTTGCGAGCGCTGCGTGGCGGCGCTGAGGGAGATCGAGGAAGGAACCGCGGATTAACACAGATAGCAATCCGGATTTCTTCCGCGTTTATCCGTGTTCTAAATGGTCGTGGATACGAGCATCAACAAACCAACTGATCTTCGCACGCGTTTCGCCTGGCGCGCGGGTTACCTGCTCGCCGCGTTCGGTATCTACATGGCCGACCAGGCGTCGAAGGCCTGGGCCGTCAAGATGCTTCGTTTCGGCGAAGAGCGCGTGGTGATCCCGGGCGTCTTTCAGTTCATCTACACCGAGAACCCGGGCATCGCGTTTGGTCAGTTACAGGAAGGCGGGTCGTTTGGCCGCTGGTTCTTCGTCATCCTTGCCGTACTGGCTGCCGTCGCGGTCTTTTATTACTTCATGCGCACGCCGCGTAATGACGATCGCGTGCTCGGCGCGTGCGCACTGCTGCTGGCCGGTATATCGGGCAACCTTACTGACCGTGCGCGCCTCGGTTATGTAGTCGACTTCATCGTGTTGCACGCCGGCAATTATCATTGGCCCACATTCAACATTGCCGATGCGAGCATCACGGTCGGAGCACTACTATTGGCGTTTGATTTGATTTTTAGCCACCGATCTTCCCGGATGAAGACAGATGTATCCTGAGATTTTTCATATTGGCAGTTTCCCCATTAATACCTATGGCGTTTTTCTCGCTGTCGCGTTTCTCTGCGCGATCCTGATCGCAGTCCGGCTCGCGAAGCGCGATGGTTTGCCCTACGAGAAGATCTACGACCTCAGTTTGTGGATGCTGCTCGCGGGACTCGTCGGTTCGAAGATCCTCATGCTCTTCACCGAACCCGACTATCGCGAGAATCCCGCGCTGCTGCTGTCGCTCGACTTTCTCCGTTCGGGTGGCGTCTTCTACGGCGGACTGCTCGGCGCAGTGATCGCCGGCTACTTCTTAATGAAGCGCTACAAGCTTCCCTGGTGGAAGACTGCGGACGCCTGTGCCCCCGGCATCGCGATTGGAAACTTTTTCGGACGCCAGGGATGTTTTGCAGCGGGTTGCTGCTGGGGTAAACCGACGACTTTGCCGTGGGGCGTGAAGTTTACAGATCTGGGCCACCAGATCACGGGTGTACCAACCGACACGTATCTTCATCCGACGCAGCTCTACGAATCGTTCGCAATGCTGCTCGCGTTTCTATTTTTACTCTGGCTACACAAACGCAAACGCTTCAGCGGCCAGGTCATTCTTGCTTACGCGTTGCTGTACTCCGTGATTCGCTTCTCGATAGAATTCGTGCGCGACGATCCGCGTGGCGATGTTTTCGGCTTAACCAGTCTGACAGGACTCTCAACCTCGCAGTTGATCAGCCTGGTAATCGGAATCGCGGCATTGGTCCTCTTGATTGTGCGCCGTCGCCGTCTTAATTCTGTAAATCTTGAACAAAATCCTGTAATCCTGTCTAAAACAGCCGTATGACCCCACTAAGACTAGCTCTATTATTAGTTGCCGCCATTCTTTTCAGCATCTCGCCGGCTACTACACAAGACAATCAGATCGCTCTCCCGGCCGAAAAACACCTGCGCAATATCAAACAGTTAACCTTTGGCGGCGAAAACGCAGAAGCCTACTTCTCGTCCGACGGCAAACAGCTCATCTTTCAGTCGACCCGCGACGAACACGGCTGCGATCAGATCTACACGATGAATGTCGACGGCTCGAATGTGAAGCTGATCTCGAACGGCGACGGGCGCACGACTTGTTCGTACTTCTTCCCCGGTGAAAAGCGAGTGCTTTACTCGTCGACTTATCTCGGCGACAAACAGTGCCCACCACGGCCTGACTTCTCGAAGGGTTACGTTTGGGCGGTCTATCCGACTTTCGACATTTTTACTGCGAAGCCTGACGGTTCGGATCTTAAACAGCTGACTAACACGCCCGGCTATGATGCCGAGACAACGATCACGTTAGACGGCAAGAAACTCGTCTTCACATCGATGCGCGACGGCGATCTCGATATCTACACGATGGACGCCGACGGCAAGAACGTGCAGCGTCTGACTAACGAACTCGGCTACGACGGTGGTCCATTCTGGTCGTACGATGGCAAGCAGATCGTTTATCGCGCGAATCACCCCAAAACAGATAAAGAAAAGGCTGACTACACGGAGCTGCTGAAACAGAATCTGATTCGTCCGACGACACTCGAAATCTGGATCATGAACGCCGACGGTTCAAACAAGCGCCAGGTAACCAGCAATGGAAAAGCGAACTTCGGTCCGTACTTCTTTCCCGACGGCAAGCGCGTGATCTTCGCGTCGAACATGGATGATCCGAAAGGAAGAAATTTCGACTTGTACAAAATCAACACGGACGGGACCGGGTTGGAACGGATTACGTTCAACGACACGTTTGATGGATTCCCGATGTTCTCACCTGACGGAAAGAAGCTGGTGTTTGCGTCGAATAGAAATGCGAACCAGCAGGGTGAGACAAACGTGTTCATAGCGGATTGGGTTGAATAGAGCCACAAAAAGGCACATGAGGCACAAAAATGAAGGTTAAGAGATTTATTACCCTCGTCGCTGCTGTCTTAATAACGACGTTTGCAGCTGTCGCGCAGCAAGCAACACTTGAACCTTCAGCAGAGAAGCTTCAGCAGCACGTCAGCTACCTCGCGTCTGACGCGCTGGACGGTCGACGCACAGGCACCGCCGGTGCTAATGAGGCTGCGCGCTACATCGCGGCGGAGTTCGAGCGGCTCGGCATCCGGCCTGCGCCCGCCACTGACTCACGCAAGATCAACGTAATGTCGGCGCGTTACCTGCAAACGTTTCCATACGTGGCAAGTGCGAGGCTAAGTACGCAGAACCACATTGCGTTGTCCAGGTTCGACGTCCACGACGAGCTTGAAGTTGAAAAGCAATGGATGCCACTCGGCATTTCCGGAAACACAGCCCCAGAGACCCTCCAGGGTGTTTTGGTTGGTTACGGCATCACCGCCACCGAATTGAATTACAACGATTACGCCAGCCCCAAAGTAGCCGGCCGATTTGTCGTCGCGCTACCAGGCACACCCGACGGCGATAATCCGCACGGCCAGTTTGCGCGCTATGAGGACGTGCGCTGGAAGGCTATTGCAGCTCGGAACGCAGGTGCGAAAGCTCTCTTTGTCATAGCTCGCGAAAACGACTTCGCCCAGGACAAGTTTTCCAGGTTGCAGGTTGATAACAATGGTGACGTAAGCATACCAGTCATCGGCATTTCTCAAGAGGCAGCAGAGCGACTAATTGGCGCTTCGATTGCAGATTTCGAGCAGGCCGCGAAGGCAAAGTCCGCTGACGCTTACCGAGATGTATCGTGGAGCATGCTCTTATCCGTTGGCGTTATTCGTCAGGACGTTCCTGCGCACAACGTGGTCGGCGTGCTTGAAGGTTCCGATCCGGTTCTCAAGAACGAATACATCGTCATCGGCGCGCATTACGATCACCTGGGTCGCGGTGGCGAAGGCAGTCTTGCGCCGCGCTCCGGTGAAATACATCACGGCGCGGATGACAACGCTTCCGGAACTGCCGGCGTAATCGAGTTGGCTCGTATCTTCAGTGCACAAAAACCACGCTTGAAGCGCACTCTCGTCTTCATCGCTTTTAGTGGTGAAGAAGAAGGGCTGCTCGGCTCGAATTACTACGTGAACCACCCGCTCGTTCCGCTCGCCAATACAGTGGCGATGATCAACATGGACATGATCGGTCGTATGAAAGATCGCAAACTCTCGGTCGGTGGTATCGGAACAGCACAAGAGTGGCGCGAGCTCGTCAGGCAGGCAAACACTGCTGAATCAATGGCAGTCGCGGTGAATTCCAGTTCGCCGTTGCCGAAGGGCGTGCCGATTGTTGTTTCAGCTAACGGCCGAACGATCATGACAACAGATCCGAACGGCATCTTCGAACTGACGCTCACTGAAGACGGTTATGGTCCAAGCGATCATTCGTCGTTTTACACCAAACAGGTTCCAGTACTCTTTTTCTTCACTGGTACGCACAGCGACTATCACAAACCGTCTGACACGTTCGACAAGATCAACTACGACGACGAGGCGCGAATACTCAAGCTCGTCGCTCGCATCGTCAGAGAAGTCGACGCCGCGCCAAAACGAATAAGCTTCACGACCGCAAAGAGTGACGCGCAGCCCCGCACCGGCGGTTTCCGCGTCTATCTCGGCACGATCCCAAAC
>JBKPPU010000297.1:0-4745 GCA_046733695.1 Acidobacteriota bacterium
GGCATGATCGCTGACAAGACTGTCTGAAGCGCGCGAAGTGGCGCCTTAACTTCGCGCCCGTCTACAATCTTCCCCCCAAAGCAGTGCTTTACCCTTCCTCGCGAACGGTAAAGCACGCCTTTGTATTTGGCAGAGAAAAAATTTCCGTGACTGAAACGTTTCAATTACCACCTACTCCAATCGAACAACTTACTCTGGCTAACGGTCTGCGCGTCGTGTTGAGCCCGGACCGTACTATCCCTGTAGTCTCAATCGCTGTTTACTACGACGTCGGCTCTCGAAACGAGAAGGAAGGGCG
Organism: Acidobacteriota bacterium; assembly: GCA_046733695.1. Taxonomy (GTDB): domain Bacteria; phylum Acidobacteriota; class Blastocatellia; order Pyrinomonadales; family Pyrinomonadaceae; genus PSRF01. Next base: position 299 of record JBKPPU010000297.1, read on the forward strand.
AACCGGTTTTGCGCACCTGTTTGAACACATGATGTTTCAGGGTTCGGAAAACGTCCCCAAAGCCGCGCACTTTCAATACATCTTCAACGCCGGCGGCACGATGAACGGCACAACGTCGACCGAACGCACCAACTATTTTGAAACGTTGCCGTCCAATTATCTGCCGCTTGCTTTCTGGCTCGAAAGTGATCGGATGCGCTCGCTGAAGGTGACGCAGGAGAATCTCGACAACCAGCGCAACGCGGTGCAGGAAGAGAAGCGACTCCGTTACGACAATCAGCCGTACGTCAACGCCTTCCTGCGCATGAATGAACTGATCTTCAAGAACCCGGCAAACGCACATTCGACGATCGGATCGATGGAGGATCTGGACGCCGCCACAATCGACGATGTACAGAATTTCTTCCGCATTTACTACGCGCCGAATAATGCAGTAATAACCGTGGTAGGCGATTTTGACAGTGCCGAGGCCCGCGCACTCGTTGACGAGTATTTCAGCAACATTCCGGCGCAAGCAGTTCCACCGCCGGTCGATGTGTCCGAGCCTGAAGCGGTGGCGATTCGTGAAGAAACTTTCCACGATCCCCTCGCGCCGGCGCCTGCTTTTGTACTCGGTTGGAAGATACCCATCAGACGCACGCCGGAGTTCTATGCCTTATCTCTCGCGGGTACACTTCTCTTCGAAGGCGACAGCTCGCGGCTTTATCAAAAGCTGGTCAAGGGTGATGAATCTGTCGTATCCATCGAGGGGGGCGTAGACGAACGACGTGGACCATCAGCGCTCTACATCTTTGCACTACCAAAACCCGGCGAGGATGTGAACAAGATCCGCGAGCAGATCTTCGACGAAATCAAACGGATCGCCGCGGACGGACCAACTTTAGATGAGATGGAAAAATTGCGGAATTCGCTCTGCAACGATGCGGTGCGCGGGCGCCAGTCAACCATGTACCGGGCCCAGCGGCTCGCTGAGTTTGCGTTGTATGATTCAGACCCGCGGCTTGTCGACTCCGAGTTGGACCACTATCTCAGCGTCACGGCTGACGACATAAAGAACGTCACTCGTCGTTATCTCGACGTCGATAATCGCGTCGTACTCGACATTGTCCCGGTTGCTACTGCGCAAGGCGACGAGGAAACGCAAGCTTCGGCTTCGCCGCAACCCCCCGGCGATCCTCATCAACCTGCTGCACCGCCCGCACAAGTTCCGGAAAAACCGGCAGCTGAACCCGAGTCGGCAGTGCATGCAGAAGTCGTTAACCCATCAGCCTCCGAGCGACCAAAAGATCCGGCGGATGCTCCGCCACAAACAAAGCCAGGTTCTGGCCCGTTGCACGCTTAAACATGAGTCAACCAGAAATGTTTCGTAGCCAGGCGCCCGCGCCGCTACCACCTCGACCGATCTCGATTCCTACACCAAGGGAGACAACTCTGCCAAACGGGCTGTCTCTCGTGGTCGTTGAAGATAAACGACTGCCATTGATCAGCTACCGGCTGGCGTTTCGCGTCGGCGGAGCTTTCGATCCACCCGATCTTCCCGGGCTAACAGATCTGCTTGCCGGTCTTTTACCGGAAGGCACTCAATCAAAAACAAGTAAAGAGATCGCCGACGAGGTTGCGCGCATGGGTGCGAGCCTGTCGGCCGGTGCAACGTCGGATTACACAATCGTGGCGGCGTCGGCACTCTCGCAGTTCAACGATCCGGTTCTCGCTTTGCTTGCGGAAGTAACCCTCGAACCTTCGTTTCCGGAAAACGAAGTCGCACTCGCGAAACAAAACACGAAGGAGAGCTTGCGACAACAGCGAGCACAGCCTTCGTTTCTGGCTAGTGAGATGGTTTCGCGAGTGATGTTTGGCGATCATCCGTATTCAGTTGTCGCCCCGACTCCCGAATCAATCGATCGTTCGTCGCGCGATGAGTTCGTCAGATTTCATCGCCAGAACCTCGTGCCGAATAACGCGGTCCTCATCGTCGTCGGCGATGTTCGTTACGATGACATCGTGAGGCGGGTCGAATCACTGTTTTCGACGTGGAACAGAGGCGAAGAGATCGTTGCGAATTTCCCGGCGCCGCCTGTTCGTACCAGCCGAAAAGCGTATCTGGTAGATCGGCCCGGCTCGGCACAATCCAACATCGTCATCGCGAACAGCGGCATTATCAGAACGAGCCCCGACTATTTTCCCATAATGCTGATGCACACTGTGCTCGGCGCTAATGCGTCGTCGCGACTCTTCATGAATTTGCGTGAAGACAAAGGCTATACGTATGGAGCGTATTCGACTCTCGATGCGCGCCGCACAGCAGGTACTTTCCGGGTGACGGCGGAAGTGCGAACACCAGTTACGGGCGACTCGTTGAAAGAGTTTTTCTATGAGTTGAATCGTATCCGTAGCGAGCCGGTTTCTCAGAAGGAAATCTCCGATGCGAAGTCGTATCTCACAGGGGTGTTTCCGATTCGACTCGAGACGCAGGAAGGACTGACAGATCAGTTAGTTCAAATCAAGATGTTGGGTCTGCCCAACGACTATCTCGATTCTTATCGAGATCGAGTGCAGGCGGTCACGGTCGATGAGATTCAACGAGTTGCTCGAGAGTATGTGAAACCCGATGAAGCAGCGTTGATCGTGGTTGGTGACGGCGCTTTGGTGCTGGATCAGATAAAGCCGTATTGTGAAGACATCGAAGTCTACAACACCGCCGGCAGGCGAAAGACTGCAGAAGCTGCCGCAGTGACTGATCCGGTTGGCGCGTGGTCGATCGAGATCGAAACACCACTGGGTCAAACAATTCCCGCCACGTTGACGATTTCAAGCTTCGGTTCCGGCTACACCGCAATGATTCACTCGGAAATGGGTGACGCCGATCTCGGTGCGATTGAAATCAGCAATAACTCTTTCCACGTCACGGCTTCGTTGGAGATGGACGGACACGCCGTCGAAGCGGAGGTATCGGCGAGATTTGATGGCGAACAGGTGGAAGGAACTCTCAAGCTGCAGAACTCACCTGAGTTGCCGTTCAGAGGCACCAAAGACTAAATAGGGGAGCAGGGGCAGAAAGCAGGAGCAGGTTTCAGATTAAAATACCTGCTCCTGTTTCCTGCTCCTGCCTTCTGCTCCTGCACCATCCGAAAATAAAAGCGCCCGGCATGGCCGACATGCCGGGCGAATCACAGGAGGAACCGAGTGTTATGGTCGTCGCTATGCGTTGCGACGATCCGTCTAACCTCGCTGGCTGAGATGTCTTCAGAACCCTTTCAGGTTGCTCGCTTTGTCTACTCGCGGCGCTCGTAACGCAGCACCGCACCCGCGCCACCAACTACCCAACCAACCTTTTTGTTGAATATCAGCGAGTAAAGGTTTTGCTTCGTTGTTGAATCTTGATGAATCCAGGTCTTGCCTTCGTCGCTGCTCCGCAGAATCGTTCCGGCTCGACCGATTGCCCAGCCTTCTTCGTCATTCGAAAACTGAATGCTCAACAAGGTAACGTTCGTGTTTGTGGGAACTGTCGTCCAGGATTCGCCGCCATCTGTCGTGCGTAACAACGTTCCGCGTTCGCCGACCACCCAGCCGTCTTTGTCATTGCGAAAATCCACGTGGTACAGCGTCACGTTCGTGCCTACATTCTGCTTCGTCCAACTTGCTCCCGCGTCGCGCGTGAAAAGAATCGTGCCGCCGTCGCCGACGATCCAACCGCGTTTGTCGCTGACAAAATCGATGTGTATCAACTCCAGCCGGCTCGGAGCACGTTGCCTGCGCCAGTTCAGTCCCTCGTCGTCCGTGTAAACGAGAATGCTGTCGACGACGCGGTCGCGCTTGCTGATCGAACCGACTACCCAACCTTTCTTCTTGCTCGAGAAACGCACGCTATATAACTCGACATCCGCGCCTTCAAACTCTTCGGGCAAAAACATTCGCGATTGCGTCCAGCTCACGCCGTCTCGAGTGACGAAGATCGAATTGCCGGCCAGCAAAAAGCCTTTTTCTTCGTCGCGAAAGTAGATGTCGTTAATTGCGGCTTTGGTGCCGACGTTTTGCGGCGTCCATGTCAGACCGCCGTCTTCGGTGTGACTCAGGAAACCATTGTCGCCGCCGACCCAACCGCGTTTGCTGTCGAGAAAGTAGACTGTGTTGAGATCTTTTCCACCGGTGTTGAGCTTGATCGGCGACCAGCCCTGGGCACGTGCGGCGCCAACCAGAGTCAGCAACACAATGAGAACCGCAGAAAAGCGGATTAGCTTCATTGTTGTACTCATACTGATTTGTTTTCAGTTTTGTACCTTAATTTGAAGATGGAAGACAAGAGTCAGCCACAAAGAAGCACAAAAAACACAAATGATTTGGCACCGGGGCGGATTCGGGCGTAACTGTAGGGGCGGCCCTCCGTGGCCGCCCGGCGTGGAATCGATCTCTTTGCAAACACGACGGGCGATTACGGAGAGCCCCAAAC
>JBKPPU010000298.1:0-15279 GCA_046733695.1 Acidobacteriota bacterium
CGCTGCTGTCGGCGTCATCGCCTTTCCGCCTCTACTCGCATTGGCGGCACTCGGCGCTTACTGGCAATACAAAATTACGGAAGACGCTTGGAAGATAATCGAAGATCACATCGCACGCAAAGCAGGAGGCTACGTTCCACCATTGCCGGGCCGCTGTGGCACCTGCGGCGCCGCGAACAGTGTGGGCGCGGATTACTGTTCCTCTTGTGGCGCTAATCTGAAGGTTGCGGCGAGTTGCTCCTCATGCGGCGCGCCACAAAAAGATCCATCAGCGCGATTCTGTAACCGCTGCGGGAAGCCGCTAAATAGTTAGCAAGGATTTCACGCAAAGACGCAACGGCACAACGAAGACGCAAAGAAGAACAGACTAAAAACCTTTGCGTCTTCGTTGTGCCGTTGCGCCTTTGCGTGAAACTTAATCGTGTCTTAGAGCGCGCACAGGATCAATGCGCGCCGCCCGTGAAGCCGGATAGAGCGCTGCGAGGATCGAAACGACGAGCGCAAACAAGATCGCTCCCACCGACAAGTAGATCGGCATCGAAAAGAAATCGATAAACGACGCGCCCTGTGGCTTGAGTATGAACCGATAGGCCAGACGGTTCGCGAGTCCGTCAATTCCCCATGCAATCAATACCCCGACAATTCCACCAACCACACCGATCACGGCCGCTTCGACAAAGAAGATCAACTTGATCTCTCGATCCTCTGCGCCGATCGCTTTCATGATTCCGATCTCGCGTGTGCGTTCGAGTATCGACATGATCATCGTGTTTGCGATTCCAAACGACGCCACCAGCAACGAGATTCCGCCGAGCAATCCGAGCACAGAGTCGATAATGAGAAACACGGTCCGGATCTGATCGATCTCATCCACGATCGAGAAACTCGAGAAGCCGAGATCGGTGATCTGTTGTCGTACCGCAGTCAGTTGAACGGGATCTTCAACACGCACCACAGCCCGGTCGTAACCTTCAGTTTGACCTTCGGCAAGATTGCCGCTTGCACGCGCGAGTGCGAGCTCGACCTGGCTCATCGGACCACGATGTTGGATGTTCCATTGATGAGCCATTTGCAACGGAACATAAATCCCCGCGCCAGGCATCATGCCGCGCAAACCACCCTGACCGGCGCCTTCCTTGATCTCCGTGCTGAGAACTCCGGCAATGCGAAATTTTTTTACTTCCAGACTGGCACTCGATTCGTCGAGTCCGGGATCGTCTAAAGGAATGCCGAAGAAGTTTGGAGTCTCTTCTTCTTCTGGCTCCGTCTTTTTGTTGTCCGCGGGGGGCGCGAGCAGTTCGATTGTCTGACCGACTGCATCGGCAGGTTTTGCGTAACCAAAATCCTTGATGAAGCGTTCGGAAACTACGGCTTCATCGGCAGCCGGCGACGAAATCATTTTTCCGGCGGCGAAAGTTTGGAAGCGAGTTGAAGCGTTGGGAATGTTCGCGCCGCCGACAGTCTGTGTAAGCAATTTGCCGTTGGCTCGAACATACGAGCCGAAATTCACACTCGGCTCGACGTAAGCGACGCCTTTAATCCCCGCGATCTCTTTTATGCCTGAATCGTCGAGAATCCGTGTCGCGGCTTTGTCACCACGACGTCTACCGCCTCGTTCACCTTCATCTCTTTGTCTGCCACGATCGAGGCCAGCGAGATTACTGAGACCGCGCCCGAACACCTGTATCTCATTGAAAAGGTCGAGCGCTTTGAACCGCGCGAGCATGTTGCTCTGCAGTCCGAGACCGAACGACATCATCGTCACGATCACCGCGGTGCCAACGATGACGCCCATCGTCGTCAGAATCGCGCGCAGCTTTGCCTGCCGCAGATTACGAAGCGCGAGATGGAGAATGTCGAGAAAGCTCATCGAAAGCCTTTGACAGGATTACAGGATTTTCATGATTTACAAGGTTATCATGTTCATCCTGTCAATCCTGTAATCCTGTCTAATACAATCTCCTGACCGCATCAATGGTCCAATCAGCCAAGCTCGCCGTCACCACATCGGCACCCGCAGCTCGCAAAGCATCAGCGGATACAGTATTCGTTACGCCCAACGTGCGCATCCCTGCGGCGCGCGCCGACTGAATCCCCGGCGGCGAATCTTCAATCGCTAAACATTCTGACGCCAGCAACGGAAGCTTTCGTTCGTGCTGTCTCTTCTCATTCAGCTTTTCTAGTCCGGCGAGATAGCAATCCGGAGCGGGCTTGCACACAGAGGCATCTTCAGAAGTCACAATTACAGAAAAGAGCGGTGTCAAATGTGCACGCTGAAATACGTAGCCAACTTCCACCTTGTTCGCCATACTCACCAACGCGATTTCAAACTCTCGCGCGGCTGCTTTGAGAAATGTCACCACACCTGGAAACAGCGGCAGATCTTCGATCATCTGCCGGTGCAGATCCGTCTTGGCGTCAAGCACGTTTTCCAGCACGGGATCGGTCAACGGCTTCTTCGCGTGCTCAAACATCGAGCGCACAAATGTCCTGTCGTCCATGCCGAGCGCTCCCCAGTACAACTCTTCAGTGAGAGCGATCTCGTGGCCCTTCAGTATCTGTTCGTACGCCTTCATCTGAATGGTTTCGTCGTCGATGATGACGCCGTTGAAGTCGAAGAGAATGGCTTTGATCATTTGGTTTGCGCTCTCAAGTCGTCAATCAGTTTTGGCAGTCGTTCACTCTCGAGCACATCCAAACGACGCAATACTTCCGCCAGCGAGAGTTCGTTTTTCAGATTCACCTGGTAATCAAGATCGGCACGAAGGCGATCCTTCAGGCCCTGCCGGTTCTGCGACATCATGATGATCGGTGCCTGCATACCCGCGATGACGGCCAGCACCAGATTCAGCATTTGATAAGGCGCTGGATCGAAACCCTTAAACAGTATGATTGAGTTGAAGATGATCCAGAAAATTATCAGCGCGATCGAAACTCCGATGAATTTCCAGCTACCGCCAAACTCCGCGATCAGATCAGCGGCTCGATCCGCCAACGTTAACCGCGCTTCTTCTTCTTCGTTCGCATTACGCGAAACCCGCGACCGCAACAGTTCGTCAGTTCGTCGCAGCCGTTCGGTAAGCGCACTGAGCATTTCGAGTGCGACATCAGGATTACTTCTGACGAATGACAGAAACGATTCGCGCGACAGAATCGCGAACTGCGCATCCTCGATAACTTTGGCGTCAGCAGATCTCTGGCGACCGTCGATGATCGCCATCTCGCCGAAGAAGTCGCCCTGCGCGAGTTCTGCGAGGGTCACTTCCTGATCGTCGTTGTCGCGGATACTGATGCGCACGCGGCCGCTCTCGATCAGGTACATCGCGTCGCCCATGTCGCCCTGCTTGAAGAGACGCGTGTTCTGCGGCACGTGTTTGTCTGAAAGCAGGCTGCGAAGCTCAGTTGCCGCTGCATCATCGAGAGAGGCAAACAACGGCACTGAACGAAGCGACTCGAGCGTCATTTGAGTAGCAGGCTGCATAGGCAATCCTCCCTTTTTTTGAACCGCGGCTAAACTACTCGTCCATCCTTCATGAACACAATCCGATCGGCAAAGCTGTTTGCCAGCTCCTGGTCGTGCGTGACCATCACGATCGTCAGCGAATCGTGATCGACCATCTCGCGTAGCAGCCCCAGCAGTTCGTGCGCGCGGATCGAATCGAGATTTCCAGTCGGCTCGTCTGCCAGCAATACTTTGGGATTGTTTGCGAGAGCACGCGCGATTGCGACACGCTGCTGTTCGCCGCCTGAGAGTTCCGAAGGTTTGTGCGACAACCGATCACCAAGACCAACCCGCGCCAGCAACTCACTCGAACGCGTGCGCCGTTGCTGACCACGCAAACCACCGAACGCGAGCGCAAGCGAAACATTCTCGCGCGCCGTCATCGTGGGAATGAGATTGAAGTTCTGAAAGATCATTCCGACCGAGAAACGCCGGTAGCGCGCCATCTCTTTTTTCGTAAACGGCCCCAACGGTCGCGAGGCAAAAAACACTTCACCCTTGGTCGGGTGATCGAGACCGCCGAGCATGTTTAGCAGAGTTGATTTGCCGGAGCCGGAAGTGCCTTGAATGGCTACAAACTCGCCTTCGTTGATATCGAGCGAGACGTTGTCGAGAGCAGTGACGTTGTTACTGCCCATCTGATAGATCTTTGAAACTTCCTGTGCGGCCAGGAGAGCGGGCATCAGTGCCTACTAACCCTCCATAGCTCAAAACGTTCGTCTTCAAATCCTTTTAGCAACATATCAAACGGCTCTGCCGAGAAACTATCAGACGCGATCAACTCCTGCACCTTCGCATCTTCGTAGACCGAGCGTGAGATTATCACGTCTGAACCGGATGAGAGGCCTTCGAGACGCGCCGCCATGTTCACAGTCGAACCAAAATAATCGAGGCGATCATTCAACGTGACGGCGATACACGGACCGGTGTTCAATCCCGCTTTCAGTTGCAAGGGTCGACTGCCATCACCGGGCTCGGCAAGCATACTCTGCACTTCCAGCATTGCCAGTAAGCCATCGACCGAAGATCGAAACACGGCCATCACCGCATCACCAATCGTTTTCACGACCGCGCCATCATGTTCGACGATCGTCTTTCTCACGACGTCGAAATGACTCATCACGCGTCCGAACGCGGTTGCGTCGCCAATCTCTCGATAGAGTTGCGTCGAGTTGCGCAGATCAGTAAAGAGAACCGTCAATGTGCCGACTGAAATCTGTTCGCCCGGTCGGAGTGCTTCAGTCGCGAAGAGGTCTCTGAACATCTGCAGCGCCGTGACTTCAGCCGCCGTCGTTGCCTGATCGCTCCATTCCAGGCGCTCGAGGATCAAGAGTTGTTCGGCGTCAGTATCGTTCTTGAGCGCAAGAGAAAATTCCTCGCTGACATGTAGAGATTCCTCACTCCAACCGTTTCGCGACAGTGTCACCTGCGCAGACGTTTCACCTTCTGGAGAAACCGTGAGGTCCTGCGATCCCGGCAGTTCGAGTGCGCGAAGGCGATAGTTGCCGGACTCCAGCGGCAACACGAGCTCACGTTTCTCGCCGGCGGGCAGGAGTTGCTGTGCTACCACGTGTGGCGTCCAGTGTGGACTGCCGATGCAAAACGCCGAGACATTCAGACGTCGCACCGCGGGATTGGGCCGGAAGGTCAGCTCCACATAACGATCGAAGTTGACGGTGAAATCGATCTGGCATGTCTCGCAGTGGACCGCGGTCTTAATGTCTTTTAGTGAAAGCCCGCTTTCCTGTGGACCACGACAGAGCGGGCAAAGCAGATCCCATTGGAAATCGAGCAGGCCGACTCTCGTCGCACGCAAACAAACTTCGAGGACGAGGCGTCGCGGCTCATGCCAGTCGTCGGCAAGTTTATAGGGTCGAATACGTGCGGCCGCGAAGTCATCGCCGTGTTCGAGAAAGTCACTCAGACGCTCGGCGACCGCGAGTTTCTGCTCAGGCGATGCGCACGTTTCCAGATCCGCGATCAGTTTCTGCTTGAGCGATGAGAGTCGTTGCAGGTCAAAGGACGACTGGGAAGTGTTAGGCTCAGCGGCTTCGACGGCAGCGCCGAGGTAAGCCGACTCGTCATACTTGTGCATCGCATCGCGAAAACGACGCGCAACGACGAAATTGATCTGCATCGGGATCGCCACGGCGCCGGGAAGATTTCGAGGCGTAGACCACAGCTCGTAAATCAAATGCGTGCCGCCGTCGGATTTCGGCTGTAACTCCGCGCGCATCTTCAATCGCGCGAGCGGGCCTTTGCTGTAGACGCGTTCGACGCCAAAACGAGAAGGCTTGACCCATTCGAAAGGTTGTTCTTCCCACTCGACGGGCAATCCGTAGATCGAGAGGCGTACTTTGCGGCGCGCGTTGCGGAGTCGTTTGTCAGAGGAGTCTATCTCGATCTGCGGGACACCGGTGTCGCGGTTGAATCTGTTCGTATCAGCGATGAACGGCCACAGTCGCTCGGGGCTGGATTTGAGATCAAACTCCCAACGTTTGTGATACTCGCGCAGAGGCATAAGCAAATTGCCGATTGCCGATTGCCAATTGCCAATTGTTTTTGTGGATTAGCTCCGACGACAAAATTGGCAATCGGCAATTGGCAATCGGCAATTCTCAAACTTCTTTGTACTCCGAATCCACGTCTTCATGCGATAAAGCGACTCGGTAGTTTTTGGACTGTAGTTGTTTGGTGATCAGTAAATCATCCTTGGTCTTGAGGAGATCTGCGCGACTGTAAACCGACAGTTCAAAATTGTAGCCGTGAGTGATGGCGTCTTTCGGGCAGGCCTCGACACAGTAACCGCAGAAGATGCAACGGCCGTAGTCAATATTGTAAACGGCGGCGTAGCGCTCATCGACGCCGACGCGCTGTTCGGGCGGTCGCGGATCATCGGCAGCTACGATGTAGATACACTCAGAAGGACACGCGGCAGCGCACAGATAACACGCAACACACTTCTCGCGTCCGAGTTCATCAACGTGGAGCAGGTGCTGCCCGCGATACCGCGGCTGCACAGTGACGGGCTCGTCAGGATACTGGACCGTCCACTTGCGCTTGGGAATGTACGACAGCGTCACCCCCATTCCCTGGATAATTGCTTTCGTCGATTCGATTACTTCGCTAATGATTGACATGTTAGTTTGTTAGAGGTCTGTTTCGGGAGCTCCTCGGCGCTTTATTTCGGCGCCGGTCGCCTGCCATCTGCCGTCACGCCACACGAACCTGTCCGTGAAGTCAAAAGATACACTGCGATCGCGAAGGAAGTAAGTAATGATGCCGGTTAACTTCGCCCGATCTCCAGCGAGGTCGAGTTTTAAGTCGCTGAATTCCCACTTGTCGACGTCCGTATTACGCTGGATCGTACGAATGTAATCGGCTTTGCTTTGCTGTTCATTCTGGTCACCCTGGCCCACAAAGTCGTCAGCCAGAATTCGATCGAGCTTTCTCTTATCGGCGTTGAGATTCGCAACCGTCCATTCCTGTTCGATGTTGGTTAACTGGCCGAGGACCTGCGCGTGATCGGTCGGTGGCGGAGTATTAACTTCCTCGCTGCTGTTTGCGTTGCTCTCAGCGACGTTTGAATTCTCTTCTCGATTGGTGCTCGTAATGGGCGGCTGCTCATATCGTCGACTCGCACGTCTCATTCTGGGAATCACAATGGCAGCCGCTATCGACAGAGCCAGAATTCCGAGAACGAACGCACCGACGATGCCCAACACCCACGGCCACGCTCGCCGTCGCTTCTGATCCGTACCCGGAGGCACATACGAGCCCGGCGGCTGGTAAGCCTGCGCGTTCCAGCCGGTGTCTTCAGTGTTCGGTTCAGTATTTCTCGGTCGGACGACAGTTGTATCGTCCGTTTCGACTGAAGTCAGTGGCGTGCCGTCGTCGATACAGAAACTGAGGTTCGGATCTTCGTACGTCCGGTTGCAGGTGGAACAGCGCTTCATTTCAAATGAATTCTAAACCACGGCTGGAAATTTAACGAAGCGCCCCAGCCAAAATCCAGCCGATAACCAACAATATGTAAAAAGCGACGGTGAGGGCACCGATGACGACTCCCGTTATCGCCATTCCCTTTCCACCGTATTTCTCGGGCGACTTTTTAATCTGCGAGAGAGCGACCAACCCCAGCACCAACGCGACGACTCCGGGAACCGGGCCGAAACACCACGACAGCAAAATTCCGGCGAGGCCAACGATCATCGATGCCATCGCTAATTGCTGATTCGGTCCCTGTGTGCGCGGAATCACCATTGGCGGCGGTGGAGGACTCCACGCACCGGGGCTCATTGGCGGACGTTCATCGGGCGCGATCCAGCCGCCGGCGACGGGCGGCTCGCGTGGAAGCCACTGAGTTTTTTCTTCGTCAGGCGTTTGTACTTTCGGCTCGCGGATTTGCGGATCCCAGTTGGGATCGGCTGCGGGCGTCATTTCCTGTACGAGCGGTGTACCGTCGTCTGAACAAAAGCTCAGCCAAGCTTCGTTGAACTGTCGTTTACATTGTGGGCAGTACTTCATTCCGGCCTATATGAGTTCCAAACGACTGAAGAAGTATGAGATTTCGATCGCTGCGTTTTCGTCAGAGTCGGAACCGTGGACGGCATTCTCACCAAGCGAACCGCCAAACTCTTTTCGCAGCGTGCCGGCGTCAGCTTTTGCCGGGTCGGTCGCGCCCATCAAATCGCGCCAGGCCGGAACCGCTCTTTCTTTTTCAAGCGCCATGACAACACACGGCGCGCTCGACATGAATTCCGTTAGACCAGCGAAGAACGGACGCTCGCGATGCACGGCGTAGAAACCTTCTGCCTGTTGTCTGCTCATGTGGATCAGCTTGAGTCCACGGATTCCGAAACCGTTGTCGAGAATTCGCTGAATGATTGATCCCGTGTGACCCGCGCGCACCGCGTCGGGTTTGATTATTCCGAATGTTAGATTGGACATGTTTACGTGTGCTCTGTTTCCTGATTCTTATTTAGACAGGATTACAAGATTTGCATGATTTACATGATTCGATCTTGTAAATCTTGTCAATCCTGAAATCCTGTCAAAGCGCTTCCTTCATTGCCTGACCAATGTCAGCTGGTGACTTGACAACGTGGATACCGGCATCAGCGAGCGCTTTCATCTTCTCTGACGCTGTCCCCTTTCCTCCGGCGATGATCGCGCCGGCGTGACCCATGCGTCTTCCCGGCGGCGCTGTTTGTCCGGCGATGAACGCAACGATTGGCTTGGTTACATTCTCTTTCGCAAACGCGGCGGCTTCCTCTTCTGCAGAGCCACCAATCTCGCCAATCATCACGATTCCGGTCGTCTCGTCGTCGGCCTGAAAAAGTCGTAACGCATCAACGTGCGTCGTGCCTACGATCGGATCGCCGCCGATGCCGATAGCTGACGACTGGCCCAATCCGAGCGCTGTTAGTTGTCCGACAGCTTCATAGGTCAGCGTTCCCGAGCGCGACACAACGCCGATGTTTCCCTCGCGATGAATGTGTCCCGGCATGATTCCGATCTTGCACTTGCCCGGCGAGATGATGCCCGGACAGTTTGGACCAATCAGCCGCGTTGATTTGTCTTTCAGATATTCTCTAACCCTGACCATGTCGAGTGTCGGAATACCTTCAGTAATACAAACAACCACAGGGATACGGGCATCAGCCGCTTCCATCACCGCGTCGGCAGCGAACGAGGGCGGCACGTAAATCACCGAAGCATTAGCTCCGGCTTCTTTCACAGCATCGGCAACGGTATTGAAAACAGGAATTCCCTCGTGAGTGGTGCCGCCTTTGCCGGGCGTCACGCCACCAACCACATTAGTTCCATACTCAACCATCTGCTTCGTATGAAACGTTCCTTCTTTCCCGGTGATACCCTGCACAACAAGGCGTGTAGATTTGTCGACTAAGACGCTCAATATAAAGCTCCTCCATTTGAAACGCGGCAGTATAAATCATAGGTCCGATACGTCCTATTGGACCTATATAAGCTCAAACTTTTCGCCGTACTGCGGAACGTGAACGTTCCAGCCAAACTTCTCCTTGATGTGCCCGGCCATCGCATTTGCGGCTTCGGGCTCGCCATGCGTCAGGAAAGTTTTCCGCGGCACACCGCTCGCGATACCTCCCAACCAGCGCAGCACTTCCGCATAGTCGGCATGTGCCGAGAAACCACCGATCTTTGCGATGCGACAACGCACGGGAACTCGCTGTCCCATAATCTTCACTTCCGGTTCACCCTCGAGGATGCGACGCCCGGTCGTGCCAGCAGCCTGATAACCGACAAATACGATTGTCGTTTCGGGATCGGGCACGAGACGCATCGCGTGATGCAGTACGCGGCCGCCAGTCATCATGCCGGAGGCGCTGATGATCACACGCGCACCCTTGGCATCATTGAGTCGCTTCGACTCCTGCCGCGATGAAGCTGTCGTCATCGAATGAGTTCGCAGCGGATGTCGCTGTTGCGTGAGAACGCTCGCATACTCCTCGTCCTGCTCTTCCCTGCGATTGGCGTACGCCGCCGTCGCGGCGGCGGCCATCGGTGAATCAACTGTCACCGGCAAAACCGGAATTGTTTTCTCGTCTTCCAACTCACGAATCAGATAAACGATTTCCTGTGTGCGGCCTACGGCAAAAGCCGGGATCAAAACCGGGGCATCGCGTTCGGCGGCGTCGTTGATGATTCGTGCGAGAGCAACTTTCGGATCTTCGGGATCGTGCAAGCGATCACCATACGTCGACTCAACCAACAGGTAGTCGCAAGCAGGCGGTGGTGCTGGATCGCGAATGATTGGCTGATCGTAGTGGCCCAGATCGCCGGAAAAAAGTATGCGGCGTCCCTGCCCGTCGGCTAACGCATGGTCCACTTCCAGCAATACCAGACTCGATCCGAGAATGTGGCCCGCGATTCGAAATCCGCCACGAATACCGGGAGCGACTTCTATTGCCTCACCAGTATTCGGAACCGGCTTCACTAACTCCAAAGCAGCATACGCGTCTTTTTCGGTGTAGAGCGGGAGTGCGGGAGTGTGTTTAGTCAGATTATGCCGATTGCGATAGTCGGCGTCTTCTTCCTGTAAACGACCTGCGTCCGGCAAAAGTATCTTCAACAGATCGGCAGTCCCCTTTGAGCAGTAAACCGGGCCGCGAAAACCTTGTTGGACCAGACGCGGCAGATAACCCGTGTGATCAATGTGCGCGTGCGTGATGAGGACCGCATTGATCGACCCTGGCTTAAAAGGCGGATCCTGCCAGTTGCGTTCACGCAGTTCCTTCAGTCCCTGAAACATTCCGCAGTCGACCAGCACTCGTGCTCGGTTGGTCTGGACGAGATATTTCGATCCGGTGACGGTGCCGACACCACCCCAAAACTCAATACTGGCCAATCAATAACTCCTTTCGGGTCCTACGATACCCAAACCAAACAACGATTACGGGTACTAGCAGTGCGAGATTTCTGAGCGCGGTCTTCACCCCAAGCTGGCTGGCGATTATGCCGCCGAAGCACCCACACTCGAGTGGCTCGCCATGCAATCCGTAAACGTAATAAAGCGCGTACGACGCAAAGCCTACTAACAATGCTCCGGATAACAACGCGCCGATTCGCACCGTGCGCGGAGCAATCAGAAGAATCGCAGTCACGAACTCCGCAACGATTACGGCAATCGTCGCCGGCCAGGACCACCGCTGGTAATCAAATCCGGACGAACTCAACAGCTCGCCCATGTTCTTGACGAAAGTTTTAATAATCGCGAGCTTTGCGATCGCCGTTAACAGAAACAACGCTGCCAGGCCGAAGCGACAAACACGAACGAACCATTTCAAAAATATCTTTCTGTTCATCCGTGTCATCCGTGGTTCAGGCTGCCAGGCCAACAACCTTCTCAGCCGCGTCCTTCATTCCATTTGCAACCGTGAAATTCAATCCTGACTCGCGAATCACACGCTGTCCTTCTTCAACGTTCGTGCCTTCGAGACGCACGACAACAGGCACTTTGATCCCGAGATTCTTCGCTGCTTCGACCACACCACGTGCGACCATATCGCAACGCACAATGCCGCCGAAGATATTGATCAAAACAGCCTTCACGTTTTCATCCGCGAGTAAGATGCGAAACGCGGCTTCAACTCGTTCCTGTGACGCACCGCCGCCGACGTCGAGAAAGTTCGCCGGTTCACCGCCTGCTAGTTTGATGATGTCCATCGTCGCCATCGCGAGGCCCGCGCCGTTCACCATGCACGCGATGTTGCCGTCGAGCTTGATGTAGTTGAGATCAAACTTCGAGGCTTCGATTTCCAGCGGCTCTTCTTCATGCAGGTCACGCAGGTTAAGAAAATCTTTGTGACGAAACAATGCGTTGTCATCGAAATTGATCTTTGCGTCGAGCGCGATCAGACGGCCGTCCTTGGTCAATAGAAATGGATTGATCTCGGCGAGCGACGCGTCCATCTGCTCGTAGGCGCTATAGAGCGATTGCATAAACTTCACTGCCTGGCCCACGAGCGCGCCCGGCAATCCCAGACCAAATGCCAGCTTGCGCGCCTGAAACGATAGAAAGCCGACAGCCGGGTCAATCGTTTCTTTCATGATCTTTTCTGGCGTCTTTGCTGCGACTTCCTCGATGTCCATTCCACCTGCTGATGAAGCCATGAACACCTGTCGACCGGAAGCACGATCGAGGACGATGCCGAGATAGTATTCCTTATCGATAGGCAAGCCTTCTTCGATCAATAGAACTCGTACTTCCCTGCCCTCGGGGCCGGTTTGATGTGTAACGAGCTTCATGCCGAGCATCTGGCGAGCAATCGCCTCCGCTTCATCGGCACTGCGAGCGAGCTTCACGCCGCCGCCTTTGCCTCGTCCACCCGCGTGAATCTGCGCTTTTACGACGACGAGGTCGCCGCCGAGTTCTTTTGCAGCGTGATACGCTTCTTCAGGCGAGCGCGCCACGATGCCGCGCGGAACAGGCACGCCGTACTTTCTTAAGAGTTCTTTTCCCTGATATTCATGAATCTTCATGCAACAGCCTCAGATGATTTCGGATCTTTTGGAACGCGCGAGTGTAGCCGCGCCCCGGAGTCCATCGCAAGTTGCCTTGTATAATCTCTTGTATTCTGGGGATAGAAAGGACGGTAGTCATGAGCGACGTTGTTGTAACTTCTCAAACAAACCTGCGGAATGAAGTGCGCTACGGCGAAGATCACACACTCATCACAGATGAGCCCATCAGCGCCGGCGGCGAAGACGCGGGACCGGATCCGTATACCTTATTACTCGCGGCACTCGGCAGTTGCATCTCGATGACTGTCACCCTCTATGCACGACGAAAGCAGTGGCCACTCGAACAGGTCACCGTGCGACTGCGACAAGGTCGCATACACTCTAAAGACTGTCAGGAATGCACTCAGAAGACGGAAGGCTACATTCACCGCATCGAACGATCCGTCACCTTCGCCGGTCCACTCTCCGAAGAACAACTCGCACGCCTAACAGAAATCGCCCACAAGTGTCCGGTGCATAAAACATTGAGTTCGCCGATTGTCATTACCGATCTGAAGGAGGGATATGACGCTTAAACGATTGGACAACGTCCTCATCGTGGTCGACGACCTCGAGGCTATGAAGGCGTTCTTTTTCGAGCTTGGTATGGAACTGGAAGGTGAGATGCCACTGGAGGGACGTATGGTAGAGAGTGTCGTTGGGCTCGAGAACGTTAGATGTCAGATCGCGATGCTGCGGACCCCGGACGGCCACGGCAAGATTGAGCTAAGCAAGTTTCACACGCCGGCAGCGATCAGAGTTGAGCCCCAAAACGCACCGGTGAATACGCTGGGCATGCGACGGATCATGTTCGCCGTCGACGACGTCGACGATGTCGTCGCGCGCTTGCGTGCTCATGGCGCTGAGCTCGTGGGCGAAGTGGCCCAGTACGAGGACAAGTACCGGCTCTGTTTTATCCGTGGACCTGAGGGCATCATTCTCGGGCTTGCCGAGGAGCTCATAAACTGAGGCAGTGGTCCTCGTGATCGGCTTTCATGCCGCGCTCGATCCATTCCTCAATCGATTCGAAGACGGCCGTAAAAGTGGATGGCCACTGCCGATTTCTGCCAGGAGCTGGTGCTGAAAGAACTCCGCATTCGCTTCTAAAGCGACCCACGGTTCAAGAAATTCAATCGGCAATCTCTGGGCTCGCGGAAACGGTTTCAACTGGGCGAGAAGCAAAGTGGAAATAATAAAATCCAGGAGCTGCGCTTGATATCCGAGATCGAAACCGAGTTGGTTCTGACCTTCCGCCAGTAACGCCTCCTCGACAACTGCGCCCTCGGTTGATACCCGAAGTTTGACGCGGAACACCGGTTTCCCGGTCAAACTTCGATGCAGGAACAGGAAGGGCTCTTCGTAATACATGAACCATCTGTCTACCGTTGTCCCACCTGGCACCAGACCCGCCCTCAGTCGTTCGAACTGCGCAGAAGTGAACGACGCTCGATACGGAACAGAGATGCCCATGACAAACGGTTGTCGCGTCCAGGAATTTGCTTTGGCTTTCATGGGCCCTGGTTCATTCCGTTATCAAAACAATTCGTTCACGCTTCTCGATGGCTGTGATCTTTGCCCGGAAGTCATCATTCTCTTTTCTAATTTGACTGAGACTCTCCTTCCAGGATTGCACCAGAGATTCATTCGGTGGGCCGCTCAGCCTTATAAGCAATTCGTCATGTGCTCCCGCTGCTAACCGCGCTAGATTCCGCGTTAGCTTCGAATGCAACCCGAAATACTCTTGATACCATTCTGGTCGTTTTACCTGTGCAAGATCGTCTGTTTTACGAGCTGACTCATTAAGAATATCTGCGACTTGCCCAAAGATGCTGGCAGCTTCCTGAATCAGTCTGTCATGTTCAGCCTTGTCGCCGGGCTCACTCTTTTGTCTGGCTTCTGTGCGTTTTCGGTCACCTTCCTCAGTGAGATTTCGCGCCTTGATCTTAAGCGCGTTGACTTCATCAATGCGCTTATCATGTGGAGGGCGTCCGCAGGCCGATGCGGAACAGATCGCGATTAACGTTATGCACAAGTAAATTCTGACTGGCCCAGCCAACCATATTTGTCGATTTTTAATTGTCATGCGGATCCATAATGTTCGTCGCCGTGTCCTCTTCTTCAACCGTAAACTGTTTCGCGTTTACGCTGCCGTCGAACTCGTTCGAGTAAACCGCCGATTTTTGAGTATCCGATTTTTGCCATTGCAACCGAAAGCGTAACCTCGTTTTCAACTTGCCCGTGTAACGCGCCGCAGCGAATTCCCAGTACTGTTTTGGATCCAGAAACACCATGTGATAACTGTTGCCACACCAGCTCGACGGCAGGTACTCGACCGGCTTCCACTTACCGTCAACATCGATGGCCTCCTGAACGATGTAGAGCCGAGTATTCTGGGCGTTAAACCTCAGCCGCTCATTCGTCCCGTTTACCAGCCACACCTTCAGTCCGCTATATTCCTTTGCGAAGACAACTTCTTCAAAGGGCTTGGCGATCAGCGAGATGGTTCCGTCTGGCACAGCCATGTCAGTAGTGATGTCTCTCGGGTAACTACTCAACGTGCCGAAGTCGCCGAATGCCTGGATATCGGCGTCGCTGGACGCAGCGAAGAAGTAGCCACGCATCATAAATTCGACGTTCAGTTTTTTAAATGGCCCATGTGATCGCTCCTCTTGCCCCTTTGCACAAATGCTCAGCGCAATACAAAGGACCGCGAATAGTGTTTTCTTCATGCT
>JBKPPU010000299.1:0-4999 GCA_046733695.1 Acidobacteriota bacterium
TAGTCACAGAGTTGCGCAAGACTCCTCAGATATCGGTCGTCTTGGCCGATTCAGCAGACGCAACGAGCCGCGAAGTCGAAAGGATCAAAGCCATCGGCGGACTGGTCGTGCCCGCCGGCTTCGACGCGGATCTCGCTGCAAACAAACAACCGGCACTTACCGTCTACGTCAACAATCAAAAGACTATTTTCGAACAAGCCGCTTTCCGACGTCTGTTAGACCAGCTTGTGCGATCGGTTGCCAAACAGCCGGAGCCTGCGCGGTTGGTTTGGGTTGATGTTGATAAGGCTGCGGATGATCGAGCGCTTGGTGGCACGAATCTTAATCAGATGCTTCTTCCTATGCTTCTGATCCTGACATTTGGAATGACTGGAGCTTTCGTGGTGCCTTTGTTGATAGTGGAAGAAAAGGAAAAGCGGACGCTCGACTTTCTCTTATCTTCGCCGGCGAGCATGAACGAGATCATTGCAGGCAAAGCTCTGACGGGAGTGGTCTACACGGTTCTGATTGCAGGGCTCTTGCTGGGCATCAACCGTCATTCCATACAGAACTGGCCGCTTACGTCGTTAACGATTGTGGTCGGACTGCTTTTTGTCGTTGGTGTCGGGTTGGTGATTGGAAGTGTGCTCAAGAACACGATGCAGGTGAATACGTGGGCAGGTCTCGTTTTGATTTTATTACTCGCACCGAGCATGCCGCTGATCGGACTAAGCGGATGGTTTGATAAGTCGATGCGCACCATCCCCACCTATTACTTGAGTGAGGCCCTGAAGTTGTCGATTGCCGGCACTATCTCGTCACGGTTGTGGGCGTATCTGGTCGTGCTGTTAGTTTGCACCGTTGTCGTCTTCTTTGCCGCCGCCTGGGCTCTCCACCGCCGAAATTAAATTGGCCACAAAGAGACGCAAAATGCACAAATTATTTTTTGTGGGTTTTGTGCCTTTTTGTGGCCGAATAGCCGGACGTGGCAGAATAACGCATTATGGCGAAACCGGTTTTGCTGGCGGTGGACGACGATCGTGAAGTGTTGCGCGCGATCGAGCGTGATTTACGACGGAAATACGGAAGCAATTATCGTGTCCTGCGCGCTGGATCAGGACCCGAGGCACTGGAAATTATTCGCGAGCTGAAGATCCGAAACAACTCGATTGCGCTCTTTCTGATCGATCAACGTATGCCCGGCATGTCCGGCGTCGAGTTTCTCGCACATGCGATCACTCTCTTTCCGGATGCGAAGCGTGTGCTGCTGACCGCTTACGCTGACACTGACGCCGCGATCGCTGCGATAAACGAAGCAGGCATCAATCACTACCTGCTGAAGCCCTGGGATCCACCCGAAGAAAATCTCTATCCCGTGCTCGACGAGCTGATCGAGGATTGGGAAGCAGCATTTCCACCGCTGTTTGACGGCATTCGTGTCCTGGGAAATCGATGGTCACCTGCTTCACACAGCATCAAAGACTTCCTCGCCCGCAATCACGTTCCCTATCAGTGGCTTGATATCGAAACTGCCGTCTCCGATGCGGAAGTTCGCAGTCTTGTCGAACTGCTGGACGAAGAAGAGACGCGAAGCTTGCCCATCGTGATTCTTCCCAACGGTGAACGTCTCCGGCAACCATCACTCGCAGACCTTGCCGAGCACGCTGGACTAAAAACTCGCGCGACTGAGGCTTTCTACGATCTCGCGATCGTCGGTGGTGGTCCAGCCGGCCTCGCCGCAGCCGTTTATGGCGCAAGCGAGGGATTGCGAACAGTCATGATCGAAAGAGAAGCGCCCGGCGGGCAGGCCGGCATGTCCAGTCGAATTGAAAACTACCTGGGCTTTCCAACCGGACTTACCGGCGCCGACCTTGCACGACGTGCTGTGGTCCAGGCAAGACGATTTGGCGTTGAGATCATCTCCGCGGAAGCGACAGAAGTCAGGATCGATGGTCCATACCGTTTGCTGAAACTCGCCAGCGGAGAAGAGCTGAGTTGTCATGCGTTGCTGGTGGCGACTGGTGTGCAGTGGCGCAAGCTGGATGCGCCGGGAGTCGAGCGGTTAACCGGAGCCGGTATTTACTACGGTGCGGCGATGACCGAAGCAATGTCGACGAAGGACGAGGATGTGTATGTGGTCGGCGGCGCAAACAGTGCCGGACAAGCTGCAATGCACTTCTCGAGGTATGCACGACGAGTGGTGATGCTGGTGCGTGGATCGAACCTGAACTCCTCCATGTCGCAGTATCTGATCAACCAGTTGAAGAATACTCCCAACATTCAAATCGAATTCAACACCTCCATCGTCGAGGCGCACGGCGAGAATCATCTCGAAGCCATTTCAATTCACTGTGCGGAAACGAACGATATAAACAAAGTACCCGCAAATGCTCTGTTCATCATGATCGGAGCCGCGCCAAATACCGACTGGCTTGCAAACATCGTCGAACGCGACGACAAAGGCTTCATCTATTCCGGTCCGCAGCTCACGCGCGATGGCAAACGTCCAAGCAACTGGAAGCTGGACCGCGAGCCGGGCCTTTTGGAAACCAACGTTCCCGGCATTTTTGTTGTCGGTGACGTGCGTCATGGTTCGGTGAAGCGCGTGGCGTCGGGCGTGGGTGAGGGATCGGTTGCGATCTCGTTCGTGCATCAATATCTAAGCAAGGTCGTGTGAGAGATGGAAGAAACAGTTTCGGGTGGCATTGATGCCGGGGGACCGGTGACCTCTTCGCCGCCGGATAGAGTAGAGGCACTTCGACGTGTGCATGTATTCGCCGATCTGCCCGACGACCAGTTGCAGTGGTTTGCTGATAACTGCGAAGAGCATCGATTTGCGGCGGGTGAGCCGCTGTTTCGCAAAGGTGACCCGGCGGATCGCATGGTGATCTATCTCGAAGGCGAAACACACGCATATTGGGACGAAACCGATCACGACGTTGTTTACATCGCACGAGCCGGCGAGCAATCAACTGAAGTTACCGGAATGCTTCCGTTTTCACGCATGACCGAGTTTACGGTAACCGGTTACGCCGTTACTGATGTGCGACTGTTATGGTTTCCCGTCAGTTTGTTTCCCGAGATGATGCAGCGCATGCCGGTGTTGACGCAGCGGCTCGTCGGGATCATGAGCGATCGAGTGCGCGAATCGACCACGCTCGATCAGCAGCAGGACAAATTGATGGCCCTCGGAAAGCTGTCTGCCGGTCTTGCTCACGAGCTGAACAATCCGGCCGCGGGTGCAACACGTGCGGCGAACGATCTG
The DNA here is from genome assembly GCA_046733695.1 of Acidobacteriota bacterium. Taxonomy (GTDB): domain Bacteria; phylum Acidobacteriota; class Blastocatellia; order Pyrinomonadales; family Pyrinomonadaceae; genus PSRF01. Next base: position 3,245 of record JBKPPU010000299.1, read on the forward strand.
ATTGAAACTCTGAAGGAACTGCGCGCTGCCGACATGCGACTTTGCGCTCACGATCTGACGTCGGAACAGCAGCAGTCGATCGACACCTTCGAAAAGAAAGCACTCGATCACACGGAAACAGCGGAGCAGTTGAACTCGCTCGATCAGAGCGATCGTGAGGAGGAAGTCAACGAGTGGCTCGAGTCACACGGCATAGCGGACGCATGGAAGCTTTCGCCAAATCTCGTCGAAGCCGGAATGGATTCAGCGGCACTGGATCAACTGCTCGGAGAGATTCCCTCAACTGCGACTGCCGACGTGTTGGCCCGAGTGAACTCGCAACTCGCAGCCGCAAAGCTGGCGAGTGAGATCAAGACCGCCACAACACGCATTTCCGAATTGGTTGGCGCGATCAAGGAATACAGCTACATGGACCAGGCAAAGGTCCAGGAGCTGGATGTCCACAAAGGCCTCGATAACACGTTGCTGATCCTGAAGTACAAACTCAAGAAGAAAGACATCACTGTCACCCGTGACTACGCTGAGTCGCTGCCAAGGATCAAAGGCTATGGCAGTGAGCTGAATCAGGTGTGGACTAACCTGATAGTCAATGCAGTCGATGCGATGAGTTTGGGCGGAAAGTTGAAGGTACGCACCAAGCGCGAGCCGACTGACATCCTGGTTGAGATTCGCGACAACGGCGCAGGCATTCCGGCCGACGCGAAGTCGCGCATCTTCGAACCATTCTTCACTACGAAACCCGTGGGCGAGGGAACTGGCCTTGGTCTCGACACGGTCGCCCGCATCATCCGCAAACACCGCGGCAACATTCGTTTCGAATCAAAACCCGGCGACACGTGTTTCCAGGTTCGCCTTCCGCTTTGATTTCTCTGTGCAACACAAAGCTTGCACAGAGAAGCACGACCCCTGGCTGCTTTTCGTTGCTTCGCTAGCAAGATATACTGCTAAACCCAATCCCCCAAAATTGCCCAGCCTCACTACTCAGTGCGTCACTCAAAGGCGAATCCGGCGAGTGCGATGGCAAAGTTGTGCCTGTCTGAATCGAGGTCTGGTAAATGAACAGAAAATTTGATTTAAAGGTAATTGCCCTCACGGTATTGCTGACGATCGGCGTTATTGCGAGTTGGGAAGTGACACTACGCCCAATCTTCTTCTCCTGGGTTGACGCACAGTATCCGGGTGACGCCAACGTGCAAATGCGTTGGAATATCAAACAGCGATTCGAACACTTTCTAATTTCATTTACTGTCGATCTATTGGTAGTGACGATGTTGCTCAGGCTCGTACACCGGCAACAGAAGCAATTGATAATGAGTGAAGAGCGTTACCGCGCGCTCTTTGAACAGGCAACGGACGGTATTGGTTTGATTCGCCTCTCTGACCAGCGCGTAGTCGATGCGAATAACAGGGTTTGTCAGATTCTCGATCTGCCGCAACAAGACTGTCTCGACCAAGACATTCGCGATCTCTTTCGCAAGACCTCAGCGCCTGAGCTCACACTGGAGCCTAACGGTCAGTCGTCGGTCGAAAGAGAGTTAACTGTCCAAACTACCAGGGGTCAGTCTCGCCCGATCGCGCTCACTTTCACGCCGCTCTCGGCTGGTGGTGAGGAGATGATGATCATGTCGCTGCGTGATCTCTCCGTCCGCAAGAGACTCGAAGCTGAGCGAGAAGAGATGCAACACCAGTTGTATCAGTCGTCCAAGCTGGCCTCGATTGGTGAGCTTTCCGCGGGCGTGGCGCACGAGATTAATA
>JBKPPU010000300.1:0-7284 GCA_046733695.1 Acidobacteriota bacterium
CCCCACATCTTATTGTGAGCTACAGGAATCATTGAATAGAACAAGTCAGTAAGAATTAGAACAAGTCAGGAAGAGGGGCTTGCCCCCGCCCGGTCGGAGATCAACCTGCTATTGTGGCTGCCAGACATGGCCGTCAGCGTACTGCACGCGTACGAGCAGGATCTTTTCCGAAAAGCGATCGCGCTCTTCAAGATTTAGCGAGGTGACGCTTATTGTACGTGTGGGTGGTGAGGTGATCGTGACTGTCAGCTCTTTCGTTTTGCCTGGTCCAATCTGCTCGTCGCTGGTGAACTGCTGCCGCCCGGCCTCGTTCTCCGTGCCGCGCTCGTAGAAGACGTAGTCCCAATCGATCTGAGTGATAGCGGAGGTATGATTGTTTTTAATCTTTGTCTTGTAGATGAAGTAGTACTGCGGCGGATTTTTCTCACGGTTCAGCGCGAGGTTAGCTTCGTCAGCCTTTGCGTCACGCTTTGCTCGCTCGCCGCCACCGTTTGCGATGCGCCGCTCGTTGCGAGTGCGGGAACGCATCTCGTCGAAGTTTTCGACTGGACCACCAAACGGATCGCGTTCCCAACCGATCCGGACCTTGCTCCAACTTGATTTGACTACCTCGACACCTGGTTGTTGCGCGCCTACGCCACAAACGCCAAGCAGCAGTAGTAATATCGCAGCGCGCCTCATTTCAAAACTCATTATAGCCACAGATCTAAACGGATAAGGAACGGATATCCGTTCCCAATCCGTCAGATCCGTGGCTAATTTACCTAAAAGACATAGCGTATGCCGACAATAATACGACGATTGCCCCCGTCTGTCCCCCATTGATTAAGGAAGTTGGCGGAAGTAACTGTCGAGTCGGGAATGCCGAAGTCTCGAGAGTTGGTGAAGTTGAAGAAGTCAGCGCGAAGCTGCAAGCGTTGATTCTCACCGACGCGCGTGTTCTTCAAAATTCCGAAATCAATATTATTGATTCCATCCGAACGCAGGATGTTGCGTCCCGCGTTGCCGACTCGCTGCTGCGTCGTAATCGTCGAGAACAACGAACGACCACCGGCTCTGAGTATCTCTTCAACACTCATCGACGAGAGATCGAGGTTCGTGTTCAGATTCGGCCTGATCGCGTTCCCAACGAGCGACGAAATGCTCGCGAGCGCAATCGCCGGATCCGAACCATTCAACGGCGTGAAAGGCGAGCCACTCTGCAGCGAGAACTGCGAGTTCAACTGCCATCCACCAAGCACCAGACCCGTCATGCCCTTTTGCTCGCGGAAGTAAGGCAACTCGTAAACAAAGTTGCCGGCGAGACGATGCGGACGATCGAAACTCGATCGCGCACGGTCCGCGCGTCGATTGTACGAGTCCTGCGCCACAGCAATCTCACCGGACGAGACGTTGAAGATCTCCGACATCGTGTCGATGAAGGTGCTGTAGGTGTAATGCACGCCGGCGCTGAAACCGCTGCTCAATCGTTTCTCGAGACTGGCTTGCAGCGAATGATAGATCGACGAACCGGAGTTTGTGCGTAAACGCGTTGGGCCCTGGTTCGGGATCGACCGGCAGAAGTTATTGGCCGCGTTTGCAACCGTGCAGCCAACAAGCGTCGGATTTGCATCGACTGATTCGAACAGACCCGTGCCTTTCGTGCCCACATAGCCAACACGCAACACGAGGTCACGCGTGAATTCGCGCTGCATTTCGAAACTGAGCGAATCGTAGACCGGCATGTGAAAGTTCTCATCGACGATCGTTCGATTCACAGTGTTCGGATTGAACGGCGGATTCTGAAGCGCTGAAAACGCATTCGCAATGACGTTCACGTTCTGACCCTGCAAGTTCGTCGCGGCGACTGTCGGGAACGACGAAACCGCAGCGACGAACGGGAACGAGCTCCAGATGTTGAGCAGGATGTTGGTGTAAGCGTAATCGTTCGTACGCGTGTAACCGCCACGCAGCACGAGCTTGTCGCCGCCAGTGAACCAGCCCAGCATGCCACTGCTGCTAGTTTGCGGATTCCAGTTGAATCCGAAACGCGGCTGGAAGTTGTTGTTGTCACGACCCGGGATCGGCGTCAGCCTGAAACGCGGATCGTTGCCCGCTGCCGCAAGTACGGGAGCATTGAAAGCAACTAGATCCGCGATCGGCTGGCCTGCATTTTCGTAGCGCAGTCCGAGCGTCAACGTAAAGTTTGGTCTGACTCGCCACTCGTCCTGGCCATAGAAGAAGAAATCGTGCCAATCGTTGTGAAGCACTTGCACGGTGCCCGGCAAGTCTTTGTTGATATTTGCGCGGGTCGCGAGATCCTTTACGAGAAAGTCGAGCGAAGCATACTCGAGCAAGCCGCGCGTCGTTGGTTTGAAGAGTTGATGCAGCTGGTTGCGACGGACATCCACGCCAAACTTCCAGGCATGATTACCGTTTGCGTAAGAGATGTTGTCCTGCAGTTGATAGGTGTTTCGCACCTGATTCTGCGGCAGGTTCACACCGAGTCCAATCGCGGTTCGCGTTGGGCCAGCATTGAAACCGCGCAGACCGAGTTCGACAACTTCAATCGAAGGAATCAGCTGCGAACGCGGATCGAGAGCAGCCGTTTCCGAAGCACTACGCAGGAACGCGCCGCGAACTTCGTTGATCCACTTTGGCGATAAAACACTCGTGAACTGCAGATTCACGCCCTGAGTTCGTGCCGGCACGATGGACGAGAAGCCCGGCGGCGTGATCTGTGAAGCTGCCACTCCGGGAATGCTGCCGAGGGCGCCGGCATCCTGATAGAGATAACGACCGTTCAAACTGTGCTTGTCCGTGAGGCGATGATCGATGCGGATCGAGGTCTGCCAGTCGTCGTAAGTGGAAGACTGCGCACCCGTCAACGATCCAACTGGAACGACGAACGTCTGTCCGTTACGCACAAACCTGACCGTCTGATTGAGCGGCGTTGCGGCTGCGGGCAGGAAGTCGAGCAATGCACGCACCTGCGGCAAGTCTCCTGCAGCCTGACGAATTATTTCCTTACCTGCGGCCGTGGGTGCGCCGTTGAGCGCCTGGCCGATGCCGAGTTGTCGATCCCACCAGCGTTGAATAGAAAAGAAGAAGAAGGTGCGATCTTTGCCCCTGATCAAACTTGGGCCACCTTCGCCAAAGCGCGGCAGATCCAGTGGACCACCGATCGTTCCCCCCAACTGGTTTTCGATCCGGAACGGCGCCTGGCGACGCGCGGGATCGGTGGCGTTCGGATTGCAGAATCCGTTGGCGCCGGCTTTCTGTACGTTGCTGCAGGCATTCAATGCGTTGTCATTGTGGAACCAGAAACCTGAGCCATGATACTGATTCGTGCCGCTCCGCATGATCGCGTTGAAAACAGCGCTGGAATTGCGGCCGTATTCGGCGCTGAACTGATTGGTGACGAGTCTCACTTCCTGAATCGCGTCAGGATTGTTCAGCGGGATCGTTGATCCGGCGACGCCGAAGTTGTTGTTGTCCTGACCATCGATCATGAAGTTGTTGGAACGCGTGCGGCCGCCGTTTGACGAGAAGTTCGTTCCGCCGGCGAACGCGCTCTGACCGGAATTCAACTGGCTCACACCGGGAGCCGAGAGCGCGATGTTGTAAACGCTGCGTGTGGTCGCGAGCGGCAGTTCTGACAGGCGCTTCTCGTCGAAACGCGTGCCGACTTCGGCAGTCGACGTATTCAACATCGATGCGTTTTCGACGATGTTCACGACTTCCTGTACGGCGCCGGGTTTCATTGTGACGTCGACTACGGCGTTCTGATTCAGCGCGAGTGTGATTCCCGACTGCTGATGCTTTGCGAATCCGGTGCTCTCGACCGTGATCTCATAGGCACCAACGGGGACACTCGCGAAGTGATAGCGACCCTCTGCATTGGTCTGTACGTTTCGTGACTCGTTAGTTTGGATGTTGCGCATCGTCACGGTTGCGCCGGTGATCACAGCTTGTTTTTCATCTCTGATTTCGCCCGAGATCGAACCTGATGTTTGAGCTAAGGCGGGACAAACACAAACGAGCAACGCTGTCATTAGCGTTATCAGTCTCGTTGCTTTTCTCATAGCATTCTCCCTTCGAAACGACCGACGGCCTGTCGTTCTTCTTTGTGGATTGGTGACGGCCCAGGGTGAACGCAGATGAAGTTTTGTACTAAAGTGCAAAACTTTGTAGACGGGTTGGGTCGTGAATGATCGAAAGCAATGAGTATTCCAAGCGTAGGAGAAATAGTTAAGACTGCGAGTGTGAGGGAGTTAAGGTTTTGAAGGGTGGCCCATGCCGGCTGAAATTCTATACGCGATTCAAATTCGTGAAAAGCAGGGACAGGATTTTCAGGATTTAAAACAAGATGTACAGGATGCGTTTAATCATCCTGTACATCCTGAAAACATCTTGTTAGTCCTGTCTATTAAGGTGCTGAGGCGAACGCGACGTCGGTGATCAAAACACCACCCTGAAGTCGCTCGTTGAAATTGAACTGCACTGATCTGACGGCATTCAGGTTAACACCTCCGAATGCACTCAGCGGCACGCGCACCGTATTCAATACAACCTTCGGTACTGGCGCAACTTCGCCCGGTGGGAAGTACAACGCTCCGGAAACATCACTAACACGTACTGAAGCAGACGCACCCGAAGCATCAGTCAATACCACACGAAAGTCCTGGGCCAGATCCGCAAGATTTCGCGCGTCGGCGAAGTTCACACTTACGCGAAACTGTACAGCCTGAAAGCCCGAAACATTGCCCAATACCGGCGGCACATTGTTTCGGTAGTTCCCCGTGAGATCGTTCCAACCGGTCTTCAACTGGGTCATGCCTCGCGCAGAAGATCGCGCGCTCGGAGTTGTATGCGGTTGTTGCGCATTGAAATTATCGGGAAGACACTTATTCGCCGGCGGTGCTTCTCCACCACACAAGGCGTACGGTGTAAGGGCGGTCTGCGTCGCTGCACCACCTGCCGTATTGACGGTGAGATTGGTGTCGTTCAGCAACCTGTTTATGTCCAGACGCCGATTAGCAGGCGCGTGATACGAGACAAACAGATTATTCGTCAGAGCTGATGGCGGTGGCGGAGCATCGCCCGTCAGGATCGGAATGAACTGAGTCTCGCCGCCAACGTACGCACGGAAGAACGCCGTCATGTAAGCCAAACCAGTGCCGCGTTGCTGCGCTTCGGTCAGACGCCCACTGTGGTTGCCGAGGCCGCAGTGACTATCGGAGTGACCGCCCTGCACAAACGCGAGCCAGTCGTTTGCCGCGCCCGGAAACGGACTCGTGGCCGGCGTCCAGATCGTGTTGAAGAAATTGTGATTGGCTCCCATCACGAGTTCGTAATGCTTGGGAGAGTTATCCCCGGGGACGTTGTAACGCGCGTCGTCGTAGAAGTGCACACCTTGCAGGTCGCTGACGTCGCCGTCGCAGTAAGGCAACATCACGTTGAGCGCGGCATTGTTCACGACGAAGCGATTGAAGTCGACCGGCGCAAGCGGGAACACGGCTTTGATGCCGTACGGCGCGCCGAGTGAATTGTTCAGGACGTAATGACGTACCACTCCCTCACCACCGCGCGAGTGGCCCATGGTACCAACACGAGTCAGATCGAACTTGCCAACAAACTTGTTTCCGAAAGGCGCACCGCCCGTGGTGTTGAAGCCGTTCAATATGTCGAGATGTTTCTGCATCAACTCTGCTCGCGCAAGAGCGCCGAGATCGAAGACTTGATTGTCTACAGCGTTGACGCCGTTAGCGCTGACAGACACAACTACATACCCATTACTCGCGAGAGATTCGGCAACGTAGTCGTATCCCTGAAAACTCGGGATCGTCTGCGCGCCGTTTGTGCATGGCCACTGCAGCAATTGACTGCCGCCCTTGAAGCACGTGGCATGGCGACCGTGTAACAACACGATCACCGGGTATGGACCAGCCAAAGCAGTGGGATAGTGAATGGACGCTCGCAACTCCACCGGTCCGGGGAAATTAGTGGGCTGAAATGCAGTGTCGCCGGAGTTGTATTCCTCGCGCGTCACGGCCAATGAGCCCGGCGTTCCGGGATCTGGTACTTGTGCAAATACGGTGATTGCAAACGTGGTAAGAAATAGAAACGAGACGAGGATGCGATGAGTTTTCATTGGTTTCCTCCTTCACGCTTCAGTTGGAGTCGCTGAGAAATCCTCACTCGCGAATCCTTATCTTCACCGTAAGAAACTGAGATCACGCCGCCCTCACGTATCAGAGAACTGTCGAATGTGATTGCTGTGATCTGCGACAGCGTTTCGTTCTCAATGCCGACGCCGGCGATCTGATCGTCGATCCAGATCGTGGCCGGCATTGCGCGCACGGGGAATGGGCCACCATTAACGGTGACTCGCCAGGCTTTGTCGACGACCGTTTGTTGGCCGTGCAACTGAACAACTTCACCGTTCGGCAATTGCACTTCCTCGATTCGATAGCCGGTTAGGTTTAATGAGCCGCTCGGTCGGGCAGACTTCGCTTCGCTCACGACTTTGCCGGGCAGTGACAATATTTTTTTCACGTTCGAATTTCCTTGAGCGAGGGCACTTGCAAAGACAAGAGGTAAGACAATGAGTGTGATCGCCAGGCAGCGATTCATAGACGCACGGGACATGACAAGGGTCTCCTTTCAGCTAGCCTCTGAGAGAGAGGTCAACGGGGGAATTCGATTGGTACGACTCTAAGTCGGGAGGTGACGTTTCCGGGCTGGAGCAGGCGATAAATTAATGGCAATCGGGTGTGGTGTCAATGGTTCTGCCCCAGTTCGTATAACGACTAACGAAATGGACATCGATCCGGTGAAAATCCATGTTTTTTCGTGGCTAAATCATCCGGCATGGGCATTGCCGCAGGCGGTGGCAACGCCGCGCTGAGTCCTTCAGCGAATACTGGCGAGAGGTAAGAGACCCATGAACTCGAAGTTAAACGACCCTTATCGCAATCCCTTTCACAACCGATTCCACGTTCCCGTCCATTCGCGGCTTGATGAGATGCAAACTTACACAAACATGACGTGGCTAAACGAGACCACGTTGGACAAGGCGTCAACCTCGCGACACGTGCGTCATTGGGGACGCGCACTCTTTGGTGCTTTTGCGCTCCTGCTGCTCGTCGTCGGCTCCGCCGCGTGGCTGTCGAACTGAACACAAAAAAGCACAAACGATCTGAATAGATCCTTTGTGCCTTTTGTGCTTTTTTGTGGCTCGCTTCAGATCGTGTAGTGACACACGACGAGAATGTCCTGAATGTCAGTTGCCTCGATCTTCCC
>JBKPPU010000301.1:0-31543 GCA_046733695.1 Acidobacteriota bacterium
GCCTGCTAATCTTGCGAAGTACACTTTCTCGCTTGCCCGGGCTTTTAGCCGTTTCTATCACGATCATCGAATTCTCACGGAGCAAGACGAAGTTCGAAGAGGCGTGCTGATTGCGGTGACGAAGATCATTAGAACTCAGCTAACAACTGGTTTAGGTATTTTGGGTATCAACGTACCCGAGCAGATGTAAAGGATTTCAAACACCATGTTAATCGTAATGAAACACGACGCGACTGACAGCGAGGTCGAGGCTGTCCTGCGCGTCATCGAGGAACTTGGCTTCAAAGGCCATCCGATGCCGGGCGCGACTCGCACCGCCATCGGCATCACCGGAAACCAGGGCGCGGTCGATCCGTCGCACTTTGAGAATCTTGCCGGTGTTGCTGAAGCAATTCGCGTCAGCAAGCCATACAAGTTGATCAGTCTCGACCTGCGCCCCGAAAAAACCGTCGTTCGCGTCGGCGACGCGACGATTGGCGGCGACGAACTGGCGATCATTGCTGGTCCATGCGCGATTGAGAGTCGCGCACAGGCATTTGCGATTGCTGAAGCCGTCCGGCGAAGTGGTGCACGTTTCTTCCGGGGCGGCGCGTACAAGCCACGCACTTCGCCTTACGCTTTCCAGGGACTCGGCGAAGAGGGACTGAAGATACTTGCCGACATTCGCGAAGCCTACGGGTTAAAGATCGTGACGGAAGCACTCGACGAAGCGGGCGTAGATCTCGTCGAACGTTACGGCGACATGATTCAGATCGGCGCACGCAACATGCAAAACTTCTCGTTGCTGCGTCGTGCGGGTAAAGCCAAGTTGCCTGTGCTACTGAAGCGAGGGCTTTCTGCAACGCTCGATGAGTGGTTGCTCGCGGCTGAGTATGTGATGGCGGAAGGTAACTATCAGATCGTTCTTTGCGAGCGCGGAATCCGCACGTTTGCTCAACACACGCGAAACACGATGGACCTCGCTGCGATCCCCGCCGTCAGACGCATTTCACACCTGCCGGTGATTGTCGATCCATCGCACGGAACAGGAAAGAACTTCATGGTGACGCCCCTCGCGCGCGCTGGTGTTGCTGTTGGAGCGGATGGATTGATCATCGAGGTACACGATCAACCGGAGCATGCGCTGTCAGATGGCGCGCAGGCGTTGACGTTGGACCAGTATGACCAGATGGTGGGTGAGGTCAGATCGATTTACGAAGTGATCGCGCCGGCGGCTGTGGGTTAGTTTAGCCGCGGATTAGGCGGATAGTATTTTCGACAAGTCTCGGGCGAAGACGGAGCGCGGGATGACTTGATCGAAGCCGGCAGACATCGCGTTGCTTTGTAGCTCGGTTTGGACGTGTGAGAAGAAACCGAGCAACTGAATTGAGCGCAACTCTTGGTCAGCTTTCAACTCGGTGGCCAACATTGCCGAGTCGATTTTCTGGTTGTGTAAATCGACGACGATCAATCGTGGTTTTGCTTCGCGGGCTTTCTGAATTAACGCGTCCTTGTTTCGCGGAAAACTGATTTCAGTCCCCACCGCCTCCGCGACCGCCTGGATCTTCGACCGAAAAAACATATCGTCTACAACTGCTATAATCACACTGCTCATGATAATCGCATCATACAACATTCGATATGCACGCGGGCCTTTTCTCATCTCGGGCGGCCTGCGACGCAAGATCGGATTGATGAGTCTGAACGGGCGTCCGGAACATGTCGGGAATTTGATCTCGGGCGCAGCGCGTGCATTCAGTGAAAATAAATTACTGCCACGTGTCGACGTGCTTGCCCTGCAGGAAGCGGACATGTGTACTTTGCGCACCGGCGGTCATCACGTTGCGAAAGAACTGGCGGAACAACTCGGGATGCATTGGTCTCACGCGCCGGCGGGAATTCCGCGTGGCATTCCACCCGTGAAGCGGCAATGGTGGCTTGATTTCGAAGAGCCGATTGACTTGCATGACGAAGGCGATACAGGCGTGGCGCTGTTGAGTCGTTTTCCTTTAAGCGATGTAGCGCGAATCGACTTGCCGTGGGACGAATGCCCCTGGCGGCCAAGACTCGCGATGGCAGCCACGATTTCGGTTGGACCGCATCAGATTAGAATCTTCAACGCGCACGTCGATCCACATGCTGCCATTGGTGGGCAGCTAGCCCAACTTGAAGTGATTGCGGCACAGGCTGAAGCTGCGACTGTGCCAACGATCATTCTTGGTGACTTCAACACGCTCTCAAAACAGAAATGCATCGACACGCGCTCGTTCCTTGAGTCGCGCGGCTATACAACGCCGATTCCGACAGGCACTGCGACGTGGCGTGGCGGTGGCTTACGAATGCACGCCGACTGGATCTTCACCCGCGGCGTGAGGATTGAACGCTGGGGTGTGGCGAGGCCTCTGAATGTGTCTGACCATTGGCCCGTGTGGGCTGAGATCAATTTTTGACAGGATTAACAGGATGTATTCAAGATGTTACATGTAAATCCTGAAAACATCCTGTTAATCCTGTCCAACTAAATGCTTAATATCACGAGCCGCGATAATTCCCTTCTCCGCGAGGCACGAGCCGTTCGCGATGGAAAGATCGATGAGCTGATCTTTGTCGAAGGTCTACGGTTGTGTGAAGAAGCGTTTCGCTCAAAGCTGGAGATCGAGGCGGTCATTGCATCTGACGAGCTCATGCGTAAAGACCGCGCAGCGATCGCCATCGCCGAATTGTCGCACGTCGCAAAACGCACTGCTTCGGTCACGGAAAAGCTGCTCGCCTCGATCTCTTACACGAAAACGCCGCAGGGTATCGTCGTTCTCGCGCGCAGACCTGTCTCCTCTGAGAAGTGTCTCACTGACAGTCTCCACCCCAATTCGCTTCTCGTTGTGCTCCATCAGATCAACAATCCGGTGAACGTGGGCGCGATTCTTAGGACGTCTGAAGCAGCCGGCGCGAGCGGAGTAATCACGACGGAGAACACGAGCGATCCGTTCTCACCGAAGTCTCTCCGCGGAGCGATGGGCTCAGCGTTCAGATTGCCGATCTGGCGTGGACCGACGTATGTGAAAATGATCGAATGGTGTAAGGCTCGCGGAATCGTGACTGTTTGTGCTGACGTGGGCGGGACGATGGCCTATACCGCGTTCGACTGGACCGGAGCCCGAGCATTGCTTCTTGGACCAGAGTCAACCGGCTTCACGCTCGAGGAGTTAATGCAAGCCGATCACGCAGTCACAATCCCGATGCATGGCCACGCCGAAAGTCTGAATGTGTCGGTAGCGGCCGGTATTTTCCTGTTCGAAGCCGCGCGCCAAAGATTATAGAGCCTTCACGCATACGCCGGTTACGGGAAACGCCGGCTCTTCAAACGATTTTCTGATCCATGCGACGATCGTATAGATCCCGGGAGTCTTCTTGAACAACTTCACATCGACCGAAAAATTCGGCCCGTGCACCTCGACATCGCCAAAAGTTCCATCGGGATAAATAAAGGGTTGCGGCAGCTTGGGACGGAGCAGCTTCGTTTCCTTCGGCAATGCGTAAGAGCGCGGCGTTCTCAGCCATTCGATCTCCGGTGGCGCGGGCAAAGGCTCGTAATGGACTTCGATATTGTTGAAGCGATACCTGCCTCGAATCTTGCCGGCAAATGCGACCTTAGCACCGGGCTTCGCCTGTTGGACCACCGGCTTGACGTCGACATATCGGGAAACGAAAAGTTCCACGAGTCGCAGACGGAGTTCATGCACCACGATGCCAATTCCTACGTGCGTGTGCTGCGGCAAGAGAACCGTTTGGCGATGTCCGTCGTTGGGAGGTTTTTCCTGATAGAGTCTTAAGTGAAGGTATGATGTGTCTTGCTTTAAGTCTGGTAACTTCGTGGACCCCACGCTGTCAGCAGACGAGACGTTCTCGGCAGTCGCCTCTGTTCCGCCAGCAAAAGAGTAGCGATGATACGGTTTGAGACCGTCACGGCCCCAGTGACTCGTAAACCCGCCCTTGATTAGATCCCAGGCGTGCTTCGTCGCGACTTCGGTCGCCAAATCATCGAGCGCGACGGGCCCAACCTTCTCGACTTCCCGTTCCTCATTAATCATCGCGACAAGATTCGCGCGAATCTCCGGTATTAACTTTTCCAGATCGTCTGTTGAGGAAAGACGGTCCAACAACGTGACGCCCAACGCCGTGCCTGCGGATTGGAGGAAGTCGCGCCGGTAGATCTTCATACTCTAGATCGCATTGCTAATCGCTTCCTGATAAGTCGCTGCCAGTCCTTCGTTGTTGTCGATCGAGATTCCGAGATCGCGCAGGAGCCCGTCTTCAAGACCATAGATCCAACCGTGTATCGCCAGTTCCTGGCCGCGTTGCCACGCACTTTGAACGATCGTTGTGCGACCGACATTCAACACCTGTTCGATGACATTCAACTCACACAGACGATCGAGACGCGCATCTTTATCGCTGACTTTCGAGAGCCGCTCTTCGTGTTCGTGCAGCACATCCTGTACGTGTCGCAGCCAGTTGTCGATCAGTCCGAGTTGCAGATTTTCCATCGCGGCCTTAACACCGCCGCAACTGTGATGGCCGCAGACGATGATGTGTTCCACCTTCAGGACGTCGACCGCATATTGCACCACCGACAGACAATTGAAATCTGTGTGGTCCACTACATTCGCGACGTTCCGGTGTACAAACATCTCGCCGGGCATCATGCCGATAAGTTGGTTCGCGGGTACACGACTGTCGGAGCATCCGATCCACATATACCGTGGCGTCTGTTGTTTCGCTAAGGTCGGAAAAAACTCCGGATCGCTTGCTTTGATACTCTCAGCCCAGGTTCTGTTCTGCTCGAGAAGACGTTTTAAATCCTTCATACTTTATGACTACTCAATTCGACTTTTCCATGATGGTTTGGGATAAACCTTGAGCTTGCGCCAGATCAAGGTCAGGCTGCCGTTCTCTTCGACACGCAGGACACGAAAGCTGACCAATACATCCGCGCGCTTGTTGCTGGTTGAGCGCAGTGCGTAGGTCATGTTTTCCGCGACTGGAAGCGATCTTCCGTACCGAAATCTTTGCAGGTCGAAACCGGCGCGATTGCGTCTACTCAAACTTGCTGCTTCGAAGTAGTCGGCGGGTGGCGTGATGTTCGTTAGACCAGTTACACCGAAGGATTCGGGAGTTACTGTTTCCAGAGGCACGTCGCCGAGCGCCACCAGCACACCGAGCGCTTCGCCGGTGAAGCCAGTGATAAAGCGGCCGTTGACAAGTTTGAGTTCAGCCCATCCTAAGCGCGGATCGACGTATCCGTTCAGGCCGTTGCCGTGCTTTTCTTTTGAGAATGAATAGAGGCTGGCATACATGCCGAAGCCGGGTCTACGTCCCGAGGCCAGCTCCGTCACTGAGATCACTCGGCGCCTGAGTGGCGGATACATTCGAATGAGACCGGTTTCGGGAAGTTCGAGAAACTCTGCAAATCGCTGTTGGAGTTCAGCAGACGGGGTAAGCAAAGCTCTCTCCGCACCGTTTGGTTGATATTCACTCATCCAAACCTGCGCAGACGCTTCCGTCACAAAGAGGCACAAAAAACACAAAAGACTTACTACTCTTTTTATGTGCTTTTTGTGCCTTTTTGTGGCCATTTAAGTAGCAGCCATTGCGGCGTGTGCGGCAACTGGTGGCGCATATTCCACTGGCAGGTCGCCGTTGTCTGCGCGGAGATAGCGCCAATCCTTTGGCTTGAGTGACGCGATCAGTTCCCGGCGCGTTTTCACTTTCAGCGGTTTGCCACGATAGATCTTGCCCATCCGCTGAAGGTTTTTCTCAGATACCGCGCCGGAGAACATCAGCAGTGGCCAGGTGAAGTTTGGACCGTTGAGTCGTCGCAATTTGTACAGCCACATGCCGAGTGAACCAACGCGCCACGCCATCGGTCCCCACCAACTGTACTGGCCCGGTCGCAGATTCATCTTCCAGCACTTCATCATCAGTTGCCACTGAAGCTTGGTAAGCTGTTTGGTCTGCGTAACGCCTTTTTCCTTCTCCATACGCGTGTCGTGTAATGGGGTAAAGATCGAGGGCACAAGGAAAGCAAACAAACCTCTTCGCTCCATCTCGTAGACGAGATCTATCGTGTCCATAACGTCCTGATTGGTTTCGCCCGGATTGCCGATGATCAGTGTCATTGCCGGAAACCAGTTGTTCTCATTCAGCACGCGCAGACCTTCGAGCACCACGCTCGGCCAATCTTCGATCGAGAACGGCACACCTTTGCTCGACATGATCTGCTTGGCCATGCGCACGGAGCCGGTCTCGAGTCCAATCAATGGCGCCAGCGCTTTCTTCTGCGGGTGGCTGCTCAGGACCGGAAAATGGATCGGACTCTTGGGAAGCAAAAGATCTGAGAGTTGTTTGATGAGCAAAGGATCGACAACTGCCGGCGCGATCGTGCAGTGACTCAGAACGTGTTGCTCGACGCCCGGCGTATTCACGATGTCAGAATAGAGATCGACGAGAGCTTCACGGTTTGGAAAGTAGAACGGGGTGTCCGTGTGCACCTGTCCCCAGATGAACATGTCTTCGGTTGCAAGTGAGATCTGCTTGTTTCCATTTCTCACGTTGGCCCGGACGGCGTCCATGATCTTGTCTTTGGGAAGATCGATTTGCGGATTCAGATCGGGCACGCAGAACTTGCAACGGCGCCCGCAGCCCGTCGTCATTTCGACAACGCCGAACGTCGTTCGCGTATCGGGAAACAGGATAGCGTCGCGTTCCACCGGATGCTGGACCTCAACGCGACGCGGCAGTTCTTCTCCCTGAATCGCTTTCCTAAACAGCTCGAGCGTTTCGACGGACTCACTGCGTCCCTCGACGACGCAGTCGATACTCAACTCTTCGTAAGTATCCGTCTGAATAATTTGCCAGCCACCGGAGCCGCCGACGATTACTTTGAAGTTCTCGCGGTACGGACTGTTTTTGATTTTGGCAAACAGATCTCGCGCGTAGTGCGAATTGATCGGCATCCTCGACGAACCAAAGATGGACGTGTAAACGCCGGCCGCGAACGTGACACCGAGCGGGTTGTGTGTTGACACGGCCACGACGCGCGTTCGTGGTCCGATGAACTTGTGAAGATCGTCAGGATAACAAGCGACCACATCGTCGTCACGGTATTCGCGCGACAGCGACTTCTCCACCAGTCTCACACCAGCGGGCATATAACGAGCCGACCCGTCAGGATTGTGTTCGACCTCGCGCCACTTCGGATACTTGCGATTGATAACGCCCTCCATCCAGATTGGCAGTGATGCCAGTGCCATCTGAATGAAGTACCCGGCATGATCGATCGCTTCGGTGAGCGGAGCGCTCAGCACAATCATGCGACCGCCGTCGGCCGGTGGTTCGGGGGTAATTTGTGGTTGGGGCGATTTGCGTTTGGATTCTTTATTCGGGGTACTCATCAATTACTATTTCCGGGGTTGATATTTATTGATCCGTTGCGGCAATAGCTTCGATCTCGATCAGAAACTCGTAGTGAAGCGGTCCGCACGGAATGACTGCGCGAGCGGGGCGACTCTCGCCAAGCACTCTTGAATAAACTTTATTTACTGCTTCCCAAAGGTTGATGTCTGCGATGGAGATATTCATTTTGAGAACGCGATCCCAATCACTGCCGGCAGCTCTGAGAATTGCGTGAACGTTGCTGAGCGCCAACTCAGTCTGTTCCTCGATCGAACCAAACTTCTTCTCACCCGTGGCGGGATCGATCGAAAGCTGTCCGGCGACGAAGACGAGGCCGTTGTAAACCGTCGCTTGCGAGTAATGGCCACCCGGTTGTGGAGCGTTCGGGGTGTTAATTCTCTTAATCTCCATGTGCCGCAAGATAACATGCCACAAAGATGCACAAAAAGCACAAAAAGACTTTTTTGCTGATTTTTTGGCTTTTGGGGCGTTACCTGGGGAATGCGGTTTCGTCGGTGACGCGTTTTGCCTGCTGGAAATGCCGGTGTTCGTGGACGACGATGACGCGATATGCGTCCATCAGGCTGTAAGTAACCGCGGCAACGGCTGGTGACGTAATAATGATTCGTTCGAGGTCGAGGTGTTCAGTCGCCTTCATCTTTTCGACGATCCGTGTCTGTTGGTCGACGAAGTTGTTGATTACTTCAGGCGGGATATCGCTCTGGGCCGGTTCAAATCGTTTCGGAGCTTTGATCTTACGTGTGGTTGCCGGATCGAGAGACTTGATCAGCAACTTGCCTGCAAGGCTGGGCAAAATCGGCATGCTCTCCCAAAAGGACTGCTTTCTTCCCTGCAGCACGTCGTCGATGATGGGAAGATAGCCGCGGTTGCTGGTGAGTAGATGATCGAAGCACTGGCCCACGCTCCATCGTTCAGCCGATGGTTTCCAGTTGAGTTGTACGGGAGATAAATTGCCGAACGTAGACTTTGCATCCGCGGCAACCTGATTGGCCGCTGTGATCAATGAAGGCAGATCAGCGGTTTTGTAATCCATGACAACCTCCTTGGAGTGCGCCAGCTTGTTGGCGCTTTAGTATTTTACCAAAGCGGTAACAAGTTACCGCACTCCAAGGTGGCGCCCAATGGAACTACTGATTCATAGCTGACGCAGTGTCGCCGCCGCCAACCAACGACGCTACAGTCAGCTTGGTATCCGCATACTGCCAGGCCTTTTCAAATTCAACCTGCACGCTCTTCGCTGCCGATTCCTTGCCTTGTCTTCTCAAAGATTCGGCCAGGCCAAACAACGCGCGGCCGTTGCGATGATGCCGTTGCAGCTCAGCACGAAATACTTTCTCCGCTGCTGCATTATCGCCATTCGCGAGTAACGCGCCGCCGAGCACTTCACGTACGGGCAAGTCCCAGTCTGACGGTTCTGCATACGCGGTTGCATCTTCAGCCGCGACGGCATTGGTCAAAAGATCGAACGCCGTCTTCTTGTCTCCTTTAGCCAGGGCGATCTTCCCCTGGAGCGTCAACTCACCAACCTTCGTAATGTCTGACGCTGCATTGCTGAACATGCGCTCTTCCGTCAGAGTCTTATTGACAGCCTGGAGGGCGGCGAGCTCCGCTTCAGCATTCGGAATCTGTTTTGTACCGACATATGCGCTGCCACGCGCGAAGTGCCAGAAGGCAGTCGTGATCTTGAGTGACGGATCCGGTTTCGGCTCCTTCAAGATCTCTTCCCACTTGCCAAAACGCGTAAGCGACATACTCGTGTATGGCAGGAACATTTCGAGCATCGGCATTGCCTTAACAACCGGCTTCACGTTCCCTTCGAGATCTCGGCACGACTTGATTGAATCCGCATAACGTCCCTTCATGGCGCTTGCTGCTGCCAGGAAGTGGATATTGTGGTTGTAGTACATCGCCGGATACAGACCGTTGTTACCGCTCTTCTGGATGTATTCTTTATCGACAGCGATTGCGTCGACGTTTGCCTGAGCGGCCTGGTAGTAATCACCGGTGCGAATGTAAATATGCGACGGCATGTGGACCAGGTGACCGGCTTTCGGTGCGACTGTTCCCAATCGTGCCGCGCTGGGTAATCCGCGCTCGGGATTTGTTGAAGCCTCGACGGCGTGGATGTAGTAGTGATTCGCGCCCGAGTGGTTTGGATTACGGCGCAAGACCTCTTCGAGCGTCGTAACGATCTCGAGTGTGCCCTCGTTGGGCTTGCCATCGAGTGACCAGAGTTTCCACGGATGCAAATTCATCATGCTCTCGGCGTAGAGCGTGGCGGCGTCGAGATCGTCCGGATAATTCTTTGCAAGCTCGCCCATCGCGTTTTTGTAGTCGACTCCGAGCTTGGCTTGATCTGTTTGAACATTGGCCGAATAACGTTTGGACAGAGCACTTATATAAGCTTGATCGTGTTCCGAGGCCTTCGGAGCGAGAGCGACGGCTTTCTGGAGATTTGCATAGGCCTCCAGTAGAGCGTCGGCGCTTGCCGGCACGTTGTAATTCGAACCGAGGGCTAGTGCAACGCCCCAGTAGGCCATGGCCAGCTGTGGATCAAGTTGGGCAGCTTGCTTGAACGATCGGACCGCCTCCTCATGATTGAAGGCGTAGATGTATTCAAGTCCCTGGTTAAAGAACTTCTGGGCTTCGGGGTTTTTAGTTGAAACGGGGTGGTCGATATTGCCGAGCCCTGCTTCAATGGTTACAGGTTTTGGGTCTTTAGCTGGAGCGTGGCCATTATGTTGTCCATATGCCACGACGGGAATGAGCAGCAGAATCACAAAGAACAAATGCTTCATTTTGAATCTCCTACAATCCTTAACGCGCAAAACTTACGGTGAATAGGGCCATAGATTACACCGATTTTGAACGGATTCCCCTTTGTGCCTTATGTGCCTTTTTGTGGCTAACTCTTCCATCCGGGCGGCGCTTCAGGCCATTCTTTGTCCGGGCTGACTGGTTTCGCCTGATCCGGTCCCAGTCGATCGGGCGCGATCTCGGCGACGATGAAATTCTCCGGTGGCACAGGCGCACCGGCCAGACGCCGCAAGAGTGCGAGCTGTCCCGCGTGTGTCATCGCGTCTGAGAACGGTCCCTGGAGCAAGCGCTCTTCTGTCATGCCTTCGAGAAGCTCATCGCCGTTGCGAAGATGCTGGGCCAGCAATCCGAGCATCTCGTGAAAGCGCTCGATCTCTTCGTTCAACGACTCCAAAGGCTCAGGCCAGTAGCGACCGCCAACAAAATTTGTGCGCGCGTAGCCAAGTACGCTCGTCATGTGACGAACCAGCTCCGCAGGGGTCCGCACACCTTCACGGGCACGAAACGAGCCGAAATCTTCCGGAGCATCTCGCAGAGCCTTCTGAGTGCGATATGCGAGTGCTGCCAGGAAATGATTCAGCAGTTTTCTCCTCGCTTCCATTTTTGAGCCACAGATTACACGGATGGACGCGGATAGGCTACAAATCTTTGCGCATCGGGACCAGTTCGAGTTTCACCGCCTCTGTTAATTGCAGGTCGAAGTTTCCGGTCTCCATGAACCCGCACGACTTGTAAAACTCAATTCCTGGCAGTGTCGCCATCAGTTCGAGAGCACGAAAGCCCTCGGCACGTGCTTCCGTCTCGCAGTGTTTGAGTAGCGCTCGCGCGATTCCCTTCCGCGCGTGATCCGGGTGAATAAAAAAAGCCCGAATCTTTGCCGGTTCTGATTCTGGATCGAGATAACTGGCATCTCTCGACGTGAACTGATCGCCACCATAAAGGGTCTTGCGCTTACTCCAGCCGCCGCAGCCGACGAGTTCGCCGTCGATCTCAACCACGAAATAAGAGCCATCCTCGATCAGATCGGTATCGACGCCGAAGACAGTCTCAATCGCAGTCTCGATCTGCTGATCGTTGTAGTGTGCTCGGCTCAGATGCCGCGCTGATTCTGCAATCAGTTGCCGCATCGGATCGCGCTCTTCCATTGTTGCTTTGCGGATGATCACGTTAGTCCAAAGCCATACTTGAAAAGTGGATTGTAATCCTTATCGCCGACGTTGATCGGAATCTGGTCCATTGAACGCGGCCACGAGAACGATAGTTTTCCCACAAATCTGAAATCGCCAAACAGCAGGTCAGTCACTCCGCGTCCTTCAGTGCCGGGCAGCCACGCCGCGACGAGCGCGTCTGCTTTGTCGACGATCTTGTCGATAATAATCGGACGACCCGATATCAACACAACCACCAGCGGCATCCCGGCTTGTTTCATCTTTTCTACAACAGCTACGTCTTCTTCGGAGAGTTCGAGTGTCTGGCGATCGCCCATCCACTCTGCGTACGGTGTTTCACCGATGACGACGATCCCGAGATCCGCTCCGGCTGCGTCAGATCCGTCTTTCGAGTAGGTAATCTTAGTCGACGAAGAGACGGTTTCCTGCACGGCTTTCAGAATTGTTGTGCCGCCAGTGGTGTTTAGTCCGCTTTTGCCCTGCCAGCTAATAGTCCAACCGCCACATTGGTTTCCGATATCGTCCGCACTCTTGCCTGCGACGTGAATTCGGCTGAGTCTCTTTGAAGCCGGCAACACGCGTTTTTCATTCTTGAGCAACACGAGGGACGCACGTACACATTCGCGCGCCACGTTGCGATGTGCTGGCGAACCGAATTGCGCGTGCAGCTTTCGATCCGCGAGATGCGATCGACTGGGATCCATCAGTCCCATGGCAAACTTGACTCGCAGAATCCTCTTGACCGCGTCGTCAATACGCGACATCGCCACTCGATTTTCACGAATGAGCTCGAGCAACAATCCATAAAGCTCGCGGTACTTCGTCGACACCATAAACATATCCATGCCGGCATTCACAGAAGTTTCGATCTGCGACTTGTAGTCGCCCGGCATCTCGTCGATGGCGTCATAATCAGAGATCAGAAAACCGTCGAACTTCAATTCGTCTTTGAGAATTTCAGTCAGCAGACGTTTGCTGCCCGAGCACTTCACTCCATTCCAACTGCTGTAGGACGGCATGATCGTGCCGACGCCTGCTTTGATCGCGCTGATGTAACCTGCGAGATGAATGCGGCGTAGCTCGGCCTCACTCAGTATGACGTTGCCACGGTCAAGTATCTGCAAATTGTCTTTGAGCTTCCGCCCGGTACCGTACTTCGTGCCCCCGTCGCCGATAAAATGCTTCGCACATGCCAAAAGGCTCAGCGGATCGCCGAGATCGTTGCCCTGGTATCCACGCACAGCGGCTTCGCCGAGGGTTCGAGCCAACTCCGGATCTTCGCCAAAGCCTTCATAGGTTCGGCCCCAACGTTCATCGCGCGGCACGGTGACGCATGGCGCAAAAGTCCAGTTGATACCGGTGGCTCGGGTCTCCACCGCAGTGATTCGTGCGGCGCGTTCGACCAGTTGGGGATTACGCGTACATCCCAAACCGATGTTGTGTGGGAAGAGAGTTGCGCCGAGGACGTTGCTGTGTCCGTGAACAGCGTCGATACCATAGAGAATGGGAATGCGTAAGCGCGTCTTCTGTGTGCGCGACTGCAAGCTGTCGTAATGATCGGTCCAGTCGACGACGCCGTTTCCGGTCTTTGGATCGGAACTGCCGCCACTTAGTAGTGAGCCCAGAAACAATTTTTCGACGTCGCTGGAATCTTTAAGACTCGCCTGGTTTGCCTGGATCATCTGGCCCACTTTTTCCTCGAGCGTCATTTGCGACAGCAGACTGTGGACCTTCGCGTCATTTGCCTTGAGACTACTTAGGCCACGGCGCTTTTGTGGCTCACGCATCCGCGCCGATGCGACCATTGATCCGGCTAGAGTAAGCGCCGAAGCTTCAAGAAACTTGCGTCTGTTGATTTTCATCTTCTGTTCTCTACTTGGAGTGCGCCAACTTGTTGGCGCTTTAGTGTTTTTACAAAGCGGTAACAAGTTACCGCACTCCAAAGTGGCGCCCTAACCTGTCATTAACTGCTCAACGATCTCTTTCGCAGCATTGGGATGGCCCATCCGCAGTGCATTCGTCTTCATCGCCTGAACTCGCCGCGGATCGCTCAGCAGCCGGTCAAGTTTGTAAGCCAACGTGGGTAGGTTGTTGCAGCGGATCGCGACGCCCCCTTCGAGCAGGTGATCCGAATTTCTCTCTTCCTGACCCGGAATCGGATTGACGATTACGAACACGAGTCCCTTTGCGAGCGCTTCTGAAGTTGTTAGCCCGCCCGGTTTGCCAAGCACGATGTCCGACGCAGTCATCAGCTCGTCCATTTCCTTCGTGTAACCGAAGGGCTTCAGCAGCACAGTTGCATCCGGCTTCATGCGCGCGGCGACTTTCGTCAAACGTTTCTTCAACTCTTCGTTGCGACCGCAGATTGCGACTACCTGCGCACGATGCTGCAACGGAAGCAACGAGCTCACAAGCGCGTCAACTGACCCAACACCGAAACCGCCGGCCGAGAGCAGAATCGTTGTCCGATCGGGAGCGAGTCCATGCTTCGCTCGCATTTCCTGTTTGTCTTTCTTGATGCCGAAAACAGGATCGATAGGAATTCCACTGACCGTGATCTTCTCCGCCGGTATCCCCAGCACTTCGAGGTAGACACGCGCCTCCTCAATGGCCACGAAATAATGTTCGTAATGATGGACCAGCCACATCGCGTGGACGTCGAAGTCAGTAACGATGATGACCTGCCGGCTGGCAAGACGCTCCTTCGCTTTGAGCCACGACACGATTTCGGCGGGAAGGAAGTGAGTGCAAACGATGAGATCGGGTCGATAGTCGCCCAGGAGCTTTACAAAAGGCCGCGTGTTGAGTTTGTCCAGGGCGAGACGGCGGCGTTCGTTTTTCCACGGCTTGTCGAGCTTGTCGTAAAACCAGCCCGGCACCTCAGGCATCTTGTTGACCAGATCGATGTAGGCTTTGGAATAGAGATGCCGGAAGAGTTTATTCGTGTAGTTCAGAACATCGACGTGCAGCACTTCCCTGCTGCCGGCATCTTTTGCCTGGTGGAAAGCTTTTTCGATCGCCTCAGCCGCGCGCACGTGCCCCGCGCCTGCTGAGGCTGAAAGGAGGAGAACTTTTTTCAGCATTGTCTGTTTACGGGCGCGTGGGTCGTGCGGGCGCTGCGGCAGGAGCAGCAACTGCGGCCGGATGCGTCCGATTGTAATCGGCGATGAAATCCTTTGTGATATCGAGTTGCGATGCGGCATACACAATCGGGACGCGGTTGGCATCGATTAGCAGCGTGATCCCTTTCGACTGTGCATACGCCGTCAATGCGGTGCCGATATCTTTCTGCAACGGATCGAGAACGGCAAGTGACTCCCTTTGATAACTCGCCTGTGCGTCTTCAGCTTTACGTTTGATCTCAAGCTCGAGACGATCTGCATCTTCAGTTTGCTTCGCCGTCATGCTGGCTTCCTGGACCTGCCGTTTCTTCTGAATATCAGATCTCATCGTGGTGAGTCGATCTCTCATTCCGCGAAGCTCATTGCGCAAAGGCGTAAACTTGATTTCGATCTGCTGCATCGCAGCCATCACGCGCGCGATCCCGGCCTTCTCATCACTGAACGCCGACGAGTCGATAATCGCCACCGCGGTTGGCGTCGCCGCCGGTCGGGTCTGTGTCTGTGCCAGGATCGTAAACGCCGCGAAAGCTGCTACGGCGACAACTATGCGAAATAGTTTCATGTCTTCTGCTCCTTAAAATTTGTTGCGACCGTCGGGGATGAAAGCGAAGTTCAGCACCACAGAGTTTTTCTCGATAGTCGAGATTCCGCGCCTTTGGCGCTATTGCTGCAACGTGAATTTACCACCCTTTTCGATCCGTAGCATGTATACGGGAACCTGGGCGTTTCGATTTGCGTCGAGCGTGATCTTTCCAGTCACACCGGGAAAATCCTTTGTCTGTTCGAGCGTACTCCGCACCGCTGCACTGTCGGTCGACTTCGCACGCCGGAACGCATCGAAGAGCATTCGTGCTGCGTCGTATGCAGTAGCGGCGCCCGCGTCAGGGTCGACTCCATATTTAGCGTGATAGTCTGCGACAAACTTTCGCGCCGGCGGATCATCGCTTCCCGCCCAGAAGTGATTTGCAAAATAGACGCCTTCGAAAGGCTCGCTTCCACCGCTCATCAGATTCGGCGAGTCCCAACCATCGCTGCCGATCAGTGTCGCCTTGGTGGCTGACTTCTTTACTTCGCGTGCTACCAGGGGAGCTGTCGTGTAGAAGCCGGGCGCGAATATTACATCAGGCGCTGCGGTCTTGATTGCTTCCATCTGCACGGTCAAGTCCGCGGCGTTTGCTTCGTACTTTTGTTGGTTGACGATCTCGCCGCCGAGTTTTTTGAAAGACTCGGCAAAGAATCGGGCTAAAACTACAGCGTAATCGTTTTTATCGTCGAGAAGGATCGCGACTTTCTTCGCTTTGAGTTTATCCACAGCAAATTTCGCGATCGCTTCGCCTTCAACCGAGCTGATAAAGCAGGCGCGAAAGATGAAGTCGCCTAGCATCGTCAGTACGGGCTTAACTGCGGCAGACGAGATCATCACGGATCGATTCTGCTGCGCAATCGGTGCAGCCATCATGGCCCTTGTGCTCACTGGTTCAGCGATGAGCGCGTGTACTTTGTGTTCTTTGATGAGGTGCTCCACGATGCCGGGCACGTCCTGTGTGTTTGACTGATCGTCTTCTATTTCAAGTTCGACCTGTTTGCCGTCGATGCCGCCGTTGCGATTCGTTTCTTCAGTGGCGAGCTTGATCGCGTTGGCCGCCGAGATGCCGTAGGCCGACGTCGCTCCCGTTAAGGACAGAAAAGCGCCGATTTTGATGGTGTTCGATGCCGGTGAACACGCCGGCACAAGCAGAAGCAAACACAGGAGAGTTGCGCAAACTTTTATCATGGCGGGTATTAAAACAATTTCCCGGAAACGAGCCAACTTTGGAGTGCGGCAGCCTGGCGCCGCTTTGGTCTGAGATCCAACCTTGTCGAAAACAAAGCGGCGCCAAGCCGCCGCACGCCAAATAGGGCCGATTTTCTTGTGGTTTTCTCCAAAATTATGGTAGGTTTCACCTGCTTCACACCTCAGTCGCCCACGAGTTACTAGCGTTATCAGTATTTCCGGCGGCGATCGGTTTGTCTTTGGACGTTTGGACCCTTTTTTGGACCTGGAGGAACATAGATGCGAGTCAGAATTATTATTCTGTTAACAGCTGTTCTGCTTTTCAGTGCGATCATCACCGTCCCCCGCATTATTGAGGCTTCGAAGTCGTCACCCGGCGACTCGGCCCAATCGAACTCAGTTGTAGCTAACCCGCTTCAGGGGAAGAAACAGGACGTGACTGTCGGCGAGTCGGTTCGAAACGACACGTCGCAGCCGGTCCGCGAGATGAAACAGCAACCAGTGTTCAAGCCCAAAAAAGAGGCGAACGCGAACCCGAAGATTGCTCACTTTCACAAAGATGCTCCGGACAAGGTAGTTCAGCAATCAATCGCAGAGAATGCCCTGTCGCTGCCCAACATGCCTAGCACGGACTTGAATTTCAACGGCATGGCGTTTCCGGGTGTCGCATGTAACTGCGCTCCGCCTGATACAAACGGCGAAGTCGGAGCCACGCAGTACGTGCAGATGGTCAACGAAGGTTTTCAGGTTTTTGATAAGACAACTGGCGCCTCGTTGCTAGGGCCATCAGGCATTTCAACAATCTGGAGCGGCTTTGGCGGTGTTTGCGAATCCAACGGCAACGGCGATCCGGTCGTGCTGTACGATCAGCTAGCCGACCGCTGGGTGATCTCGCAGTTTGCCGGGGTCTCAGTGCCCACAGACGAATGCGTGGCCATCTCGACCACCAGTGATGCAACCGGCTCTTATCATCGTTACGACTTCCATCTCGGCTCCAACTTCTTCGACTATCCACACCTGAGTGTCTGGCCCGACGGCTACTACATGAGCATGAACGTGTTCAATTCGACAGGCACGTCGTTCCTGGGCCCTCAAGCATTTGCTTTCGATCGTTCGAAGATGCTCAACGGCCTTCCGGCAACTTTTGTTACGCCGGGGATCACGGGTGGACCATTGGAAGAGGTTTTTCTGCCTGCCGATCTTGATGGGTCGACACTGCCACCGGCCGGAGCGCCCGCAACGTTTGTAGAGTGGCCTGGTCCCGGTGGTTACAAGACATTTCACTTCCACGTTGACTTTGCGACGCCGGGGAACTCAACGTTTACTCAATTTGCGAACCCTGCAGCCGCTGGATTTACATCGCTGTGTACGACTACTCGATCGTGCGTTCCGCAAAGTGGGACCACGTCGCGTTTGGACGGCATTGGAGACCGGCTGATGTTCCGGCTTGCGTACCGCAACTTTGGCACACACGAATCGGTGGTAGGCAACTACACCGTCAGTTCGGGGAGTGTTGCCGGAGTTCGCTGGTTTGAGTTACGCAACGTCACGAATGGTCCTGTGACTGTCTTCCAGGAAAGCACTTATCAGCCTGACAGCACCTGGCGCTGGATGGGTAGCGCGGCAATGGACGGTGACGGAAACCTTGCGATTGGCTACAGCGCTTCAAGCGCCACGATCTTTCCACAGTTACGTTACGCGGGCCGGCTCGCGAGCGATCCTTTGAACGTGCTGGGCCAGGGCGAGGCGACGCTGTTCTCTGGAACGGGAAGTCAAACCGGAACTGGTAGTCGCTGGGGTGACTATGCGGCGCTTACTATCGATCCGGTAGATGATTGTACGTTCTGGTTTACCTCGGAGTATTACGTCACGACGAGTCAGTTCAACTGGCGGACGCGAATCGGTTCGTTCAAGTTCCCCACTTGTGGTGGTAGCCCAACGCCGACTCCAACTCCAACGCCTACACCTACGCCAACTCCGAC
Organism: Acidobacteriota bacterium; assembly: GCA_046733695.1. GTDB lineage: Bacteria > Acidobacteriota > Blastocatellia > Pyrinomonadales > Pyrinomonadaceae > PSRF01. The sequence goes on from JBKPPU010000301.1 coordinate 18,317, forward strand.
ACCGACTCCTACACCAACTCCAACTCCAACACCAACGCCGACACCTACGCCAACTCCGACGCCTAATCCGGCTCCGAATGCTCCGTCGAATTTGAATGGGACGGCCGTGTCTACGACTCAAATCAATTTGTCGTGGACCGACAATTCCAACAATGAGGATGGATTCAGTATTGAGCGTTGCACGGGGAATAACTGCACGAACTTTGCGCCGATTGCAACGACTGGACCAAACGTCACGAGCTTCCCGAATACCGGGCTGTCGAACAATACCTGGTACCGGTATCGTGTGCGGGCGTTCAACGCCTCTGGCAATTCGGCGTATTCAAACACCGTAAACGTGAAGACGCCGAACAAGTAGGCTTTCCGGCGAAATAGGTCCTATACCCATAGGACCTATTTCGCTTCGCGTTAATTAATTGTGAACCTTATATCGTCAGGAGTCTCCGAGAGCTTCCTGTCATCGCTGTTGTAGGCCTCAACCGAATAGCGATAAGTTCCCTTCTCCAGCTGCTTGGTTACCTTGAACGACGCAGCTTCTACACGCTCGTTCATATACGGCGGTGCGACCTGGTGATTGTCAGGATAAAGCGTGAACTTGTAATACGCCGCCGCCGGGTAAGGCTCCCACTTCAACTCGAGATCCTGTCCACTCACAGTTGATCCAGCCTTCGGATTAAGAACCTTCAAGTCGCCCTTAAACAGGTGCGTCGGGCGTACGAAGAGCGTCTTGTCGGCCTCGACGTTGTATTTCGTCGCCGCAATGCCGGCGATGCCCGTGGTCGCAAACACGTATGAGTCTGTGTCAAAGACGCGAATCGTCAGTCCTTCATATTCTTTCGGCGACACGTTCGTGATCACAAAGTCGCCGTCTTTGTCAGTCTTCGCGGTAAAAATTTTTCCGCCGCAACCACTGAGAAAACGACTGAACGTTTCGCACAGCTTCACCTCGATATTCTCGACGGGAGCATTGTTGTAGAGCACTTTCCCCTGCACGTTACCGGTACCCGGCGCAGGCTTCACCTTTTCGACGCCTTCAACCGGAGCATTCGCATCCGCGGTGCGCGTGGGGACATTCTTCTTCGCACAGGAACTGAGAGCAAAAAATACTGTCAAACAGATTAGAGCAGTTACGAACCTCTTGAGCATCGCAAAAATGCACCTTTCGTTTTAGTATTGGCCGCGGATTGTAACACTATGAAAACAATAATTACCCTATCGCTTCTCCTGTTCATGACGGGCGCCGATTCCACCGATAGCTTCTGGCAAAGTTTCAGGACCGCAGTCAGCAAAGCGGACGTGGAGACGATCGCGCGTTTGTCGAAGTTTCCCCTGGCGATGTCGTACGGAATTCCCGCGATAAAAACGAAGGCGCAGCTGACGCGCCGCTATAAACAGGTCTTCAAAGAACAGACTGACGCTGCAGCCTGTTTCGTCAAAGCCAAACCCGAGATCGATGCCGACAATCCAAAACGCTTCACCGTGGCTTGCCCGGACGCCGCCGGGAACGAAGTGGTGATTTATCACTTCCAGCAGACTCAAACAGGCTGGAAGTTTACCGGCCTGGATAATTTGAACGAATAGATTTACGAGGCGTTTTCAGCGGACTGCTCGGACAACGCCGGTGTTTGCGCAGTCAGTGTGAGCTGCGGGCTCAGGAAGATGGTGGCGATGATAAAGGCGGAAGCAAAGAAGAAGGGCGACGACACACCCAGATGATCGAAACATAGACCAAAGAAAAACGGTGCGATCGCTCTCGAGATCCCGCCGTAAGTCTGCTGCATTCCCATGTACAATCCACGTTGTTTCGGTCTGATCACGCGCGACAACAGCGCTGTCACGCAGGGGAATGTGAACGCTGTGCCGAGCGGGATAAGGGCAACAGTTAGTCCGAGCATCCAGAGGTTGTGTGACAAAGGCATCCCCAACACGCCAGCCGCCAATAACACAAGTCCCAAACGCGAAAGCTTCGACTCACCCAGCCAATCAACCATTCGACCCAGCAGCAGCACGCGCGTAAACACCGAGATGGAGCCGACGTACATGAAGAAGTAACCGATAGTCTGTTCGGTCACTTGAAACCGTGCGTTGAGAAAGAGAGCAAGTAAAGCAAAGCTACCCTGGTATGCGCCCATCGCAATAGCGTAGATCCAGATCAAACGTGACGAGGGTTCGTTCGAGTGAGTGATCACCTGCAAGAGCGCCTCACGAGAGGTCAATTTCTTTTCGCCCTCGACTGTTACATGTTCACTCGCATCTCTCGACTCTGTTAAGTACCGTGCAGCGAACGCGATGTTGAGAATGCAGAGGCCCGCGGCGATGATTCCGGGCGCGGCATGACCCATGTGCAGCGTCGCCGTTCCCGGCATGAGATCGTATTTTCCAAGCGTGATGGCAAAGGAGCCGAGCACTGGTCCGAGTGCGACGCCGAGATTCGTCGTAGCTGAAAGCCAACCCAGCGCACGCGCGCGATCCTGTGGCGCAGTTGAATCAGCCACGTACGCCTGAATCACACCGACAGTCCCGCCGCCTGCGCCCTGTACTACTCGCGACAGCAACAGCAACCAAAGCGAATCCGCGAAACCAAAGATCAGATAGGCAAAAGCTGCTGCCGTCAGCGCGATGAGCAATGTTGGTCTGCGCCCGACACGATCGGAGAATTTTCCCCACAGTGGTGCGCTCAACAACTGTGCGACGGTAAACGACGAGATGATGAGCGCCGTGATCGTGCCGATCCCGATGTGAAACCCAAGAAACTCGACGCCGGATCCGCCGAGTGTCTTCACGTAGAAAGGCAAAAGGGGAAAGATCATCAACACGCCAACCATATCGACGAAGGCCGTCGCCATTAGCGTGAGTAACTTCGCCGGAATCTTTCGCACTTCGCGACCGAGCACATAGAGCAGAGCTATCGCGATGACAATGAGAAAAATACGGAGCACTGGTGATTGAAGGGATTGTGCGAAGTTCGATTGCAGGAGCATTCGAGAAGTCATAATACACTAATGCGATCCGGCTTTCGCCATAGCGGTGTGACAGGTGGGCTGTATGGTGTGCCGACACGTTTAAATTTTTGGAGGGAGTGAGTTTTCGCGATGAAACTAACGGAGTTTTTTCGGGAACAGTTGGACCGGGAGGTTGAACGTTCGCGCAAAGCGATCGAGCAGGTGCCTGACGGAAAATTTGATTGGAAGCCGCACGAGAAGTCGATGATCTTCGGATACCTCGCGAATATGGTGGCGACGATACCGACGTGGATCACGATGGAGATCAAGCGCGACGATTTGGATGTGGCGCCGGCGGAAGGTCAGAGCACCAGACAGCCGCCGAAGGAAACGAGTGCGGATCTTGTGAAAGCACTTGATGAAGCGGCTGCCGAAGCACGCAGCGCACTCGAAGGCACCACAGATGAGTTTCTCAATACGAAGTGGAAACTACTGGCTCGGGGCAACGTCGTGTGGGAAGGACCACGATACGAGGTAATTCAGGACACGATTAGTCACTGGTCACATCACCGCGGCCAGATGACGGTCTACCTGCGACTGATGGGCGCCAAAGTCCCTGCCATCTTTGGTCCATCCGCCGACGATCAGAGTTTTTGATTTGTAGACAGGATTGCAGAATTTACAGGATTCACATGATTCATCTTGTTAATCCTGTACATCCTGTAATCCTGTCTAAACGATGCTTAAACGGCACGCGCGATGAGGTAGGTGATCGGACGCTCCGAATTTCCCTGCAGGCACTTGGCCCAGGAGGTTTCGAGCGCCGGCCACTCGGAAGCGGCGATTATCCCGCGTTCGATTATTTCGAAACCGGCAGCCGTGTAGTTCGGAACGAGAACAGAGTCGATAACCTCGAGCGTCAACGGCTGCATCCCGAGACGCTCAAGCTCCGATTTATCCCTCACCGGATCGATTCCGATCACAACTTCCAACAACGCTTCGTCCGCACAGATCCGCCGCAGGTTTTGCAGCAACGCGACATCTCCTGTCGCCACCGCACGTAACAAACTGCCCCACGGAAAGTGCACGTGCACTTCGTTGGCGACGCCGTTCAATTCATCGGGCAGATCTTCGATCGCAGATTGAATGAAGAGAACGTTACGGGCGCCGCCCTTAGCGGGTTTCCGGTGAATCTTCTCCGAGATTTTCTCGAGCGGCCGTGTGTTGGGATCGATCCCGATGTAAAACTTGTTTGGGTTCCGGCGCGCAGACTGGTACACATAGCGCCCGTCTCCCGTCCCAATGTCGATGATCACCCCGTCGCCGGTATGGTCTGATAAGTTCGTCGAAGGCGTTTTTATCGAGTTATCAAATGGTACTGCCACGAATTGTTTTGATCATGTCCGAGACCCTTTCTAGCTGCAGAATCAGAGTAAGGATCGAATCCAACCGCCGTCAACCTGTATTGACGTGCCCGTAATGTAGCTCGCGCGTTCGGAAGCGAGAAACGCAATCGTGGCCGCGAGCTCGCGCGGCTCACCCAGGCGGGCCATGGGAATCTCTTTCTCCCATGTCGCACGGACTTCCTCGATGCTGATTCCCTGCTTCTGGGCCAAAAACTCCAGCAGTTCCACGAGACGTTCCGTCCGTGTGTAACCCGGCATGACGTTGTTGACTGTAATGCCTTCCGCCGCTACCTCGTTGGCGAGCGTACGCGCAAATCCCGTCAGACCTGCACGCAGACTATTCGACAACATCAAACCATCAACGGGTTGTTTCACCGCGATGGAGGTGATGTTGATTATCCGGCCCCAGCGCCTTTCTCTCATTCCCGGTAACACCTGACGAGCGAGCTCAACGGCGCTGAGCAGCGTTAATTTGATGGCTTCGTCCCACTGCTCGCGAGTCAACTGATCGAATGTTCCAGCCGGGGGACCACCTGCGTTAGTAATCAGAATATCGATCTGTCCGAATCGCTCGATTCCTGCTTCGACGAGTCGCTTGATGTCGTCGATCACGGTCACGTCGGCGGGCACGGCGAGTACACGCACTCCCGAAGTCTCAGCGATAGCGGCTGCGGTTTCGGTCAAAACCTCCGCGTCGCGTGCACAAAGCAGCAGCGATGCCCCTTCGGCTGCAAGCTCTTCGGCGACGGCGCGGCCCAGACCACGACTGCTGGCCACCACCAGTGCCACCTTATTCTTTAGTCCCAGATCCATCTATTTATGCCTCAGGTAATCGTCAGTCTTGTCGAGCCAGTCCTGTCGTGGGGGACTGAAGATGTCGACGTCGAGCGTGTCTGCGAGTGCTTCAGCTTTGTGCTGGACGTGAGAAGGGATGTGCAGCACTTCGCCGGCCATCACATCGATCACCTGCGATTCGTCCTCGCCGATCCAGAACCGCAACCCGCCCTCGAGAATGTATGTGAGTTGCTCATTCTCATGTGAGTGCCTCGGCACGATCGCGCCTTTTTTGAGATAGACATGGGCCAGCATCATCCGATCGGCCGTTACCAACTTGCGACCAATCGTTTCGCTGAGCTGCTCGTTGGGTATTTCATCCCAACGATAGAATGTAACGCTGCGTTCAGTCATAGCTGTCTCCGTTTATCCACAGATTACACAGAGGACAAAAAAAAGCACAAGCCACAATCTGACTTGTGCTTTTTGTGCCTTTTTGTGGCTGGTTAATTTTTGCTTGGTTCGTTGCGCGCTCGGAGAATCTTACGCAGCTTCATGCGCGCCTTATGTAATTGCGATTTCGATGTACCGACCGCGACGCCGAGCATCTTTGCGATCTCTTCGTGTTCGTGACCTTCAACGTCGTGCAGCACAAACACTGTCCGATATCCCGGCGGCAATTGCGTCAGTGCATTGTCGAGTGCAATTCGATCCATCACGGGCATCGAATTCGGATTCTCTGTTCCGCTGACAATCTGGATCGGTGTCTCACCTTCTTCAGTAGTCTTTTCCAGCTTCACACTTCTCTTCCGGAAGTGCATCAGACACTGATTGACGGTCAGCCGGTGTAACCAGGTGGTAAACGCTGAGTCGCCTCTGAAGCTGCCAATCTTACGGAATAGCTGTATGAACGCTTCCTGAGCAAGATCTTCAGCCTCAGCGGCATTCTGCGTCATACGCAAACACAACGAATACACCCGGCGGTTGTGTCGCTCGTAAAGTTTTTCAAACGCCGACATGTCTCCTTTCCCGGCCGCCACTGCCAGCGCGAGATCGGAATTCGGCGCGGGTTCAGATTTCTTTGTGGCTACCAAGCCACCGTGCAAAATTGGGAAGACCTCAGAATTTGTCATGTCCCAATGCTCAGCAAACGCGGGGCCACGAAAAACCGCGGAAAATGGCCATTAATGACGAAATTGCTGCGGGAATTTTGAGGATTTTCCACGAAACCGGGTTTCAGGTACGGAAACCGTGTATGGCGGGAACTGGCCGAAAGAACTGCAACATAACAACAACGAAGTTGTTACTAGTTACAGGCAACGGAGACGCAGGAGCAGGAGGCTAGTGCCTGATCCTGCTCCTGTTTGCTGCTACGCGCCGCTCGATTTATGGACGGACCGGTGTAGACGAAGAAGTCGCCGGTTGGTTCAGCCCACGATTGATGATCATCTTCACTTCAACGCGCCGATTCTGCTGCCGGCCTTCAGCAGTCGTGTTTTCCGCGACTTGTTCAGTCTTGCCATAGCCCATCGGCGTGACAAACCGTCGTAGCGGAATCTTGTGCTGAACTGCGAGGTACTGCACCACGGCGTCAGCACGTGCACGGCTCAAACGGAAATTCTTCGCATCGCTGCCCGTTGAATCAGTGTGTCCGGAAACTTCGATCATGAAAGCTCGGGCACCGCGTGTCTTCGCAGCAAGCTCATCCAGTTGCGACTTTGCTTCAGGCGAAAGCACGGCACTGTTCACACGGAATGTGACAGCCATAGACTCCTGGACATCATAGTCGTCCAACGCTGACACGCGTTCATTGACGGCTTTCACTTCCGCGCGTGCTTCGGCAGCAACGGCGTAAAGCTCATCCATCTGACCGGCCATACGTTCCTGGTTTGCTTCGACCGGACTCACACGCGTGTCTGAAGTGATCGCCGCACGCATGTCTGATTCGTTAAAGCGAATCTTATCAGCCACGAGCTGGCCCTGGTTGTCGCCCTTTCCTTCAACTTCCACGATCAGGCCTCGCAGGATGTCTGTTACCGGATATTTTTTGCCAGACTTGAGGAAGCCTCCGTGGGTTTTAATACTGGTATTGTCAGTTATGAGAACCTGATAGTCTGCTCGGCTGCGGTCACGTATCGTGAAAACGTCAGCATTGCGGCTGATAACCACGCCTCTAAACTTCATCTTCGAGCCACTCGGAACCGAGCGAATCGTCATATTGGGGTTCTGTGCCGACGTTGTAGCTGTAGCTTGCCCAAGCACCGCGGGCGCTACTGACATCAAGACGGCCAGAACACAGCCCACGATAGATGGGTGAAACCTCTTAAAGCTCATAAGTTTTGCTCCTTCAAATACTCAATTCGGGAATGCACGGGCTCATTCCAGCAAGCGTCTTTAAGGTCGGGGCGTTTTTTGGTGGGGGTTCGTGAAAAAGAGTAGCAAAAGCGCCTGAAAAATCAAGCTTGTTTCCAAATTAGAACAATGTGCCCTGCCTTGGATTCACAAATCGTCTGCGCTTATCGTCGAAAACAGTGCGTCCGCCAATCGAGGGTGATATTGCAATTTCGTGATTAATCAGGGCTTTGAAGTCGGCTTCCGGCTTGAGCTTTGTCTCGACGAGTCGCACGAAGCGATCGAGACGTTTGAAGCCGTCGACTTTGTCTGTATGTCCGACCTTCGCGGCGTCCAGCGATTTGCGCAGGAGGTTTAGCGACTCGTCGTAAGTCTTCAGTGGAACTGGATGCGGATGACCGTCTTTGCCGCCGTGCGCAAACGCGAAACGCGCCGGATCGTTGAAACGGCTCGGTGCGCCGTGAACTACTTCAGCAACGAGCGCGAGCGACTGTAATGTTCGCGGACCGAGCTTCTCCAGGAGCAGCAGCTCTGCAAAGTCGTGAAGATCTTTTTCGTACGCGACGGCGAGCACGGCGCCGAGACGTTTCAGGTCGACATTTCGTTCCTGAACCTCGTGGTGCACCGGCATGCGGAGGTGACGTGCTGTCTGAAGTGTTTTTTCGGGGTGTTCGTTAGCGATGTCGAGCATTGCGGTTTGCGCCCGATCGGCTCTCGAGTCAACCAGATTCATGATCGTGCCTTGATTCTCACCGACAATCCCCGTGTGCGGCTCTGCCACGAAATCACGAACCGTCGCGGAATGCCAGTGATACCGGCGCGCCATTCCGTTCTGATCATTAAGCCCTTGTTGCACCACTGCCCACTCGCCTTTCGACGTAACCACAAAACTGTGCAGATAAATCTGAAAGCCATCACCGATTGCATTGTTATCGACGCGTGCAGTCAGCCGGCTGGTGCGCACGAGCGAGTCGGCATCGAAGCCGTGACGTTCGGCAATGGAGCGAAGTTCGGTTGGCGTGTTTCGAGAGAACCTGCCACGGCCGCCGCAGACGTATAGACCCAATTCATCTGCACATGGTGCAAGCCCGCGCTTCAATGCACCCATCACTGAAGTGGTGATGCCCGAGGAATGCCAATCCATTCCCATCACGGCGCCGAACGCCTGAAACCAGAATGGATCGCTCAGTCGTGAAAGAAATGTCGAAGTGCCGTAGTGATGAACGATGTTCTCAGTGATCGCTGTGCCGAGCTTCGTCATCCGCTCTGCAAGCCACGGCGGCACTCGACCGCCGTGTAAAGGAAGATCAGCGACTCCCGATCGTTTCATGAACTTATTTTAGCCACAGATGAGACGGATTTGCATGCAGGATTTACACTGAATGAATCTGAATCTATCCGTGCTATGTGCGGCCTAACTATCTCTCTTGCTCACTCGCCCAATATAAAACCCTGCTCCGAAGATCATCGTGAGCAGGACGAACACCGGGATCATCATTACGAACGTATCCCATATCTGCTGCATCATTGCAGGCCTCCATTGTCGGTTCTGACGTGAGGTCACGGGGCGATGTAACCAATCTAATTGATCAGCACCACGCCCGGCAAGATTTTTCAAACAACTTTTTCCAACTCAAGCCACCCACCTACGAAAAATCGCATCAATAGCGTTAGCCAAATACAAGGTTCACGCGCGGTCTCCCCCGCCTGGTCCTAAGTTAGTTTTACTTTCTTGAGACCACCACGCGTTCTCGGGTCTCAACAAAAACACAACCAGCGATCATTTAGGCAGCGGCCCGCTTTTCGTCCGCTAGCACGACGATGAAGTGTGTTCGCAGATAAAGGATAAGACTATGCGTCGCAGATCAGTTCTGAAATGGATTGGACTAACTGCTTTTTCCCTGACAATCGTCTTTCTGCTTTCCACAATCGCACACGACGACGTCGCGTCCGCCGCAATGGAGAAGGCTCGCCCTCAGACTCAAGGGTCGCTGGAGGTCCTCGATAAGAATGGATTGCCCACCGGGGAGTGCCCGTTGAAACACACTGAAGTTAAAGCGCAGGTTAGTGGTTTCATCTCACGGGTAACCGTCACACAGGAGTTCGAAAACAACTTCACAGAAAAGATCGAAGCGGTTTACACGTTCCCACTCCCGGAAGCCGCTGCCGTGGACGAACTAACGATGCTGATTGGTGAGCGCGTCATTAAAGGAAAAATAATGCGCCGCGAAGAGGCGAAAGCCGCCTACGCTGCCGCTAAGGAAATCGGAAAAGTTGCGAGTCTGTTGGACCAGGAGCAACCGAATATCTTCACGCAGCAGGTTGCCAACATCATGCCGGGTCAAAGCATTCGTATCGTCATCAGTTATGTCGAGACTCTCAAATACGAAAACGGTTCTTATGAGTGGTCGTTCCCGATGGTGGTCGGACCACGCTACAATCCCGCCCGTGTAGAACAAGACGACACCTCACAAATCTCTCCACAACCCAGCGCTGCCGCAAGCGTGCGTGCCGGTCACGATATCTCGCTGGAAATCGATTTGGATGCAGGCATGCCGATCGTTGCTGTTAATTCAGACACTCACGAAACTGAAGTGCAGGAAATCAACGAGAAGCATGCTGTGGTGCGTCTGAAGGACAACGCCACCATTCCAAACAAAGATTTCCTTCTCACTTATCGCGTTGCCGGCGACACGATCAACGATGCCGTCCTTGCCCATCGCTCCGAAAGGGGTGGCTTCTTCACTCTCATCTTACAGCCACCCCAGCGCGTTACCGCAGAAGACGTAATGCCGAAAGAGCTCGTCTTTGTTCTCGACACCTCAGGGTCGATGTCGGGTTTTCCGATCGAGACGGCCAAACAAACACTTAACCTTGCACTCAATAATCTTTATCCACACGACACATTCAATGTGATTACATTTTCCGGGGACACTGAAATTCTATTTCCGGAACCGGTGCCTGCCACTCCCGCAAACCTGCAGATAGCCAGGGTGTTTCTCGAAAGACAGCAAGGCGCCGGCGGCACTGAAATGATGAAAGCCATCAAGGCGGCCTTGCAGCCATCCGATTCGCAGGCACACCTCCGAATCACCTGTTTCATGACTGACGGCCAGGTCGGTAACGACGGCGAGATTCTTGCAGAAGTGCAAAAGTATAAAAATGCCCGTGTCTTCGCGATGGGCTTCGGCTCGGCTCCTAATCGCTACCTACTCGACAACATGACCACGTACGGTCGTGGTGAGGTCGATTACATTTCCGGTGTGGGAGACACGTCGAGATTGGCCCAACGATATAACGAGAGAGTTCGCAGTCCACTGCTGACGGATATCTCAATTGACTGGTCAGACCTTCCGGTTAGTGACGTTTATCCAAAACAGATTCCGGATCTGTTTGGCGTCAAGCCTGTCATTCTGTCCGGGCGTTACTCGAAAGCCGCTAAAGGAACGATTCGCTTAAGAGGAAAACTTGCGGGTCAGGATTTTGTACGCGACATACCGGTCGAGCTTCCCGAGTCAGAAGCTGATCATGATGTTTTGGCCAGTGTTTGGGGCCGGCGCCGCATTGACGATCTGACGCGCGAGACCCTCGATAACTCTCTCTCACAAACGGTACTGTCTGAAAAGAAAGAGGAGATCGCTAACGTCGGCTTGGATTACAAACTCATGACGCAGTACACCTCGTTTGTCGCCATCGATGAGGTGATTTTTACTGGCCCGGAAACTCCGAAGAAGGTTGAAGTCGCGGACTACACGGTTCAGAAACTGAATCAGTTAGGCTACCTCACCCCAGGCACTGTCTCCGAGACTGTGACCGTGACAAGTGCTCCAATGCTGGAGTCGCAAACCGCTTCACTAGGTAACACATTTACGACGAGGCAGATTACGGAGCTACCGCTTCAGGGAAGAAGTTTTACCGGTCTCCTCACCCTCTCGCCTGGTGCTGCTCCGGCGAAGCCGCCTGCCGGTTCTTATCAATATCAGGCGAACGTTTCAGTAAATGGTCAACCTCCGGGATCGAATAGCTTCATGATCGATGGTGTCAACGCAAACTTCGGTATCGCACCAGGCGGTGAAGCCCCTGGAGCATCCGCAGCGGGTAACGCGCCCGCGCTCACTGCGAGTGGCGGAGCAAACTCATTGGCGTCATTCGATGAAATTCAGGAATTCGACATCAAGACAGTCGCGATGCAACCTGAATACGGCCGGGTTGCTGGTGCACAAATTAACGTCACCACCCGCGCGGGAACGAACGCGTATCATGGCGCGTTGTTCCATTTCTTCGGTAACGATGCGCTCGATGCGAACGACTGGTTTGCGAATAGTCGTAGTCTCAAAGCGCCGCCGAAGAGATTGAATACTTTCGGAGGCACATTCGGTGGGCCAATCAAACGCGACAAGACATTTTTCTTTGCGTCGTATGAAGGCCTGCGCCTCCGTCAACCAATGGTGGGCATCACCGACGTGCCTTCCTTGTCTTCGCGGGCGGCTGCGCCTGCTGAGCTGCGCTCGTTTCTCAATGCGTTTCCACTTCCTACCGGTGCGGTGCGACCTGACGGCTTCGCAGAGTTTGCGTCAAGTTTTGCAAATGCCGCGAAGCATGATGTCGGCAGCATCCGGATCGATCAGTCGTTCACTAGCATGTCGGTGCTCACCTTCCGGTACAACTTTGCCGATTCCGACGCAACGCAACGCGGACCAGGTGGTTTTTCACTCAATACCACAAACCGGATCCACAGCCGTTCGCAAATGATGAGTGGCTCGCTTAACCACATGTTCTCCTCGGCAGTCGCTCTCGAACTGCGTGCAAACTACAGCCGCGATCGGGTTAGGGGCGAATATCTGTTGGATGAGTTTGACGGGGCAACAATTCCTGCCGTGTCCTCCCCAGCATTCACGTTCGATCTCAATTCACGGAACGCTGCGTGGATGAGCGGCAGTGACGAATCGAATCTGCAGCGTCAGTTTAATGTCCGGGGGTCGATTGCGATCGTTAACGGAAAACATGGCTTTAAGTTTGGCGGTGATTTTAGACGACTCTCCCCCGTGATCGACTTGCGAGCGTCTGAAGAGAACGTGCTTTTTGACGGTGTGGACCAGGTGCTCACTGGACTTGCCGAACGGATCAGCCAGTTGAGCTTCGCGGGTCGTCAGAATCCGGTATTCAAGACTCTGTCGCTCTTTGCACAGGACGAGTGGAAAACGTCGTCACGCTTGACGTTGACTTACGGCGTGAGATGGGAGCTCGCTCCACCGCCATCGATCGATGACGCTTTCGCAGTGGACCAGGTCGACGATCCAACGACGCTTAATCTCGCGCCGCGAGGCCGTTCGCTTTGGGAGACAACATTCCTGAACTTTGCACCGCGTGCAGCCGCTGCGTATCAGCTTTCTACTAAGAGTGGACATGAACTCGTTCTACGTGGCGGCGCCGGTATTCTTTACGACCTCGGACAGGATCGCTCCGGCGACATCGTTGCGAGCTCGATGCCGTTTGTTTCCGGTCCGGGTGTGTCGCCGTTGCTCGCCTTCGATCCGCAACTCAAGCTGCCGTACGTGATCAATTGGAACCTGTCGTTGGAAAAGAACCTTGGGAATCAATTGCTCTCAGCCACGTATCTAGGTTCGTCAGGACAGAGATTGTTTCACACGGAAACTCTTCTGAATCAGAATCCTGATTTCAACTTTCTCCGGTTAACCACCAATCGTGGCAATTCCGACTATCGTGCGTTGCAGATCAAATTTGAGCGTCCT
>JBKPPU010000302.1:0-9165 GCA_046733695.1 Acidobacteriota bacterium
GCGTACATTCAAAGCTTCAATCATCTGCGTCAACGTGATCGAACCGATTGTGCCGACTGTCGGTTATTCCGGGATGACGGAACCACTGCCTATCGCCGATATCACCGAGCAGCTCGAAGATTCAGCCGAACGTGAATTACCAAAGCTGGCTGAGTGCGACGAGTGTTCCGGAATAGACGTGGAAGAACTGGTGGTTCACGGCGAAGCAGCTTCCGAAATTGTGCGCGTGGCAAAGGAACGAGATGTGGATTTGATTGTGATTTCGTCACACGGGCGAACGGGTTTGGGACGGATCCTCTTTGGTTCCACTGCCGAGTCGGTCGTGCGACATGCCTCTTGTCCGGTGTTAGTGGTCAAGCCTCCCCAAGAGGAAGAAACAGAAGAGTAGTAGTCAACAGTTAGCCCTCCAGTTTATTCTGTCAGCCGTCAACGGCTGACGATCTTACTAACTTGGCTTGTTACCTGGCTTCATATTTAGTAGTTAAGCCCTGGTTTGTACATGCACCTCGACTTCGTCAACGACTTACTCTTTCAGTACGGGCTCTACGCAGTTTTCATTCTCGTCATGTTGGAAGGAGACATCACACTCCTTTTGGCGGGCGTGCTCGCTCACAGCGCGTTTTTTGGCGATTACAGCTTTGCCCAGGTGTTGCTGTGGGGGACGATTGGAGGCTGCCTGAGCGACAATCTCGCGTATTTTGCGGGTCGTGGCTTTTGCGAAGGCGTCAGGCAGTTTCGCTTTTACCGGGCTGCGCAACCCCGGCTGCAACGATTGACGGAAAAGTTCGGCCCACTCTCGATCTTCCTCTCCAAATATATATACGGGCTGCGCTGGGCGTCGTGCGTGTTTTATGGCGTCGGTCGAATGCCTTACCTGCGGTTCCTCGTGCTTTCGTTTGCGAGCTGTTTTATGTGGGTTTTTATACTCTCGGGCGCGGGCTATTTCTTCAGCGGCGCGGTGATGGGGCTGATTGGCGATTTCCAGCGACTCGGCAAGGTGTTACTCATAATCGTGCTGCTTGGTATCGTCGCCTTTTACTGGATCGAGAGATTCTGGCTATCGCCGAAGGTTGAAGAGGCCAATCCCGAACGATTCCAGGAACTCGAACACGCGGCCACCGAGAAACTGCAGGATTTGCGACAGGAAGTTCGTGAGCACATTCCGTTCAAGCACCGCGGTGATAAGAAGTCAGAGGGCGATGTTGATTAGCTAGCTTTGAGCTTTGTACTTGGTTCTTGGTACTTTGTTATTCTAAAGACAAAGCACCAAGTACAAAGAACCCAGACCCGAAGATCAGATTGAAAAATGATAATTGAATCAAGCGCACCTCCTCGTGTCGACCTTGAAGGCGGCACTATCGACATCTGGCCGCTCTATCTCTTTCATCCAGGCGCCACCACAGTCAATTTTGCTCTTTCACTTCGTGCTAGTTGCCGCATCGAGACGCGTGATGATGGTCGCATCGTTCTCGAGTCACGCGATCGGAAAGTCTCGTTCGAGACGCATCTGTCGGCAATTGAAGACTTGCTTCAGGAAGAACGTCTCGAGCTGGTCTCGAAGCTCGTTCACTTCTTCAAACCGACCACTGGGTTTCATCTGGTTGCCGAAGCGAATGTGCCGGCAGGCGCCGGTCTTGGAGGTTCGTCAGCGCTTGCGATCGCTTGTATTGGTGCGTTGAACCGGCTGGTTGGTAATCGTTACGAGCAAAGAAAGTTTGTCACCATCGCGGCGAATGTGGAATCGACCGTGATCAAGGTGCCGGCTGGATTTCAGGATTACTATCCGCCGCTCTTCGGATCTGTTTCGTGTGTGCACTTTCGTGCGGAGGGAATTGAACGGGAAGCGCTCGATATAAACGTCGACGAGCTCGAAAACCGCATCGCGATCTGTTACACGGGCGAGCCGCGACTGTCCGGAATCAACAACTGGGAAATTTACAAACGCCACATCGATGGCGATACAGAGTTGTTTGAACTGTTCGAAGGCATTCGTGATTCCGCGCGCAGTATGCGTGAAGCATTGCTCGCAGACGATTGGGGCAAAGTTGCGGCGACGATGAAGCAGGCTTATCCCAATCGCAAACGTTTAGCTCCCAACATCACCACGCCTCAAATGGATATGCTGGTCGAGAAAGCGCTCGCCAACGGCGCCGAAGCGGCGAAAGTCTGTGGCGCAGGCGGCGGCGGCTGCATCGCATTTCTGTGTGCAGCAGGACGACGCGCAGACGTCGAGGCTGCTTTAGCAGCAGAAGAAGGCGCTGAAGTGCTCGACTGGAAACTCGATCGCGAAGGATTGATCGTCACAGAAGCTGCGGATTAGGCGGATTTATTACGGATCTAACGCGGATTGATCCGCGTAGATCTCCGTAACCTGATCCGTATTATCCGTTTTCCTCGGAGCGTTGCTTCGCGGCGGCGGAGACTGCAGCGAGACGCGCGACTTTTTGTTGGAATGTTTCGCCGGGAACGGGGCCGGTGTCGACCACGCCGCAATATGTCGATCTTTTCATGAGTGAACGATCGGCATTTCCAGTTGGCTTGTGGGCTGGTGCAGACGCTGCAGCCGGAGGCGCTGGTGTCGCAGCAGGAGGCGGTATTTCCTGGTCAGGTGCGAGTGAAGTCAGAACTTCGGTTACTTCGGCTGCTGACGGAGCCTCACCGCCTTCTTCAGCACGCTGTTTCGCGCCCGCCGATACGGCCTTCAGTCTCGCGACCTTTTGTTCGAAAGTCTCACCCGGGACTGGTCCGGTGTCCTTAACTCCAGCATAAGTTGAACGACGGAAGAGTTGCCGATTCGGGTTTTCGCCGAGCTTGTGACCGCCTGCTGGTTTGGGTGCTGGCGCCGCCGGTTTTGCTGCCGCTGGTGCTGGCGCGGCCTTTGGTGCCGCTGCCGGCGCTGCAGCTTTCGGCGCTGCCGGAGCGGGTTTTGCGGCGTGGCCGTGATCACCCACCGCAGTTTCAACCATCACAAAAACGCCGCGCTCATCTTTCTTGATCACCGGCAACGTTCCGCCCGCCGCCTGCAATAGCGCCTGCAACTCTGCTTCGACAAATCGTGTTTGTTTGTAAGGATCGCGAACGTGCCCGAGTGGCGGCCCCATGTAAAGCGTGCCGCACGTCTGACACTTGAAGAGCACATCGTCACCACGCAGATGGATCTCGGCGGGTTCACCTGCGGTGCGCAACTGCTTCAGGTGACCCCAACAGGGTTTGCCCTTTTCGTTTTTCTCATTACAAACGGTCTGCGCGTTTGTAATCCGTTTGGGGACGGCGACGGTTTCAGTTGCTGACATGTTGCGCGCATTGTACACGATCCATGTTATTAGTGTTGATCTGTGGCCGTTTTTCAAAATCTCATCAGCAAAATCTGGCGTTCACTGCCCGTACGAATGCGGCGCTGGAGCATGCGTCTCACGCACACGCGTTTCACGGTCACCGCTGGAGTCATAATCTTCAACGATCAGAAACAGGTACTGCTTCTCAAACACCGTTTTCGTGCCGGCAGTGGGTGGGGATTGCCGGGTGGTTTTCTGGAATGGGGTGAACAACCCATCGATGCAATGCGGCGGGAGTTGCGCGAAGAGATCGGGTTGGAAGTCGAAGACGTGGAAGTATTCGCAGCGCGTTCGTTTAAAAAACCGAAGCAGGTTGAGGTGCTGTTTCGCGCTCGGGCTAACGCGAACGTCAAACCATTGACGATGGAAGTCGAGCGTGCGGAGTGGTTCGGGATCGACTCGTTACCGGAAGGTTTACCACCCGATCAGCGACGCTACGTCGAACGTGCTGCGAAAACGGAGTGATTTGATGTATGCTGCGCACCAAAAAAAATCAGGAGAAACGCATGGTCGAGCTGATTCCATCCCAAGATGCAGTAATGCAGATTCTGACGCGCACCGGAGCGTTTCGTGAAGGTCACTTTATTTATCGAAACGGAAAGCATTCCCCACACTACTTTCAGATGCCGTTGGCGTTTCGTTATTACGACACGGCGCGTGTACTCGCAGTGGCGCTGAGCCGGAAGTTTCGACTCGAGAAGGATATCTCCAGCCAACTGCCAAAGGTTGCTGTGATCAGTCCGAGTTCAGGCGGAATTCCCGTCGCCTTCGGTGTGCGCGATGCACTCAATGCCGAACAGATCTATTGGGCCGAGCAGGAAGATGGCAAGCGCATGTTTCGGCAGTATGTCAACCAGGGCGACGTCAATCCGTGCATCATCGTCGACGATATCATCCGCAGCGGCCACGCGATATCGGAAACAGTGGACCTCGTGAAATCGCTGGGAGCGAGAATCATCGGTTGCGGAGCGATCGTGCGTTTCGATCAGGCGCCGGATGAAGTTGAAGGTGGACCGGTGAAGTCGTTAATCGAGTTTGATGTGAAGATGTATGACGACGCGGATTGTCCTGAATGTAAGAAAGGGATCACTCCCGAGCACGTCCGCTTCTAGTCCACAGATTACACAGATTTAATCTGCGTAATCTGTGGATTAAATTTCATGTCTGTTCGCGAGTGCTTTGTCCATGGTGACCTCGTCCACATATTCGAGGTCACTTCCCACCGGCATTCCCATCGCGATTCTTGTGACTCGTAATCCGAGCGGCTTCAAGAGACGGCTGATGTAGTTCGCAGTCGCTTCGCCTTCAGTGGTTGGATTCGTGGCGAGTATCACTTCTTTCACCGCCACGCCATCGTTGTTTTCCGGTTTCAGACGCGGCAGAAGATTGGCGAGTTGGAGTTCGCTTGGTCCAATGTGACGAATCGGCGAGAGACTTCCGTGTAGCACGTGGTAGACGCCCTTGAAGCTGCGCGTCTTCTCGACCGCGACGAGACTGTGAGGCTCTTCCACTACGCAGATCACAGAATGATCTCGCGTCGGTGAAGCACAGAACCGGCACGGATCGACTTCAGTGAGATTGTTGCAGATCGAACAGAGAACGATCCTTTGCTTAACTTCCCGAAGCGCATTGATCAACCGCTCGAGGTCGGCTTCCGGCGCACGCATGATGTGAAACGCGAGCCGCTGAGCCGACTTGTGGCCAATACTCGGCAGTCGCTTCAATTCATCGATTAGTTTGGTGACTGGTTCGGCGTACTCTAGCATCGCAAGTCAACGACTACCCAAACAGGCCTCCCAAACCCGGCGGCAACATACCACCTAGCTTGCCCTTCATTGCTTCATCAACTTTTCGATTGGCTTCGTTAGCTGCCGCCAGAATCATGTCCTGAAGCATCTCGACGTCGCCGTCTTTAACCGCTTCGGGATCGATCTTGAGCGCGACAATTTCGTGATTGCCTTTCATCTCCACCGTCACGACGCCGCCGCCTGCTGAAGCTTCAACGCGCAGTTCTTCCATCTCTTTCGCCATCTTTTCCTGCATAACCTGCGCCTGCTTCATCATCTGTTGAATGTTGAATCCGCCCGGAAATTTCATCATTGCACCTCGCTGAGAAAGTTTGAGTCATCCTAGCATCTCTTACACAGATCCTAGAAATCGGTGTAATCTGCGTAATCTGTGGACACACAACTCGACCGCATCCTGGAAGCTCGCATAAACCTCTACTACGATCTGCGGCCCGGCACAGCCATACCGGCGCCTCTGCTGATCGCTCTGCATGGTTACGGCGCAAACAAACGTCAGATGATGCGTGAAGCGCAACTGATGGCGCCGGAACAGTTCGCCATCGCCTCAGTGCAGGGATTTCACCAGCACATGAAAGAGCCGCGTGAAGCAGGTGGACCACTGCGATTCGGCTTTGGCTGGTTAACCAACTTCAAACCCGAAGAGTCAGTTGCCGTCCATCACCGCGCACTGCTCGATCTAATTGAAATCCTGACTGGCGAAGGCATCGCCGATCCGTCACGGGTTTTCCTGCTCGGCTTTTCACAGTCATGCGCGCTCAACTATCGTTTTGCTTTTACACATCCGGATCATCTGCGCGGTGTGGTAGGCATCTGTGGCGGCATTCCCGGCGATTGGGAAACGAGCACGACATATCGCCAGACGCAGCTTGACGTGTTTCACCTTGCCGGAACACGCGACGAGTTCTATTCACCGGATCGTGTGAAGGATTACGAGCGCCAACTCAAGACACGTGCGCGCTCCGTTCAGTTTAAGAGCTATGACGCGGCGCACGAATTTGTTCCCGAAATGCGGCCAGATGTGGTCCAATGGCTGACCCAGTTGCGATCCTAGTTTTATTTGACGTTCGTGTTTCTCGATCAGGTTTTTTGACAGGATTACAGGATGAGCAGGATGAACACTATTTATTCTGTCAATCCTGTAATCCTGTCAAGGTTTTACCTTCGACCACGATGAACACTGAATACAACGATCCCGCGCCCACCATCGCCGAAGCGGAGCATGACGTTGAGGCGCGTAGCGCTGTCTTCAAAAAAGAGCTCGGACTCTTCGATCTCGTTCTCACTCAAGTCGTGTTCGTGGTAGGCACGTTCTGGGTCGGCTGGGCCGCGAAGCTGGGTCACGAGCAAAGCATGTTCTGGATCCTGGCGATCGTCACGTTTTATGTCCCGCTTGCCGTTGCAGTCATCTTTCTCAATCGGTTGATGCCGTATGAAGGCGGTCTCTACCAGTGGTCCAAACTCGCCTTCAACGATTTTGTCGCGTTCATGGTCGGCTGGAATCTCTGGGTCTTTGCCATCACGATTCTGGCCGGCACGGGATTGGTGGTGACGACAAACCTCTCCTATGCCATTGGGCCACCCGCCGCGTGGATCAGAGACAGCACGGCGATGATAATGGTGATCAGTTTTCTTCTTGTGACGGCAATGGTGTTTGCAGCCACACGGGGGCTCGCGCTTGGGAAGTGGGTTCACAATGTCGGCGGGATCGTACACATGATCACTTTCGCCGCTTTGATCCTGTTGCCGCTCTTTGCTCTCTCGCGCGCGATGGGAGCAGGATACAAACCCTTTGCACTACAGTTTCCGACCTTCAATGAGTACAACATCAACGTTGCGAGTAAGCTCGCGCTCGGCGCTTTGACGGGCTTTGAATACATTGCCATCGCCGCCGGCGAAACGCGTTCGCCCGCGCGCAACATCGGGCGTTCGGTGGTGATTTCAGCGCCAATCATCGCCGCGATGTTCATTCTGGGCACAAGCACAGTGGTCGCGTTTATTCCCCGCGATCGCGTCGATGTGATTGGACCGATTCCGCAGGTCCTTTCCATCGGATTCGGCTCGTTGGGGTGGGTTGGCGCCATCGGCTCAGTTGCGATTCTTGGGATCGCAGTCAGGACGATCGCGCTCATGAGTCTCTACTTTGTCGGCAACACGCGTTTGCCCATGGTTGCAGGTTGGGATCGGCTGCTGCCGGCCTGGTTTAGTCGTTTACATCCAAAATACAAAACTCCGATCAACTCGATTCTCTTCGTGGGCGCCGTGACGTTGGTGATTGGCCTCGCGAGTTTGACCGGTGTACACGCGCACGAAGCATTTCAGTTGATCGACAACGCGGGCGGAGTTTTCTATGCGCTGACGTATCTGGTGTTGTTTGCAATCCCGTTGTTTGGAATGAAGGCGCTTGGCGTCAGGGCGCCGTGGTGGCTCCAAATCGCATGCGCATCGGGATTCATCGTGACTTTGATCTACATTCGTTTCGCGATCGCGCCGATTACTGAAGTTCAGGATTTACGATCATTTGCACTGAAGATTGTCGCTACGGTGGTGATAGCGAATGTGGTCGGCCTCGGGATTTATGTACTCAGAAAACGCAAGTAAGACCCTCGCCGTTATCAACTGTTCGCAGCTTGTAACGCTTGGCGGTGCGGGGCGCCCGCGCGTTGGAGCTGAGTTGCGTGAGCTCGGGATCGTAACGCGTGGCGCGTTGTTAATTCGTGATGGATTAATTGAGCGAGTTGGCACAGAAGCCGAGATCGGCGTGCTGATCGATGCTGGTACGGAGGTGGTCGATGCCGGAGGACGTGTGGTGTTGCCGGGGTTTGTTGACGCCCACACTCATCCGGTTTTTGCGGGCACACGCGTGGATGAATTCGAAGAGCGCAGCAAGGGCGCGACGTACCAGGAGATTGCGGCGCGTGGCGGTGGGATTCAGTCGACGGTAAATCGAACGCGTGCGGCGAGTGTCGAGGAGTTGGTGGCGACGGGCCGGCGATATGCCGAATGGTTTCTGCGTGGCGGCACGACGACGGTTGAAGCGAAGTCAGGTTACGGATTGTCGCTCGAAGACGAAGTCAAGATCCTGCGCGCGATCAAGAAGCTCGACGAGGAAACAGCGCTTCGTTACGTGCCGACGTTTCTCGGGGCGCACAGCATTCCGCCGGAGTATCGTGCAAGACGCGCTGAATACGTCTCACTTCTGATCGATGAGATGCTCCCGCAAGTTGCGCGCGACAAGCTCGCTGAGTTCTGCGACGTCTTTTGCGAGGAGAAGGTCTTCACCACTGACGAATCGTGGAAGATTCTTTCAGCTGCGCGTTGCCATGGCCTCGGTTTGCGCCTGCATGCCGACCAGCTTTCACTTTCCGGCGGCGCAAAACTCGCTGCTGAGTTAGGAACAGTCACTGCAGATCATCTCGAGCACACGGACGCGGCAGGTATTTCGGCGCTGAAAGACGCGGGCGTGCAACCGGTGTTGTTGCCTGGGTCTGTGTACGCGCTCGGTTCGACGCGGTATCCGGCTGCGCGGGAGATGATAGACGCGGGTCTCGCTGTCGTACTGGCAACCGACTTCAATCCCGGTTCCTCACCTACACCTTCGATGACGATGATTCTCTCGCTTGCCGCAACTCACATGAAAATGACACCCGCAGAAGCGATCACTGCGGCGACGATCAATGCTGCTTACAGTCTGAATCGCGGAGATAAAATTGGATCTTTGGAGCCAGGTAAAATTGCGGACTTCGTGATTCATGACTGTGATGACTATCGCGAGCTCGCTTACTTCTTCGGCATCGAACACCCCTGGCGCGTCTACGTCAGAGGTAAATTAAACCACGGACGACACTGATAAAATCCGGATTTAAGATCCGTTAAATCCGTGGCCAAAATTTATCGTTGACGCTCACTTTCTGTTGTCTTATTATCGCCGCAACACTGGAAAGGAGGTGATTCTAAAATATATGAGTTCTTATCACAGTGAGGTGGCTGCGGCCTGACCTCTGAACCAGCTAACTCGTTAGGAT
>JBKPPU010000303.1:0-1983 GCA_046733695.1 Acidobacteriota bacterium
CAGCACGAACTCCACTCGTTGATCCATGACACTCTCAGCTTTCCAGGGCATCCGCAGCTCCTCCTCGTGCTGCAGACTACCCCATCAACTGTAAAGGATGTCGTGATAACGATCTGTAAAGTATGTCATGATAATGAACACCTCCGTGGCCGCCCGGCGTCGACTCGATCTCTTTGTCAAACGACTGATCGATTTGTGTTGCCGAGATCGAGTTTCACGGTAAGCGTCACTCGGCCATTGTAGTGCCAAAAGATCGAGTTCCACGCCGGGCGGCCACGGAGGGCCGCCCCTACAGTACGTTCAATCGATTTTTAAAAGGTTCAATAGGTCTGTGTGGCCGCCGTGTTCGGCCCAGCCGGCGGGGGTTGAGTTGACCTTTGTGTCTTTAACTGTTTTATCAGCGCCGTGGTCCAGGAGAAACTCGATCATCGCGCGGTGACCGTTGAGCGCGGCGTAATGCAAGCCCGTACCGGCGAAATCAAATCCACCGGGGATCACATTGATCTCCGCGCCCTTGTCAAGCAGCAGCTTCGCAGCCTCGACATGCCCGTGCATACACGCGTACACGAACGCATTGTCGATAACACCCTGCCGATCCTGCGACCACGTGTTGATGCGTTCCGGAAATCTCTTCCCAAACGGCCAGTCAATCAGCCCCGCCTCGGCCTTCAAGCTTCCATCCGAATTAAAATAGCCCTCGATAAGATCTGTACGACCCAACCCCGCAGCCGTGCGGATGTTCTGAATCTTCGCGCCACGTTCGAGTAACAACGCGAGCACGTTTCTGCTGTCCCAATACAACGCCTCTTCCAACGGCGTCCAACCGCCGGTGCCATCGATCGCCGCACCACGATCGAGCAAGAATTCCGCAAGCGGTCGATTGTCGATGCTCGCTGCTGCCACGAGCGGCTCATTCAACTCCGCCCCCGCATCGATCAAAACTTTCGCTATCTCGACTGCGTTCGGTTGGTCTTTGCCGTCTAACACCAGACACTGAAGCAACGTCGGATGGCTCTTGATCGATCGCGCCGTGGCGAGCGAAGGATCTGCGGCTAAAAGCTCCCTGAGCTTTTTGAGGTCGCCGGATTGAATTGCTGCCATTGCGGGGTGAAATCTCTTTTCCATACTCACATTCTTCCACACATTACGAGATTAAGCAGTTGACCGATATAATCGAGTCATATGCCAACCAGGGATCCACTGGCCACCTCAGGGCTTCCAACCTTTGAGGGCGCCGACACGTCGAGGCCGAGTCCGCCGCTCGAGCCGAAGTTCCTGATACTCATCGTTGACGATTCCGCCGACAACCTCGCAATGATCAGTCTCGATCTGCAGCAACAAAACTACAGAGTCGTAACCGCCAGCAACGGCGAAGATGCGATCACGATCGCCGCTCAAACAAATCCCAACCTGATCCTGATGGATATTAATCTGCCTGGGCTGGATGGATTAGCTGCGACGCGCCGGATACGTGAGATCGAAACGTTGCGAGGAGTGCCCGTGGTTGCAGTCAGCGCTCTCAGCACAGAAGGCTTTCAACGCGCCGCCTATGATGTGGGCATCGAGGGTTATTTAACGAAACCAATCGATCTCGATCGTATGCACCAACTCATTGCCCGTCTTCTCTCAGCGGGCGAGTCCGGCAATTTGAACGCGTCCTGAATCTTGCCGCGACGATGGTTGCGTGGTAGTCTGCCCTCCACCTTCCATTTCTAAAACAAGGAGACACTCGAAATGAGATTTACGGTGAGACTTCTAATCGTTCTAGCCGTCGGCCTGTTGCTCTCTCTCACACTGATCGATCGTTCACCGGCAGCGAAAGCCGCGCCGCTCGATCTATCTGGAGAAATTAATGGCGCACCTTACCGGATCAGAGTGCCGGAAGTTTGGAATGGAACGCTGCTCCTCTTTGCTCACGGTTATCGCGACAAGGCCGATCATCCCGGCGAGATCGATAATCGAAATGCCGATATTGCGCCGAGC
>JBKPPU010000304.1:0-12535 GCA_046733695.1 Acidobacteriota bacterium
TGTCGAGTACTTCAAATCGGCCGCACAGCGTCTCGAAGTGCGCAAGCGCATTCTTTTGCTGATGGGGCCGGTGGGTGGAGGTAAGTCGACAATCGTCAACATGCTCAAGCGCGGGCTGGAGGATTGGACCAGGAATGAGGCGGGCGCCGTATACGCCATCAAAGACTGCCCGATGCACGAGGAGCCGTTGCATCTCATACCACATCAGTTGCGTTCGGAAGTCGAGAAACATTACGGCATTTATATCGAGGGCGATCTTTGTCCGCAGTGTCGCTATGCGCTCGATCACACGTATGGCGGACGTCACGAGGACGTGAAAGTACATCGCGTGGGCTTCTCTGAAAAGGAACGCGTCGGTATCGGCACGTTCTCGCCGAGCGATCCGAAGTCGCAGGACATTACAGAGCTAACGGGTTCGATCGATCTCTCGACGATTGGCGAAGTCGGTGTTGAGTCAGATCCGCGTGCCTATCGTTTTGACGGCGAGCTAAACATCGCCAATCGCGGCTTGATGGAATTCGTCGAGATGCTGAAGGTTGACGAGAAGTTTCTTTACAGCCTGCTGACGCTCTCGCAGGAACAGAGCATCAAGACCGGGCGCTTCGCGATGATCTACGCGGACGAAGTCATTCTCTCGCACACAAACGAGAACGAATACATCGCGTTCGCCGGCAATCGCAAATCGGAAGCGTTGCAGGATCGCATCATCCTCGTAAAAGTTCCGTACAACCTGCGCGTATCGCAGGAAGAGCGTATTTACGACAAGCTGCTGCACCAGTCTGAAGCGCTGCGGAACGTTCACCTCGCGCCACATACTTTGAAAGTCGCGGCGATGTTTGCCGTGATGACTCGTCTGGAAGAACCGAAGCGCCAGAACGTCGACATCGTGAAGAAGATGAAGCTCTACGACGGCGAGGACGTCGAGGGTTACAAGTCGAAGGACGTGCGCGAGCTCAAGGAAGAAACGGTTCGCGAAGGGATGGACGGTATCTCGCCGCGCTACATCATCAATCGTCTCTCGAGCGCGCTCGTCCGCGACGGCGTCACCTGCATCAATCCGATCGACGCATTGCGAGCCATCAAAGACGGATTCGAACAGCACACCGGCATCAGCAGCGAGCAGCGTGAGAGATACCTGAACCACATCTCGCAGGCGCGCAAAGAGTACGACGAGCTCGCGAAGATCGAAGTGCAGAGAGCGTTTGTCTACTCGTTTGAAGAGATGGCGCGCACGATGTGCAACAACTATCTCGACAACGTCGAGGCTTTCTGTAACAAGGAGCGCATCAAGGATCCAATCACTGAAGAAGAGATGGAGCCTGATGAACAATTGATGCGCTCGATCGAGGAGCAGATCGGAATCTCAGAAAACGCAAAGAATACCTTCCGGCAGGAGATCCTGATCCGTATTTCCTCTTACGCTCGCAAGGGCAAGCCGTTTGAGTACAACTCACACGAGCGTCTGAAGGAAGCGATCGAGAAGAAGATCTTCGCTGACTTGAAGGACGTGGTGAAGATTACAACTTCGACGAAGACGCCCGATCCGGATCAGTTGCGAAGAATTAATGAGGTTGTAGACAGACTGGTGAAAGAGCACAGCTACTGTCCGGTTTGTGCGAATGAATTGCTGACCTATGTCGGCACGCTACTATCTCGCTAGATAGTTTAGCCACAGATTACACAGAAGAAATCCGGATTTCTTCCGTGTTTATCTGTGGCTTAAATATGAAGAAACGATACTGGATCGCAGGAGCTGCAACGCTCGCCATCGCCGGCAAGCTTTTGCTTCGACCACGTGACGCCGACTGGCAGAAGTGTCGCGACGTCGTTTTTCATTCGGAGCACTCGTGCTTTATCGATATCGACGGCGTTCGCGTTCACTACCAAGAGGCCGGCGATCGAAACGCACCGGCGATGGTGTTGATTCACGGGTTCTCCTCGTCGACGCTGGTCTGGAGCAAGGTGTTCCTGGCACTTGCGAACGCGGGATACCGTGTTATCGCGCCCGACATGCTGGGCCACGGCTATTCAGCCAAGCCACGCAGCGGCGAGTACACGATCGAGGGCCAGGCAAAGCTGTTGATGAGATTGCTCGATGCTCTGAAAATACCGCGAGCGATTATTGTCGGCAGTTCTTACGGAGGCGCAGTCGCGGCTACGTGTGGGCTTGATTATCCGGAGCGAGTTGAGAAGTTGATCCTGGTTGGAGCAGTTAACAACAACCGGCCACTTGCGTTCACTCTTCTGCGCTTGTTTGGTTCGCCTGTTGTCGGTGATGTTGTGTCGCCGCTTCTGATTGGCTCACGGCGCTTGCTGCGAAGGCGCATGAAGCAGGTTTACGATAAACACTCGTGGGTCCTGGACGAAAGACGAGTTGATGCGCGTCATCTACCCTTGCGTGCGGCCGGAACGCATCGCGCAATCATTCGTACCGTGCGCGGCTGGGATGCTGAACGGATCTCGAGAGACGCGCATCTAATCAGTCAACCCACACTGCTCCTCTGGGGTGAAAACGATCGGGAAATTCCGCTCGCGGATGGCGAACGATTGCACGCGCAAATTCCGGGATCGCGGTTGATCGTATATTTCAATTGCGGTCACCTGCCGCACGAAGAATATCCGGAGGAGTTCACGAATGTGGTGATCGATTTCTGTAAAGCGAAATCGGCGTAATCTGTGGATGGTGTGTTATGTCAATCCAAAGAAATGATTGGTCGCTGCAGCGCAAGGGAATCATCGATCAGGAACGCCACAAGGATCGTGTAAAGGAAGCGATTCGCAAAAACCTCGGCTCGATCGTCTCCAACGAAGCCATCATCCTTTCCGACGGCAAGCGCACCGTCAAAGTTCCAATCAGAGCACTCGACGAATACAAGTTTCGCTTCAACTATCAGAAGGCCAAACACGTGGGCCAGGGCGACGGAAAGACTCGCGTCGGCGACGTGATTGGACGCGAGTCGCGTCCGGGCACCGGCCACGGTTCCGGACAAGGCGGACCGGACGCCGGTGTCGATTATTACGAAGCCGACGTCAATATCGACGAACTCGCGGCTTTGATCTTCGAAGATCTACAACTTCCTTACCTCCAGGAAAAAGCAAAAAAAGCAGTGCAGTCGCGCAAGACTCAGTTCAACGAGATACGGCGCACTGGTGTGATCGCAAATCTCGACAAGCGCCGGATGATTCTCGAAAACATTCGTCGCAATGCACGCGAAGGCAACGCGCGGTTTGGCGACATCAAGAAGGAAGATCTGCGCTTCAAGACGTGGGAAGAGGTGATGCGCTATGAGTCGAATGCAGTCGTGATTGCGATGATCGACGTTTCCGGCTCGATGGGAGAGTTTAAGAAGTACATCGCGCGCAGCTTTTATTTCTGGATGGTCCGCTTCCTGCGAACCAAGTACGACAATGTCGACATCGTTTTTATCTCGCATCACACGGAAGCGAAAGAGGTGAGCGAGGAACAGTTCTTCACGCAGGGAGAGTCGGGCGGCACGGTGGTTTCGTCTGCGTATCAACTGGCACTCGATGTGATTAACCAACGTTATCGCCCGTCGGATTGGAACATCTACCCATTTCATTTTTCGGATGGCGATAATTATTACTCCGATAACGAAGAAGCCGTGCGGCTCGCCGACGAATTGATCGCAACGTGCAATTTGTTTGGCTATGGCGAGATTGGTGAAGAAGGTTCGTCGAGTTACAGGCGATCGTCGGGCGCGTTGTTGTCGATCTTCAGTGACCGTCTGCAGAACAAGGATCGTTTCGTCGGCGTGCGGATCGACGACAAGGAAGACGTGTATCCGGCGCTGAAACAGTTTTTTGGGAAGAAAGAGTTAGCTGTGTAATCTGTGGATGGTTTCATGGAAGACAAGGAGATCAAAGAGCTTGAAAAAGCAGTCGAGCAGATTTGGGACGTAGCTCGCCGATTTGGTCTCGATCCATATCCCACCAACTTCGAGATCGTGCCTGCGACCGTGATGTACGAAGTCGGCTCGTATGCACTTCCGGGCCGTTACTCACACTGGACCTTCGGCAAAACTTATCATCGCATGAAAACGATGTACGACTTCGGTCTCTCGAAGATCTACGAAGTCGTCATCAACACCAATCCGTCGTACGGCTTCCTGCTCGAAACGAACAGTCCGATTCAGAACAAGATGGTGATTGCTCACGTGCTCGGGCACGTCGACTTCTTCAGGAACAACACTTACTTCTCAAAAACGAATCGTCGCATGGTCGAGAGTGTTTCGACGCATTCGCAGAGAATCATGGAGTACGAGTTTAAGCACGGCCGCAAAACGGTTGAGCGTTTTCTCGACGCGGTGCTGGCGATTGAAGAGCACATCGATCCGTATTTCTTCATCAAGCGCGAGGTTCCGGTTGCTGAGGAAAAGCGACGCCTCGAACAGTCACCGAAAGAGGGTCGATACGACGATCTCTGGCTGCTCGACAAATCCGAGCGCGAGGCCCGGCGACCGCCAACCAACGATGAGAAGCCGCGCGAGCAACTACCTGAAAAAGATTTGCTGTATTACATCATGAAGAACTCACCTTCACTAGCGAGCTGGCAGCGCGACGTGATTGCGATGGTCCATGAAGAGATGGAGTACTTCGTGCCGCAGATGCAGACAAAGATCATGAACGAAGGTTGGGCCAGCATCTGGCACGCTCGAATCATGCGCGAACTGGATCTCAGCGACAACGAGCATATCGAGTTTGCCAATCTTCATTCGGGCGTGGTCTCACCGCAAAAGGGACAATTAAATCCGTACTACCTGGGTTACAAGATTTATGAAGACATCGAGCGCCGTTGGAATGAGCCGTCGCCGGGGGAACGCGAGAAGTTCGGACGGATGGGTAACGAAGGGCGCGAGAAAATCTTCGAGGTGCGTGAGCTCGACAACGACGTTTCGTTCCTGCGGAATTATCTGACCGAGGAGTTGTGTGAAGAGCTGGATCTGTTTGTGTTCGAGCTCGTCGAGGAAGAGGAGTGGACGATTACTGAGAAGCGCTGGGAGAAGGTGCGCGATCAGCTCGTTTCAAACATGACGAATTTCGGTTTTCCGTATTTGCAGGTCGAAGACGGCGATTACAACGGCAATCGCGAGCTCTTCATGAAACATCGCTACGAAGGCACCGAGCTCGACATGCGTTACGCCCGCAAAGCCCTCGAGCACGTGCATGCACTGTGGGGCCGTCCGGTTCACCTGGAAACCATCATCGACGACGAATCGACTGTTCTTCATTTCAATGGCGACGAGCACGGGGAAGATTGAGCCACAGATAACACGGATTGAAATCGGATTTCTTTCCGTGTCATCCGCGGCTAAATATTCAATGCTTTACTAACCGACGGATCTCTCCTCACTCGCCAGATCTTCGAATCCAGGTAGTAATGAATGAAGGCGTAGCCCCACAGCAATGAGATCCCGAGTTGAATAGCGAACGTCGAATTCTGCAACCCGTAGTAACCGAGAAACTGCCGGGGGCCCTGATAGATAATCCCAAATAGAATTCCGAAAGCAATGTAGAAAAGCACCCGACGACTGATCAGTTCTGCGGCTCCATATTTCTCCCCAGCATTCGCGTACTTCTGATTGTGAAACCAGATCAACCGGTGATACTGAAAGTTGTGATAGATCGTTAGTATGGCAACAATCGCGATTGGCTTGTGCGGCATCGGAGTGAGCAGGACGATCCAGTGCATCGGGATTGCCGCCGCCAACAGGAGATACTTCGGAACGTTCAATGGCTCGCCGGTAATTGCACGCTGCACCTGACGTCCAACCCAAACCACAAAAGTCAGAATCGTTCCCGCGAGTAACAGTTTCGAAAAACCATTCACACTCGGATGCAGCACTGCCGGCACGCGCGCCATCGCTTCCGGATCCCTGGCGATAAACTCCACAAAGGGATAGTTGAAAGCGAATAGCAGGAACAAGCGATCGAGGGCGTTGTCGATTCGTGCGAGGTCGCCGTTCTTCTTTTTGTAGAGCACCATGAAACCGTAGTGCTGTTTGACGAGGTGATAGTAGGCCCATAACGCCGCCACGAAGAAAAACACGAATCCCGCCCCGGCAAGGACGAGCACTGGCCCAATCGCGAAGAACAACAGCGACGCCTTCAGCAAACGGGCGCGATTCTTTCTTTCTGTGCGGTCGAAATAAGTGCGTGAGAAGGTGCCAAAAACGTGTGGCGCGTCAATCAGTATTGCCCACGCCGCCACCATCGGGACGAGCGGAACGAAGCCGCTGACGTAGAGAATCAGCAACGCGTAGCTCGACACGACTGAGCCGATAAACCAGATCGCGTCGTCGCGCCCGCTAATGATCCAGCGCAACGAGATTGCGCTCGTTACCGGCTTGGTGACGATTTCAGCAGTGGCGGCCATAAAGAGCTTTCGTTTCGGACTCCGCGCATTTTATCATCGGCCAATGGACAAACAACTATTCCAGGCACATCCATGGCACGGCGTGACACCGGGGCCGAGAACGCCCGAACTGGTCAACGCCTACATCGAGATTGTTCCCACGGACGCAGTGAAGTATGAACTGGATAAATGGTCCGGTCACCTGCGAGTCGATCGGCCACAGCGTTTTTCATCGATGTCACCGACGCTTTACGGCTTCATTCCACAAACATACTGCGGGCGCGAAGTGGGTGAATTGTGTGAGTTGAGAACTGGTCGCAGCGGTATCGAAGGCGACCACGATCCGATGGACATCTGTGTGCTGTCTGAAAAGACGTTTGGTAACGGCGGCTTCTTCCTGCATGCACGACCGATTGGCGGCCTGCGCATGATCGACGGCAATCAGGCCGACGACAAGATCATCGCGGTGCTGGAATCGGATCTGGCTTACGGACGAATCGAGGAGATTCGCGACGTGCCGGCAGGGCTGATCGATCGGCTAAAACACTACTTTCTGAGTTACAAACAACTACCCAGCGATAAAGAGAAGAAAGTGGAGATCGTGGACGTTTATGACAGGATTGAAGCCCGTGACGTGATTACGCGCAGCCTCAGAGATTACGAAGCCGAATTTGGCCACGGATAACCCGGATAAAATCCGGATTTAAATCGGCGTTATCTGTGGCTTATTTGCGTAGCTGCTCAGAAATGCCACAACGGGGGCAGACGAGCCCCCGCCAGTGTTGTTCATCAACCCAACGCGCTAGTGCCGGACCCTGGTGTTGGTGCGCGCCGTGTTGTTGATGCCCGTGATGTTTACGCTCTGCGGCCTCTGCGCTGCAGTGTTTACAGAGCCAGCCATAACCCAAATTGAAAAAGTGGGTCGTCTGGTGCATAGGCCTGAGTTACATAAGCGTCAGCGCCGAGATTCAGGTGACTCCATCAGTCGCACCGGCACAGACATACGCCTGCCGTCGCGCCATATTTGAACCTGAACCGTGTCGCCAATCTGATGTTTATCGAGCACTCGGAACAGATCGTCTGAATTTCCCACCTTGTCGTTATCGATGCCAACGATAATATCACCCAGCTCAACGTCGCCCATCTCCGTTTGCTGAACACCGCGCAAACCGGCCTGAGCCGCGCCGCCACCACGCGCCACCTGGTAAATCAGAACACCGTCTTCAACCGGTAGATCGATTTGATTCCGGAGCGATGAGATATCACGTGTGCTGATTCCAAGCTTCGGACGACGTACACGACCATTCTGCAGCAACTGCGGCACAACCCGTTTTGCAATACTCACCGGCACCGCAAAACCGACACCCGCAGAACTTCCTGACGGCGAAAGAATCTGAGAATTGATACCAATCATACGACCGTGCGAATCAAGCAGTGGTCCACCGGAATTTCCCGGATTAATCGACGCGTCTGTTTGAATTGCGCCTTCAATCAGCCTGTTGTTGCGGGCGCGAAGCGGTCGTTGCAATCCACTGATGACTCCGGTTGTGAGTGTTCGATCGAGACCGAACGGATTACCAATCGCGAGCACCTTCTGGCCCACGACGAGTTTGTCTGAATCGCCGAGCGGCACGACTGTAAGTGTGCCAGCCGGCTTCTCGGTCAAACGAATCACGGCGAGGTCAGTGTCCGGATCGCCGCCGACAACCACTGCCGGATAGTCTTTCTTGCCGCCCATGCTGACGGAAAGTTTCTGTGCGCCTTCGATGACGTGATAATTCGTCAGAATGTTACCCTGCTGATCCAGTATCGATCCGGAGCCGGAGCCTTCCTGCGGCTCGACAAAGCCGAAGAAGTCGCGTGCGTATGAAGTCGAGTGGATGAATACCACGCCCGGACTTAGAGTGCGATAAACCTCGATGTTGTTCTGTTCGTCGGTTGAGGTCGCTGGATCTGTGATCCCGGCTGGTGCATTTTCGGTGAACGCTGCGTGCGAAGGCTGGAAACGATTTGAGATGCGGTCGAGAATTACAACTGCACCTGCCGCAAATAATCCTGTAATAAGGGCAATGAAAAGAATCTGGCGGGCGGAAAGTCGATACATAAAGCTTCTTCCCTCTCTTAAGTAATGGATCTCGGCTCAGTGCCGGGATCGCGGAAATAGGATGCTCGCAAGGCGGATGCCGTTGCGGGTAATTGTACCAACGCAGGACGGTCGAAGCGAGTGTCGGTTTTGACTATACGCGTAGTGAAAGAAAAGCGTTCGGTAGGTTTTCGATGTAGCCAAGAAGGACGAGTGGTCCCTGCCATCCGAGGGCCACGCAACCGGTCGCCGCGTGGATCAACATCAGAACTACATAGACTCCGAGGACGACAGTGAGACCATGCCTCGCGAGAGGCAGGTGAGCACAACGATAGAGAATGTAAGCAGCGAAGCCGCCGATCGCGAGCTTGGTACCGAGAAAGGTCCACTCGCTGCGTTCGATGATGCGAGCCATCAACGTATTGCCTTCGGAAGCGACGTTTAAGCGGATCCATAGCAACGTAAGCTGAGCGTCCAACGCATTCAAAACGAATAACAGACAGCTCTTCGAAAGTGTACCCACGGTGCCCTCGCGCTAACGTTGTTAAACCTCACCCTTTTACGACAGAACCCCCGAAGCGGTAAGCCGCGGGGGTCCTGCGTCACGGGAGGAACGAGACTCGTTCTTATGCTTAGTAAAAAGATTGAATCACGAGTCGGTTCCAGTCACAAAACATGCGCAGAAAGAACAGCCACAAAAAGGCACAAAAGGCACAAAGAAGAATTTACTGAAGCTGTCGGTTAGTATTCACTTCAGAAGTAAGATTGGTTCCCGAAAATGACGTGGACAATAGCTGAGGTTCTGAGAGAAGCGGCGGCGGAATTGGATCACGCGGGCGTACCGGAGGCGCGGCGTGAGGCTGGGTCGTTGCTTTCGTTCATTCTCGGCAAGGATCGTACATTTCTGATCAGTCATGCTGAAGATGAAACAGACGAGAATTCGTTGGGCCGGTTTCGTGAATTCGTCGAACGACGCGCTACAGGCGAGCCTTTGCAGTACATCACTGGCGTGCAGGACTTTTACGGTCGCGAGTTTCGCGTGAGTCCTGAGGTTTTGATTCCGCGGCCTGAAACCGAATTGCTGGTCGAAGCTGCGCTGCAGATCGTTGGTGAAGCTGGTGCAGCGCCGTTTATTTGCGATGTGGGAACGGGATCGGGATGTATTGCCTTAACGCTGCTGTGTGAAATAGTGAACGCTCGGGTGGTGGCGATTGACAAGTCGGCGGCCGCGCTAGAGATCGCAAAACTCAACGCGCAGAGTCTTTCGGTTGCCGGCCGCGCGCTCTTCCTCGAGTCCGATTGTTTCGACTCGCTTGACTCAAGTGCCAACGAGTTCGACCTCATCGTCTCCAATCCTCCCTACGTCGCCGAGAAGGCGCTCCAGGGGCTGCAACGTGAAGTCAGGGACCATGAACCACTCGTGGCTTTGTCTCCGGGCGGAGACGGACTGAGCGTCATTCGCAGGCTGATCGACGAAGGCCCCGCCTTTATCAAGCCAAGCGGGCACATGCTGATGGAGATTGGATTCGATCAGGGTGAGGCGGTCGAAAGGCTCATTAACGATAGCGCGTGGTCGTTACGGGAGATTCGCCCCGATCTGCAGGGAATTCCTCGCATCGTGGTCCTGCAAAAGTCCTGAGCAAAAACGTGTCACAACCTCGACCGTTGCGGTGTTTACGCTTCAGAACCGCATAGAAGCGAAGAAACTTAGACAACCCCAGACATTGCAAGGAGACCGAGTTATGTACAGGTTTGTAGGCCGAAGTGTTCTTATTGCCGCGCTGCTGACTTTCACCGGCGTCGCGGTCGTCTCTCAAAAAGAGAAAGTCAAAGACAAAGATAAATCACTGACTTGTCGTGAAGACAATTGGTACAACGACAGGCTGGTCGGCAATTGCGAAATTCGAGAGCAAACCCTCGCGTTGAGTGGCGGTGCGATTGCAATCGACGGCAGGCAAAATGGAGGCGTTTCCGTAAAAGGCTGGGATCAGAATCAGGTTCTGGTTCGTGCGCGCGTTCAGACTGGCGCGCCGACTGCCGGGGAAGCGCAGGAGCTCTCGCAGCAGATCCGAATCGAAACCAGCGGAGCGAAAATTTTTGCGAGTGGTCCGGAAAACCGCAAAGACTTTAACTGGAACGTGAGTTACGAAGTGTTCGTGCCGCGCCGTGCAGACCTTTCACTTGAAACTCACAACGGTGGTATCGCTATCGCCGACGTCAATGGCCGCATCGATTTCACGGCACTGAACGGGGGCGTGGTTCTTAAACGCGTGGGCGGAACGGTGCGGGGTTCGACGACGAATGGTGGCCTCGTGATTGAATTGACTGGAGATCGTTGGGATGGCGATAGCCTCGACGTCCGCACGACCAACGGCGGCGTAATTCTGTCGGTGCCCGAGAATTACTCGGCTAACCTGCAGACAGGCACGGTCAACGGAAGTGTGAATGTTGACTTTCCGATAACGGTGCAGGGACAAATCAATAAACAGATTGCACTAAACCTCGGCTCCGGCGGAGCAATGGTCAAGGCAATGACGACAAACGGCGGTGTTCATCTCAAACGCTCTACCGCCAACGAATAGGTTTTCAGCCACAAAAAGGCACAAGAGTCACAGAGAAGAAATTTCAAAAATTCCTTTTTGTGATTTTTGTGCCTTTTTGTGGCTAAACTTCTTTGCTCTTTCTTGTGGCTTTCGTTTACTCTGTCCCGCATCGTGGACAAATTTCGTATCTCGGGTGGTCGGCCACTTCACGGCAGAGTTTCGATTAGCGGTGCCAAAAACTCAGCGTTGCCTTGTATGGCGGCGGCGCTGCTGACGCCTGACACCGTTACCCTTCACAACATTCCGTATGTGCGCGACATCATCACGCAGCGCCGTCTGCTCGAAGACATCGGCGCAACTGTTTTGACGCCCGAACTCCGCACTCATAAGATCAGCGCCGCCCACGTCGAACTCTTTGAGGCTCCATACGAGCTCGTGAAGACGATGCGCGCTTCAGTCCTCGCCCTTGGACCACTCCTGACTCGTTTCGGGAAAGCGAAAGTGTCGCTGCCGGGTGGTTGTGCGATTGGAACGCGGCCTATCGACCTGCACCTGGCGGGATTTGAGAAGTTTGGCGCTGAAGTAAAACTCGAGGCGGGAAATGTCGTTGCGCGCGCGCCGAAAGACGGGCGCTTACACGCGGCCGACATTCAGTTCAGCAAAGTCACCGTCACGGGAACTGAAAACCTGATGATGGCCGCTACACTCGCACGCGGTACAACAACGCTTCACAACGCCGCTTGCGAACCGGAGATAGTCGATCTCGCCGACCTGCTGAACAAAATGGGAGCGCGAGTCAACGGCGCTGGAACAGAGACGATACAGATCGAAGGCGTCACATCGCTCGGCGGCGCCGAACACACGATCATTCCGGATCGGATTGAAACCGGAACGTTCATCGTCGGAGCCGCGTTGACGCAGGGCCAGCTCGAGATCAAAGACTGCCGTCCCGATCATCTTGAGAGCGTGATTTCACAGCTGAGAAGCGTTGGCGTCGTCATCAAGGTAGTTAATCCGACTACGCTCGAAGTCTCGTGTCCGGACGGATTGAAGGCAATGAATGTAACTACTGAGCCTTATCCCAGTTTTCCGACTGACATGCAGGCGCAGTACATGGTGTTGATGACGCAGGCCGAAGGAAGGTCGGAAATTATCGAGACGGTGTTTGAAAACCGTTTCATGCACGCTTCGGAGCTTCAGCGTATGGGAGCTCAGATTCACATCGATGGGCGCTCGGCGATCGTCGATGGTCCAACTGCTTTGAATGGGGCGCGTGTAATTGCATCGGATCTGCGCGCATCAGCGTCACTCGTGCTCGCGGGTCTCATCGCTCAGGGTGAAACGGTGATCGATCGCGTTTACCATATCGATCGCGGTTACGAGAAGATAGAGGCAAAGCTGCGCGCGGTGGGCGCGAATATCGAACGAATCATCTCGCCGGTGGTGACGGCGCAGATTCTGGAACCGGTTTAGGTGTAAGGAAGGGGAACTGTAGTGGCTGAAGAGAATTGTTTGTTTTGCAAGATCGTCTCGGGA
>JBKPPU010000305.1:0-5030 GCA_046733695.1 Acidobacteriota bacterium
AAGCAACGCCGCCGCTCGGCGTCACGTCTGCGCTCCCGCGCCGTAAAGCTTCACGGATTTTGGACGAGTGCCTGTTGCCGACATGAGGACCTTGAGAAACTTTATTTTCAAACTAGCTGAGCCCGCGAATTTTCGAGGTCAACCGGGCTCCTTTTCAGTGAACAACGTGCCGCTAGTTAAGTTATAACTTATTCTAGTAGAGGAACCTTACACTAGATGCAAGAATTTTTGCAACTAGAAAATGGCATTTTGCCCCCGGCGAGCTCCCGGCAGCCCGATTCGCTGGCAACAAGTTCCTTTAATTCAGGCATCTGAGGACAGGTAATTTTCACCGGAATCACCTGAAATTGAGAGTGAAGAAAGAAAGTATGAAGACTCCTCCGCTCCTTGCTACGTTGCTGCTTTGCGCGCTTTGCACTATTACTGTTCCTGCTCAGACCAACGGAAATGGCGGCATGGACCCCGCTCAAGTCGACCGCATCATCCGGAGCTTCACCACCAAGGAAGCACAGTTTCGCCGGGCTCTTAATACCTATTCATTCAAACGTGACGCGCTGATTCAGAGTATCGGTATGGGTGGTCAGGTGATCGGTGAGTATCACCGCGTCTCGACTTTTACCTTCGATGACCAGGGGGAGCGATTCGAGAAGATTAGCTTCTTCCCAATGTCGACATTGCCGGAGATTACTGAGGAAGACGTCACTGATTTGGGCGGTGTCAATCCGTTTGCTTTGGAGCCAAGAAAGGCAGACCTTTACAACTTTCGATATGCCGGCAAAGAAAAGATCGACGAACTGGACCTTTACATATTTGATGTAACACCGAAGGTCATGCCTGATCCCAAGAAGACAAAAGATCGACTCTTTTCGGGGCGCATCTGGGTTGACATACAGGATCTGCAGATCGTGAAGACGAAGGGGAAGGGTGTTCCCGAGACAAAAAATAATAAGTTTCCGAACGTCGAAACTTATCGCGAACACATCGATGGAAAGTTTTGGTTCCCCACTTACTCTTACGCAGATGAGGAACTCATTTTTGACAATGGTGGTTCCATTCACGTGCGCATGAAGGTGCGCTATATGGACTTCACCGAGACCAAGGCCACATTGAAAGTTACTGAGATCGGTGAAAAGGATGATCCCGGTTCAGACAGCGGAGTGTCGAAGCCACTCGAGGTTGGTCCATTAGATGGGAAAGCTATTTCGCTGCCCAAACCCGTTTACTCCGAGGAAGCGAAGCGTCTGAAAGCGAAGGGCCGAGTGACGGTTAAAGTCATCGTGGATGAGAACGGAAAGGTGACTTTTGCGCAGGCTCAAAATGGAGTAGCTGTGTTGCGTGAGGCTGCCGAAGAAGCCGCACGAAAGGCGATCTTCCCGCCGCTGACGAAAGATGGAATTACGGTGAAGTATACGGGAACGTTGACTTACGAATTTTGACAGGATGACAAGATTTTCAGGATTGACAGGATGTATCTTGTAAATCTTGTCAATCCTGAAATCCTGTTTCCAACTCCCTCGCGACTGCAGCTCGCACATCAGATACTAGCCGATCGATATCTGCATCAGTCTTTACATCTACGGTCTCAATGGGCGGTAGCAGGACCATCTCGATGCTTCCCGAGCGAGCTTCGCCAGTTCCCTTGCCCATCAACACATCTGAATTCTTGATTGCCACTGGTACTACCGGCACTCCGGCTTCTCGCGCCATGTAGAACGCACCTTTCTTGAACGGCAACAGTTCTCCCGGCTTCGCGCGCGTTCCTTCAACGAACACCGCGAACGAGACACCAGACTTGATTCGTCGCGCCGCTGCTTCAGTCGTTCGAATAGCACTTTCACGATTGGTCCGATCGATCGCCATCACATTAACGAATCCCATTCCCACACCCAGAATCGGAACCTTCAACAGCTCTTTCTTCGCGAGTATACCGAGCCGTCTTCCGGTGTAGACAAACATCGCCGCAGTATCGAGGTACGAACGATGATTCGAAACGAAGACGTACGTTTGTTTTGGATCGAGTAGTTCGAGCCCTCTGACTTTTATGCGGACGCCGCTTAGAAACAGCCAGGCGCGGGCGCCAAAAGAAGCCCACGGATAAACGAGGTCGTGCTTGTTAACCAACCATGAAAACAAAAGGATTGGCGGCGCGAGAAATAGCAACAGCGCTCCCGCGGCAAACATCGACCACCAGTAATGCAAAC
Source organism: Acidobacteriota bacterium (assembly GCA_046733695.1). Lineage (GTDB taxonomy): Bacteria > Acidobacteriota > Blastocatellia > Pyrinomonadales > Pyrinomonadaceae > PSRF01. The sequence goes on from JBKPPU010000305.1 coordinate 2,202, forward strand.
GGCGCATGAAGCGTGGACGCACTCTTGTGCTAGACTCCTGCGCCGTGGTTTCATCGTCAATCCTGTTAAATCTTGTAAATCCTGTCAAAAGGAACCTCTGGTATGCAGAGCCATCGTCTCACTACCTATCTCGCGCTAATTTTCTTAATCGCCACGCTCTCGGCAACATCATTCGCCCAGCGATCCGCGCCTCAATCGCCGCTAATCCCCTCACCAAAATCGGTGCTCGGATTCACTCCGGGTGACGATCGCACCATTGCCGGCTGGTCGCAAATAACAGACTACTTCGAACGACTCGATCGCGCATCTGATCGCGTACTGGTTCAGACGCTGGGCCAATCGACTCTCAAGCGACCTCTGATCGTGGCGTTCATTAGCGCGCGTGAGAATATACTGGCGCTGCCGAAATACAAAGACATCCAGCAGCAACTCGCCGATCCACGCAAAGTTACCCAGGACCTCCAGCGCGATCGTTTGTTTGCAAACGGAAAGACTGTAGTCGCGATTTCCTGCTCCATTCACTCAACCGAGATCGTCGCCTCGCAGATGTCGATGCAACTCGCCTACGAACTCGCGACGGCCCAGGATGCAGAGACACGCGAGATTCTACAAAACACGATTCTCCTCCTGATTCCATCACCAAATCCTGACGGCATTGACATCGTCGCCAACTGGTATCGCAAGACACTCGGCACGCCCTACGAAGGACGCGAACCACCCGAGCTATACCATCATTATGCCGGTCACGACGACAATCGCGATTGGTTCATGCTCAATCTAAAAGAGACTCAACTGATCACGCGTCTGCTCTGGCACGATTGGTTCCCGCAGATTGTTTACGACGTACACCAGCAAGGATCGAATGGCTCGCGATTTTTCATTCCGCCTTTTTACGATCCACCGAATCCAAACATCTCGCCTGTCCTTCTAAGGCAAGTAGGACTCATTGGTCACAAAGTCGCGGCTGATCTGCAAGCGGCAGGCTTCAAAGGTGTTCTGACAAACGCTCTCTACGACACGTGGTGGCATGGCGGCTTCCGTACCGCACCATACTTTCACAACTCGATCGGAATTCTTTCCGAGGCCGCGAGTGCGCGGTTGATGACTCCGAGCACAGTCACGAATGAACAACTCACGCGATCCAGTACGCGCGGCATGCGCAACGCAGTCGAAGCAACGACAAACTTTCCCGATCCATGGCCGGCTGGAGAATGGCGCCCGCGCGACATCATGAACATGGAAATGATTGCGTCGCGTTCGATACTCGAGATGGCGTCCAAGTTTCGCGGCGAGTACCTGCGCAACTTCTACGAGCTCGGTCGGAAGAATATCGAATCACCGGACCACAAAGGTGAGCCGCAAGCGTACATAATTCCGGCGGGACAAGCTCGCGATGAAGCGGTGGCGAAGCTTGTGGGCAGCTTGATCGATCAGGGCGTGGAAGTGTTTCGTCTCGATCGCGAGTTGCACGCGGTTTTGGCAACGCCCGTGTTGCGAAGAACGAATCCAGTGGCCGAGAAGCTCGGAAACTATAGACGATTGGCTAGTCTGACTTCGTCGGCCATGCAGGAGGTTCCGCTCGGCAGTTACATCGTCTTCCTGGCCCAGCCACAACGAACTAATATTCTCGCGCTTTTCGAACCGCAGATTTATCCCAACAGACTAACGCCGTTGGGCGAGGCGGAGCGGCCGTACGATGTCGCAGGATGGACGCTGCCGTTGCAAATGGGCGTCGACACGCCCGCAGTCGTCACCATCAAAGAGCTACCGAACGAACGAAAGCTGACGCTGCTCAAAGACGCCAACGAGGTCAGAGCCGACCTCGCTCTCGCTTTGAAAAAGGGCGACGAATCTCCGATCAAAAACCCGTTGAAGCAACCGGTGCGCGTAGGGATTTACAAGGGTTCGATAGGAAACATGGATGAGGGCTGGACGCGTTTTGCCTTCGATACTTTCAACGTTCCGTATACCTCGATCCGCGACGTCGACATGAAACAGGGAAAGCTCAATTCAAAATTCGACGCGGTGATTTTTCCATCTCAGGCGGCCACACAGATTATCAACGGGAATGCTGCGGGAACTGTGCCGGCTGAGTACACGGGCGGCATTAGCGACGCGGGTGTTAAGAACCTCAAAGAGTTCGTGAACAATGGCGGCATGCTGATTTGTTTTGATAACGCTTGTGACCTGGCGATCAAAGAGTTCAATCTGCCGCTGCGAAACACGCTCGAGGGGGTTAGATCGTCGGAGTTTTATTGTCCGGGATCGATCGTGGCGCTCGATGTAGATAACAAGAATCCGGTCGCTGCGACGTTGCCCAACTCACTCCCGGCGTACTTCATTAATAGTTCGGCGTTTTCGGCGGCTGCAGATGCGAACGTGCGCGTTATCGCTCGTTACGCGAAAGAGAATGTGCTGCTGAGTGGGTGGCTGCTTGGAGAGGACAGACTGCGAGGGCAGATCGCGCTGGCTGAGGTCGGCGTAGGGAAGGGCCGCATCGTTCTGTTTGGCTTCAGACCGCAGCACCGTGGGCAGTCATGGGCAACCCTGCCTTTCATCTGGAACACCCTTTCCAGCGCCACGTCGGGCTCGTCTGAATAGTCTTATCCAACTTGGACAGGGTTCCCTGACTTACGCCTATTTCCTTGCCTGCGTGGGTCCGACGAGTTATGCTTCCCGTGGATTCGGCTTCTCTCCCTTGATGGCTCAAAACCACGAGCATCCAATCTCCCCGACACGCACTCAAAGTGATTTCGACGGCGGCGGAGCACTATTCTGGAGCCCATTATGAGAAAGTTTCTCGTTTCCCTATCGCTTCTCTCATTACTC
>JBKPPU010000306.1:0-32422 GCA_046733695.1 Acidobacteriota bacterium
AAGTCACTTGATTGGCGGTGCTGCCGTTGTGGTTGGCATCGCCAGCATAAGTGGCATCAGCGGTAGCCGTGCCAGCGTTGGTGTTGTTGCCATAGGTGACGGTCACTGAGACGTTCAGACTACCTGCGCCTGTTGCTGTGGCGGTGCACGGAGCCTGTGGAGTGCCGTCATAGGTGACGTTTGTCGGACAGTTGATGCTGGTGGTTGAACCAGCCTTGTCGATGGTGAAGGTCACTTGAGTGGCGGTGCTGCCGTTGTGATTGGCATCGCCAGCATAAGTGGCATCAGCGGTGGCCGTGCCTGCGTTAGTGTTGTTGCCGTAGGTGACGGTCACGGAAACATTCAGACTACCTGCGCCTGTTGCTGTCGCGGTACACGGAGTCTGCGGAGTGCCGTCGTACGTGACGTTCGTCGGGCAATTGATCGTAGTAGTTGAACCAGCCTTGTCGATGATGAAAGTCACTTGATTGGCGGTGCTGCCGTTGTGATTGGCATCGCCAGCATAAGTGGCATCAGCGGTGGCCGTGCCTGCATTGGTGTTGTTGCCGTAGACGATGGTGACCGAGACGTTCAGACTACCTGCACCAGTCGCTGTCGCGGTACACGGAGTCTGCGGAGTGCCGTCGTAGGTGACGTTCGTCGGGCAATTGATCGTAGTAGTTGAACCAGCCTTGTCGATGGTGAAGGTCACTTGAGTAGCGGTGCTGCCGTTGTGATTGGCATCGCCAGCATAAGTGGCATCAGCGGTGGCCGTGCCTGCGTTAGTGTTGTTGCCGTAGGTGACGGTGACTGAGACGTTCAGACTACCTGCGCCTGTTGCTGTGGCGGTGCACGGAGTCTGTGGAGTGCCGTCATAGGTGACGTTCGTCGGACAGTTGATGGTGGTAGTTGAACCGGCCTTGTCGATGGTGAAGGTCACCTGAGTGGCGGTGCTGCCGTTGTGGTTGGCATCGCCAGTATAAGTGGCATCAGCGGTTGCTGTGCCCGCGTTGGTGTTGTTGCCGTAGGTGACGGTTACTGAGACGTTCAGACTACCTGCACCAGTCGCTGTCGCGGTACACGGAGTCTGCGGTGAACCATTGTAAGTAATATTGGTCGGACAGTTGATGCTGGTGGTTGAACCAGCCTTGTCGATGGTGAAGGTCACTTGAGTGGCTGTGCTGCCGTTGTGGTTGGCATCGCCAGCATAAGTGGCATCAGCGGTGGCCGTGCCTGCATTGGTGTTGTTGCCATAAACAACGGTCACGGAAACATTCAGACTACCTGCACCAGTCGCTGTCGCAGTACACGGAGTCTGCGGTGAACCATTGTAAGTAACATTGGTCGGACAGTTGATCGTGGTAGATGAACTGGCCTTGTCGATGGTGAAGGTTACTTGCGTGGCAGTGCTGCCATTGTGGTTGGCATCACCAGCATAGGTTGCGTCAGCCGTAGCTGTGCCTGCGTTGGTGTTGTTGCCATAAACAACGGTCACGGAGACGTTCAGACTACCTGCACCAGTCGCTGTCGCGGTACACGGAGTCTGCGGTGAACCATTGTAAGTAACATTGGTCGGACAGTTGATGGTTGTAGATGAAGCAGCCTTGTCGATGGTGAAGGTCACCTGAGTGGCGGTGCTGCCGTTGTGGTTGGCATCACCAGCATAGGTTGCGTCAGCCGTAGCTGTGCCTGCGTTGGTGTTGTTGCCGTAGGTGACGGTCACTGAGACGTTCAGACTACCTGCACCAGTCGCTGTCGCGGTACACGGAGTCTGCGGTGAACCATTGTAAGTAACATTGGTCGGGCAGTTGATCGTGGTAGATGAACTGGCCTTGTCGATGGTGAAGGTTACTTGCGTGGCAGTGCTGCCATTGTGGTTGGCATCGCCGGCATAGGTTGCGTTAGCCGTAGCGGTGCCGGCATTGGTGTTGTTGCCGTAGACCACGGTGACTGAAACGTTCAATCCCCCTGTACCTGTTGCAGTCGCGGTGCAAGGTGTCTGGGCTGAGCCGTTATAAACAACACTAGCTGGACAAGTGATAGTCGTAGTCGATGGAGCTTTGCCTATGAGCACGCCAGCGCTCGTGACCGCAGCACCCGGCGAGGCTCCAGTTGCAGCAACGGGAGTGACTTCGAACGTCAGTGTCTGTCCGACGTCTGCGCTGACTGTTGTATAGGTCTGATTTGTTCCAACGACTGTCGTGCCGTTTCTCAACCAGCGGAACGTCGACGCTCCTTGCGCATCGCCATCCGCATCGGAATAGGTGTAGTTACCTGTCAACAATTGGTTGAATTGTGCTGTACCTGAAATTGAGACCGCACTGGCGACTGGCACCACGTTCGGATTGGCTACGATGAGTGTGCCGGTGGTTGTTTCACTCCCGGACCCCTGACAACCGACACCTCTCGTAACAGTCAAGGTAAAGGGGTAGCTACCAGGTTGAGTTCGACCAGCCATTGGCCCAGTATTCGTTGTTGTAAGGGTAAGCGTCTTCGTAAAGCTGCTATTGGTCGTAATGGAAGCCCCACCACTGAAAGTGGCACCAACTCCAACGGGCGTTGGAGACGCAAAAGGAGCTGAAAGTGTCATCGGACAGTTGGTGCTGTTGCCACCAACGGTAACGTTCACGGTGTACACCGCCGAGCCTCCAGGAGGAACTGTCTGGGACGACGGCGATAGGCTCACCGCAGTGGGTTGAGCATCAGTAAACGTCGTCTGGGCGGTGCCACCGGAACTCAGTCCTCGAGCCCCAACAAGAAACTTCATGTCGAGGTCATAGTCCATCACGAGGTAGTCGCCACTGAAATTACCATCCGCATCCGCAGTCACATCAAACCCGCGTTCCTGCGGTGTGTGCGGATCCTCGTGGATCTTCAATCTGACAACTTCACCTGGTTGGAATCCGCGTCCAGTAATGTGTGCAGTCTCGCCGGGCGCGTAGTCCATTTTGTCTGTCGAAATCGCAGCCGATGAACTGCCAAGCACCACGCTCGAGTTGAGCACTGCGCCACTGCTGTTCGCGCCGCCAAGCACTAACGCCTGACCCCCCAACTCCGTGATCGTATGCCCCGCTCGATCGAAGAGCGGATCGTTCTGGCCGTTGTGAAACAGCGCTGCACGCGTTTGCGAAATCAGAATCTGTCCGGGGAGACCTGTACACGGATCGCTCTCCGGCAGCACGTGCGCATAAGCACCGAATCCTTCATACACAGGATCGTAGATTTCCATCGACCCATCATTGTTGCCGCCGATGATCTGAACTTTGCCGTCAAATAACACGCGCAAGTGTGCACCTACGCGACTCACTTTCAACTCACTGTCGACGGTCGAGAATGAGGAAGCGGGAGTGTCGAAAATCTCGCCCGAAGTCAGCTCATTACCGCTTCCATCTCCACCACCAACGACAAGCACGCGCCCGTCTTGAAGTAAAATGGCCGAGTGCATCGAACGCGCCACACCCATATTCCCCGCGGCTGTCGAAGTTCCGGCTGCGAGATTGAAGATCTCCGCACTGCCTGCCGCTTCACCGCCCGCCATCAGCACGGTTCCATTAGCAAAAAGCGTCGCGCTGTGTCCGGCACGCGCAACGCTCATTGATGGGCCACTCGTGAACGATCCGGTAGCCGGATCAAAAATCTCGGTAGTCGCGAGCGAGCCGCCTCCGTTTCGTCCGCCGGTGATCAGCACGCGGCCATCGGCCAGAAGCGTCGCGGTATGATTCACGCGCGCCGCGTCCATGTTTCCTGTCGCAGAAAAGCTTCCCGACGCGGGATCGTAGATCTCCGCTTCGTTCAGTGTCCCGCCACTGTTTTCACCGCCAGCAATCAACACGCGACCATCCGCAAGACGTGTCGCTGTGTGGCCGCGTCGCTCGACAATCAGCGTCGTGCTTTCGGCCGGAGCTGCAGCAGTCTCCTCGACTTCAGCGTCGAGCACGTGAGTCGTTGGCGCAGCCTGAGTACCAGTGACGATCGTCGCAACACGCGCGAACAGTCTCTGGCCGAGTGAACTGGCGAATGAGGTTGAGGACAACGCACCGGCTGTTACGGCCACCAGGCCGAGTACAAGTGCGATGCGAATTGTGCCGAGGGAAAAACGTCGGGTGCGATTGGGGATCATGTCGTTCAAACTCCTGCTTGAAGATGTAAAAACTTGCCTTGACCGGGCGACGTTGATCCACTTGAACGGACCAACGCCCGCACCAGCCAAAGCTCTGGGTTCAAAATTTGTTGCTCTACAAAATCTGGAATGAGGATGAATCCCGCACGGTACCCTAATTCCTTCGCGCGAGAGGAAGTGCAAACTCCGCGAGCTGTAGATCGTGTGCGGACCTTGTCAGCAATCAGCGGGCCAAATTGTCCGGCAGGAGGCGCGAGGAGAGGAACTGTAACTGCGTGCACGAGTTACGTAAAATGAGATGCGAGGTAAACGAGGTTAATCGATTCAATTGAGGTGCTCGCTGGCGAGCAGGTGAGCGCCACAGATCAAAATCTGTGGCCAAAAAGGAGAGGGCTCAGACTACGCCGAGCCCTCTCTGGAAGGACCGGTCGGGTAGACAACCGAGAACCGCCCTCTCAATAACCAGTTCCCAGGCATCTTTCGGTAGCCTTCCAAAACGCAGGATCTGCCTCTGGGCAAGGCGGGTTCCTGCGCCTGCAAGTTGTCGGGGCCGCGACGTGGGTTAAGTGTAGCCAGGGAGTCGGCGGACACTTTTGTATTCGCGAATTACATCGATATTTCCTTCACATTTGCGCGCGTGCGCGAGGCGACTCGATTAATCCCTGAACTACCTGGGCCACCTGCGACAAAGGCTTCGGTTTACGCAGGAAAGCATCTGCTCCGGCGTTCCGAGCCTCTTCTTCTGCTTCAGGTGATCCGTAAGACGTGAGTACGACAATGCGCGTTTCGGGATTGCGCTCGTGAACCAGCTTGATGATGTCGATACCGTCGGAGCGTCGTTCTACTCCGAGTCGCAAATCCTGAATTATGACCTTGTACTCAGTCTCATTAATGAGACCTTCGGCCTCTTCCTTTTCACGCGCTGTATCAACTTTGAACCCGTGTTGTGAGAAGTATTCGCTCATCGAAAAACAGATCGACTCTTCGTCATCAACGACGAGTAGATTTCGCGGTGTTTTTTCAACGCGATCAATAGCTGTTTGATCCCGGCCCCAGAAAAATTGTTTGAGGCGGCCGGATACCGTTTTGAGCGTCAGCATTGAAGTTAGTGTTAGTCGGGTTACACTACTAAGGCGCTCGTAATAATTATGGACGTGGAGAATTCCGATCAGATTGATCGGGTTTCACACGCCTGAAGAGGAACGCCTCGTTCTTCAGCATCGTCAACAATGCTTCACAAATCTCGCGTGTTCCGGTGCCGACAATACGTCCTTGCTCGTCTTCGAGAGCGTAGAGTTTGCCGTCAGCATTCAAGGGTAGAATTATCGGTTCGGTATACATAGTTATCCTGGGGCTGCGGCTGGGGCTGGCCGCAACCTCGGCACACAACAACAAGTTGGCAGAACTCTACTGTCGACCAGCACCTAATCCTCGTGCTTTAAGCGCGACGGTTACTTCCGAAGCGCTTGCGTAATCCGGTAGCAATTCCAATCAAGCCGGTTCCTAACAGCAACATCGTGGCTGGTTCTGGAACGGAGTTGCCACCTGAAACGCCGCTGATGCGGATTTGGTGCACGTCGTCGATGTTCTCAAGTTCCATATCAACGTCCGAGGTGAACTCGACACTAAAGATTGTCGTGTTGCTGTCCGCGAGTATCGTAAAGAAATTTTGACCGCTATCGTCTAGGGTCATATCAAATTGCAGCACCCCTTGGTTCGTCGTGACTACGAAATGCACGTTACCATCATTAAAAGCATTGATGTTCAAGATCAAGTCTCCGAACGACCCGTTTGGTACATCAATCTTTAAATACTGCAAGGCACCATCAACCGCCCTAATCGTCGCTTGACCCTGTGGATCCGACTGCAATGTTTCATTCGAGGAGAATCTGACTTGAACGTGCGTCTGATTGGTCACGCCAAAAATCGGATTGCCTGTGCCATCAGTTAGCAGAATGTTCTCCTCGTCCGCTTGCGGGTGATTACCGGAAACGATGGTGACAGGGTCCGCTTTAGCCGTTCCAGCTGTGAACGCGATTAACGCAAACATTGCCAAGGTAATCGCCATGTTGCGCAAATGTATTAATTGAGACATTTTGAAGCTCCTTGATTTTTCGAAGACGATGCTTCCAACTAAAAACTTGTTAGCATTACCCTCATTTGTTGATTGCCGGTGGATTGGTAGGAGAAGCACTGCACAAATCAGGCAGGCGTCAAACCACTCCAGCTAGTTGAAATGCGTCATTCACACCTGTGGGCTTGGTGTGAAAGTTGGGGAAGGGAGGCTGCATAGCTTTGATCGCCAGCCGGGGGCATACGCCTGGCGTGCAACCAGCCTCCCTCTGGAACAGACGCTGCGGCGGAGCAATCGCGATCTGTTGCCGGTGTCGTTAACTTCCTTTCTCCTGGGTAAAAACTCCGCTAAATAAACTTGTGCTCGGTGATCCGAATGCCGATGCCTCGGTGACCATCAGAATTCGACTCTTCGCGCATTACGGTGCCCTTGATAGCAGCGACCATGCCTTCGTCAGGTCCAGTCAACAGCCGCACGACGAGGCTAATGGACGACGAAAACTTCATCCGGCGCGGTAACCTCAAAAAGAGTCCGGAGGCGCTAATGTTGTCTAACTGACAGTCGTAACAAAACGGCTGATCCTCGATGTCAACTCCCCAAACTCGAGCCGGTAACACGTCATTTGAACGAGGTTTGGAGCGTCGCTCGACGGATGCACTTCGGGTTAGTAAAGCCGTGTTCGGGAGTCGAAGGTGGCAATCAAGAATGTAATTGGCTCGTTGTTCGCAGTGCATGAACTGGGCTCTTCGTAAGGTTTGAATTTCTGCTTTTGCATTATGAAGATGTTGCAAAACGGTGACAATGCAGGTCCTTGCCCATTTATCTGGCAGTAATATAGGGTTTTTTTAGAGGATTGAGTGGCAGGATCCTGCCGGTGCTGCTGCTTTAAGCCAGCTCTAAACGCCGCTGAACGCGGACTTATTTCGGTATCTTAGCGAGGCCGTGACGAAACGCGTAGATGATGAGCTCCAGGCGATCCGAGACTTCGAGCTTTGAAAAAACGGAACTGAGATGGTGAGTCACCGTCGTCTCACTGATAAAGAGACGTTCCCCGACCTGCTTGTTCTTGAGTCCTTCACCGATCAGGGCGATAACTTCGCGCTCCCTGTCCGTGAGGGATTCGATCTTGGTGACTTCAGGATCCACCAGAGCCGGCTTATTAAACTCCTGAATCATGCTGCCCATCATCGATCGCTCAATCCACACTTCTCCTTCGTGGACTTTCTTGATCGCCTTGAGTAGCTGGTCGGCGGCGTGCTCCTTTAAAACTATGCCCATCGCACCGCGGCGAATGGCACGACGATGCGCATCCGGATTCTGTACCCCCGTCAATACCAGCACGCGCGAGTTTGGGGTCGCCTGGCACAGCTCCGGCAAAAACGTGAGTCCATCTTCGTCACCAAGCAGCAAATCCAGAATGATCACATCGGGATGCGAGTTTGCCGCACGTTCGAGAGCTTCGGCTCTGTTGCCTGCCTGAGCCACGACCAGCATTTGTTGATCGTGTTCAATCAACATTCGTAAACCACTGCGAATTACCACGTGGTCGTCGATTATCATGATCGTAATGGGGCGAGCAGTCATGATGAGGCTCCAACTACAGGGGGATTCCGACACTGACTACGGTGTAGTCTTTTTCATCAACAAATACCTGTGTGTCTCCGCCGAGAGACGCAGCGCGCTCGGCAATTGAATGAGGTCGAAACGACCTGACGCCGTCCTGACCATCAACACGTTCGCCATCCGGGCTGCCACCTGGACGCGGCCGGCTATTTTTTATCTGTAAGAGCAGCGAGGTTTCCTTACACGATATCTCAACTCGCGCGTCACGGCAAAAGGCGTGGCGCCTCACGTTGCTCAGGCCCTCGGCGACGATCTGGAACAATTCGGCCGCCAGACGATCGTTCACCTTCACCTTACCGTGCACGGCTACCTCGACCTTGATCCCGGTCACGAGTGAAAATCGTTCAGCGTATCTTTCAATCGCCGGCAGCAGAACGTCCAAGCGCTCTTCCGTCGCTCGCAGATCCCAAACGAATCGCCGCAGTTCGGCGAGTTCATGGTTCGTGAGCTCGAGTAGTTCCTGCACGTTGTCGCGAATAGCCGTATTACCCGCTTCCAACTTTTGATCGAGTGCCGCGAGGCCAAACTGCAGGCCGAGATAGGGTTGAATGACGCTGTCGTGAATGTCGTGTGCAATTCGTCGTCGTTCCTGCTCGGCGGCATCGGAGGCGAGGTTGTCGATCAACCGGATGTTTTCCATGACGGGTGTGACGTGGTCCATCAACTGCAGCATGAAATCCATGTCTGAACCATCGATACGGTCTGGTCCATCGATGATGAAGAGACGGCCGACAGCCTGGTGACGGTAATAAACAGGCACCGACAAATATTCCTGCGCCTCGAGCATGCCCGCTTGTTTGTCGCCGTTGCTGGAATTGCTGTCAGTGAAAACGCGATTCTTGACGTCGAACAAACGCGTCTGTGAGGCGCCGTTTTTTCTGTAGATGACGGCGTAGTCGAGAGAAGGCGATAAAAACTGGGTGGCGGCTTCAGCTCCGATTTCCGGCGGCGCCGTCCTGCTCGGATGTATGCCTCGCGCAACGCGATACATCTGGTAACTGTCTGCATCGCCGGGTTTGCCGGGAATCACCAGCAAGCATGCTTCGGCATCGTAAAAAGCGCGAATGCTCTCGAGTATCGCTTTGATTGTACGGTCGATGCCAAAACGCGGATTGGAAAAGATCGTCACTTCCTTCAGCAGCTTCAGCCGGTTCTTGAGTTGAGTGTGATAACCGCCCCAGCGCGCGATGATGTAGCCAAAGATCAGCAAGCCTATCGGCGCCAGCAGAACGTCATCGATATGGAGTGATCCTTCGGGTTCGTTTGCCAGCCGGACGACAGTGTAGATTGCTGCCGACGCGAGAGTCAGCCGTAAGCCGTCGCCGAGTCCCCAACTAAATGACGCAACGATGATAGCGAAGAAGAAGAAGTAATAGAACAGATTGTTCGTGTTACTCGCAAAGATGAGGAGCGGCACATACCACAACAGGTCGAGCCAGGGAATTACCCGGTGAGCAACGATCGTTTTGTGCCGAACTGAGAGGTGGTAGATCACCAGACCATAAAGCGCGTACAAAACCAGCGTGACGTAGGTTGGCTTACTCCAGCGAAACGACGTCAATGGCTGAATCAGAACGACGAGCAACGCCGAGGTGCCGAGAACGACGCGCATTCCGGCGATCAGCCGGAGGTCTATCCACTGTTCCGACAGCGGGTCGTTTGCAGAACCTGGTCTTTTCGTTGGGTCCGGATTCATTGACCTTTCAATCGTTGCAGGGCTTCCCATACCTGCTCGGCTTCCTCGCCGAAGATCACGACGTCGTTCTGACGTTGATCGAGGTCGAGCCCTAATCTGGTTTTGATGTCACCCTCACCGGGCCGGTAAAGCGCGCTCGTGATGTGATCGACGTGAACGAGCATTCTGCCGCCCTCGGGATGGGAGAATTCGATGTATTTCATCGGCGCAGTCTCCTCAGAGAAGAATTTGGACACAACTACAACAACCGGCTAGCGGCCGTAGGACCTGGATGATCTGTTTCCGATGTGGATGTGAGGTCCAGTGGCCACGCCGGGAATAGGGCCGCGAAAGACCAAAAACGGGATCGACTCGGCGCGCAGGAACTCAATCAATGCGCGACCTTCAACGCTGTCGGGATGCAGGCCCACATCCATACCGTTGCGGTGGTCCAATCCCCAGCGCGTGTGTAAATCTGATTGGCCAAAAGCCGTAGTCGGCAACGGCTTCTTAAACTTCGAGGTGAAAAATTGCTCGACCTTTGATGCATCGGCGAGACTCCATTTATGTGCTTTGACTTCAGTAGGCGCGGGTTCAGGCGGTGTTGGGACTTCGATGCGCGCGACTCGTTCGCGATCGATAAACGTGGTGACGTTGCCACGTTTGTACCAGTAACCGCCGCCGCTTTCGCTGACCTCGTCAACCAGCATCTGGATGCCGCTCGCGAGCACGATCGTGACTTTCTCGTTCTCCGGTACCTTCGTCTCGTCCTGTGCGTAGACACACGAGAAGCTCAATGCGAGAAGAATTAAACAGAGGGGCAGTCTGTTCGACATTTGATATTGGACAGGATGTCAGGATTCACAGAATTCACAAGATGAATCTTGTAAATCATGAGAATCCTGTAATCCTGTCACTAACTCTTCGGAGCGAAGTAGCCGACGCGTGTGTGCGGGGCGAATGCCGGATTTACGGTCTCGATGCGCACGCGACGAAAACTTCCATCGCGTGCCTTGTTCAACGGCGTGAAGTAAAGTGCGTATTGATGCCGCAACTCGTCCGCCACTTCCGCATAAGTCGATTCAAGCGCATCAAACGTGAGCGGCTTGTACAACTTTCCCCCCGTCGACTGCGCCAGTTGCGCGAGGTTTTCTTCACTCTGATCCAACACCTTCAAACCGAGCCGCAAACGATCGATGGTCACCTGATTAAACTTGACCGACGATTCACCTTGTCCCAGCAGACTATCGAGCTCAGCCCGTTTCGCGGCTCGCGATATCTCAGTGTTGGCGACGATGTAAACCGTAACCTGCGCCTTGATCAACGCCTGCAACGCGGCTTCGAGCGACGTCGTTCCCTGGCCGTTGTCGATTCCGTCCGACAACACAATCACCGCGCGTCGTGACTTCGTTACTGGTCCAAACTGTTCTCTCGAAGCAAGCAATAACGCATCGTTGAAACGCGTGAACATACCCGGTTCGATACGATTCAAAGCGCGCTGCAATTGAAAACGACTCTTGGTCCAATCCTGCAGCAGCTCGATGCGATCGTCGAATTTGATAAGACTGATGCGATCCTCGGTCTCAAGCTTTGCCGCAAAACCCTGCGCGGCGCGCCGGAAATCGTCGAGATTGTTGGCGACAGAAGAAGAAGCGTCGACCATCAGCACCACATCAACCGGCACCTGGCGCAGCGCAAGATCGCTCAGCGGCTGCAGTGCGTTGTCTTCGAAAACTTTAAAATCCGTGCGCGTGAGATTGCTGACAAGCCGGCCGTTGGAGTCGCGTACAGTGACCGGAAACATGACTTCAGTCGTATCGACTAAAACAACGTCACCGGGGCTGACTTCCTGTTCGGGTGGTTTCTTTAAACTGGGAACTGGTGGAGGCGCCCCCATCGTTTCGAGAGCTGTCTTTGGCTGCGGAGTAGCGCTCGGCTTGGGCTGAGGCTTCGTTCGTTGTTGACCTCTTCGCTGTGCGCTCGCAACAGAAAATAAGAGCGCTGCAGAAACTAGCAGCGCGATCCAACGAAGTCGAGGTTGTACTTTCATAGATGATTGCCGATTGCCAATTGCCAATTGCCAATTGCTGATTTCAAGTTTCTCAATCGGCAATCGGCAATTGGCAATAATTTACTTGCCGTCGCCCATCGCCGCCTTCATGGCGTCGATAACTTTGTCGCTGACACGACGTTTGCGCAGGGCTTCCAGTTTGTCCGCCGCCAGATCAAACTCGACTGGCGACTGTTCGATACGGCGAATGATCGTGCCTTCAGAGAAACCTGCTTCGACGAGCTCAACGATCGACTCGTTCGTCAGACTCTTCGTCTTTTCCATTTTTGCAGGAGTTCCACTGCCACCTTCAGTCGGTGGTCTAATGATCCGAACGGTCGCATTTCCCGTTAACTGACTGTCACCTTCAGAACCGCCGTTTCCAGTGCGAGTGCGGACGCTCGATTTCGATCCGGTGCTGGTACCAAAGATGTTCGTTCCACCATCAGAACCAGAGCCGGAACCTGTGCCGCTGTTTCCATTGCCCTTCGGATCGGCTTTGGAGTTGAAGAATGGATCGTTGCCCCACTCTTCGTCGGTCATCGGAACGTCAGTTCCTTCCTGACGAGCAAGCATGGCGATGATGATGTTCTCGCTCACGCCATTGCGTTTGAGCTGAATCATTTTGTCAGACGAGAGATCGAAGTTCGGAATCCTTGACGAAATGATCAGAACGACGGTTTTTTCTTTGAAGCCGGCTTTGCAGAGTTTGACGACCTCGGCGTTAGTCATCGGTCCCTGGTCTTGTTGTCTCTGAGCGTTAACAAGGACAGCGCCGCCTAGTAATAGGATTATTAGCGTTGTGGGGAAAAATGATCTCATCGCGCACCCCCTAGCGTTGCGGATCCGGCACTTCGTTCTGTCCTGATTGCCGTCCCGAGAGTCCGTAGCGTTTCCCGATTGTCTTCACGTAGTCGCGAGTCTCTCTGTAAGGAGGCACATTGCGACCGTATTTGAGCACCGCGCCTTCCCCGGCATTATAACTCGCCAGCACCAAATCGACTTTCCCGCCGAACATGTCCATCAATTCCCGCATGTACTGGGTGCCGGCCCTGATGTTTTCAGCCGCATCGAAAGGCTTTCGAACGCCTAACCGGCGGGCTGTGCCGGGCATCAGTTGCATCAGGCCCATGGCCCCTTTCGGACTGACCGCGCGCGGATGGAAACGCGACTCTTTCTCAATTACTAAAAAGACCAAATAGGGGTCGATTCCGAAACGGTTGCCATTTGTGCGGATTAACTGGTCAATTGTGGCATTTCCGGACGTCCAGTCCGCACTTTTGCGGGACTTGCCAGGCAAAGCGGGAACCTCGTATTCGATGCGGGCGATGCGTTCCTTGTCGAGGAACATGGAGATTTTGTTGCGTGTGTAGACGGCCCCGTCGGTGCCTTCCTGAACCTCGTCAACCCGAAAACGGGCGCCATCGACGAGGTGTATCCAGATGGCAGTGGGAGCTGTACTTACGGGAGCCGCGGTTTTCCCCGCGTCAACAGCTTCCGTTTTCGCTTTCTCGAAGACAGGATTCACTGACTTAACCGGCTGCGTCACCTGGCGATTGATGTTGCCCTTGCGATACCAGAGCTCATCGCCCTGTTTCCAAACTTCGTCGACCTCGAACGTGTAACCGTCCACGAGTGTGATGACCTGACCGATAACTTTTTGAGGATTCTGGGCGTGGACAGAAAAGGCGGACAGCAAGCACAGTAATAGAGCAAGTCTAAAATGTTTCAACTGTCCGCACATTGATTGACTACTATCCGTTCTTAATCCGTGTCATCCGTGGCTAATTAGGCCACTGATTGCGCGGATCGAAACTGCCTTACTTCCGGCTCGAAGCCGTGTGACGTTCCAAAGTAATTGCCCCACGCCAGATCGACGAGTTCTTTCGTGAGCTTCAACTCGCGTCCTTCGAACAGGCAGATGTCGTTGACCTTATTCAAAAGATCGCGCGGTTCGCAGCCCTTCATGATTCGCCGTTCATTCTCATAGCGCGCGAGAATGTGACGCAGGCATTCATCGTCGATCATTACACCGCGAAGTTTGGCGGTGCGTCTGAAGATCTCGGAAAAAGCAGCCGCAGTCGGTGGTTCGACGCGCGCCCGGTAACCCATGCGCCGTAGAAACGCCTCGTCGACGAGGTCTCTTTCATCGAGATTCGTCGAGAAGACTACGAGCTGTTCGAATGGAACTTCGATCTTCTTGCCGCTGTGGAGCGTGAGGAAATCAACCCGGCGCTCGAGCGGCAGGATCCAGCGATTCAGCAGGTCCTGCGGAGCGACGCGTTGGCGGCCGAAGTCGTCGATGACGAGTGTGCCACCATTCGACTTCACCTGAAACGGGGCTTCGTAGAATCTTGCCGTCTCGGACCACGCAAGATCGGTGTTCTCGAGTGTCAACTCGCCGCCGACGATGATCAGCGGTCTTTCGATCTCGATCCAACGTCGATCGTGTTCGATAACTGAGGTGCGTTCGGGCGCCGGCCGATGACTGTGAGCGTCGAAGATACGAATGATGTTTCCGTCGACTTCGATTGCATAGGGGATCCATATCGTCCCGGACAGTGCCTGGTTCATGCGTTCCGACACGGCTGTCTTTCCAGTTCCGGGCAAACCGGTAAGGAAGAGGGAAGACCGCGAATTGATCACGCAGCCGAGCGTTTGCAACAACGAATCCGGAAGCACGAGATCCTTGAAAGCATGCCGAACTGTATCGAGCGAAGCCGGCTTCGAGGGCACTGCCTGTAATCGCATCATGAAGGTGTAGTCTTCAAGCGAAACAGGCGCTGGTCCAAGATAGCCGCTTTGGGAATTGAGACGCGCGACACGTTCCCAGCCATGATCGAGCATCGCGTAGCGAGTTGATCCCACTGCGCTCTGCAAACGCATTTCGATCAGCTTCTCGCGATACAGGTGATAGAGCAGTTCTTCAGTAAGAACGCGCGGCAGGTGCAGCCTGTCGGCGACGGCCGTCGTGCTCGGCTCGGGAAGCATGGCTACGTGCTTGAGAGCCAGGTCACACAGAAACTGCTCGTGAATCCCGGAATCGGCCAATTCCTCCAGCATAGGTGGACCTAAGCCTTCAATCTCTGAACGGCTCAATATGCTAAGGTTTCCCATGAACGCTTTAATCCTTTTATTTAATCTTCGTCATTGCCGATTGCCAATTGCCAATTGCCGATTTACCTAAATTGGCAATCGACAATCGGCAATTGGCAATAAAACTATTCCTTCATCGCCTGTGAACGGGCTGACTCTAGCGCTTTGTTCGCTTCAGCAGCCAATTCATCGTTGCCCGTTCGCTTGTAGAGAACCACTAATCGCAGAAGCGTCTCGGCCGTTGCAGGACGCAGCACGCGCGCCTGTTCGAGATGTTTGATTGCGACCTTGTCGTAGCCCATTGATTGTGACCTGTTGGCCACGTTGATGTGTCCCTGATACTCACCAACTGCACGTGCGAAACATTCGTAAGCATCGTCAAATTTCGCTCGCTGCGCCTGAATGAGGCCAAGATTGTTCCAGTAACGCTGCGACTGCGGAGCGGCTTTAACTGCTCGTTTCAAATACTTCGCTGCCTTGTCGTTGTCTCCGTTTTTGAAGTGGAGGTAGCCGAGATTGTTTAGATACTCGCCGTTGTCCTCATCGGCCTTGAGGGCCTTTTCAAACGACTCGAACGCACGATCGCGCATTCCTTTTGCTTCGTACGCGACGCCAAGCAGGTTGTAAGCTTCATGAAGCTTTGGATCAGTTGTCGCTGCAGTGGAGAGCACTGCAATCGCATCGTTGACGTTACCTTCGTTGAGCAGCGTTCGGCCGCGTTCCAGGTTTTCCTGTGCAGACGAAAGACCCGGACTGACTGCGGGAGCGTTCTCGGAAGTTTGAGCCGCCGCTGGTGTTTCAAAACCGGTGGTACGTGCATCCACTACGCGAGCAGTTCCAACACTCTCAAACTTCTTCACGTCTTTGCGAGACAGACGCTGAAGTTTGTTGTCGTCCTTCTTACCGGCGCCAAACAAGCGACCGATCGCTTTGAATGGAGCTTTCAAAACTTTGACGAAGGCGTTGTCACTCTTTGACTGGCCACCGACGTCCTTCGATGCTCCGTCGAGCATCGCGATCTCATCGGGCGTCATGAGCACGCCCTGGACCTGACGAACGGGCACCGCGCTGGTAATCAGTAAGAGCGTGAGTACGACGACGATTAATGTACGCTTAACCATAGGTTCCTCCCTGGGGCTAGAAGGTGACTCCGCCACCACCGAGCATGTCGGAAATGTTTAGTAGTGCAGGACCAAGAATGACGATGAACATCGTCGGGAAGAGCAGCGCGCCCAGCGGCAGTAACAATTTGAATGCTGCTTTCTGCGCGGCCTGCTCGGCACGCTGGCGACGTTTCGTGCGCAAGCTGTCTGAATAGACGCGCACGGCGCGTGCGATCGAAGTACCAAAACGATCTGCCTGGATCAACATACCGACGAGACTGTTCAGATCTTCAACTCCTGTTCGGTCGGCCAGGTTTCGCAATGCCTCACTGCGCTCACGACCTACGCGGATTTCGAGGTTTGCAAGTTCGAATTCCGTACTGATGTCGGGATGGACCGGTCTCAGCTCTTCGCACACACGCAGCATCGCGGCATTCAGGCCGAGGCCCGCTTCCATCGTGATCACCATGAGATCGAGGGCGTCCGCAAGGCCCCACGTGATTCGCAGTTTGCGACTGGCCATCAAGCGATTAAGAATGAAGCGCGGCAGCAGGAATCCTGCGCCGAAGGCAAACAGGGCAGGCAGAAGGGCGTCGTTAATAGACCATCCCATGATTGAGAAAACGAAGAGAATGAGGAGAGGACAAAGCACCATCGTTAAGAGTTGGGTGACGCGATAAATACCAGGCGCAGACGGCGATCGATATCCCGCTTGCATCAGTTCGCGCTGCAGCTTCTTCGCATCGGCTGCCGATGGCGGCACCAGCTTATTGATCGGCTCAGCGAGACGCGCTGCCAAAGTCTCCATCCCGTTGACTTCGATGCTCTGCGCCGCGACGACCCGGCCTTCGTCCAGTTCACTCAGACGTTGTGCCGTTGCGCTAACTGGCCGGAACAGCAGCCAGTAGATCGCCATCACCCCGAAGGCGATGCAAACAAACGTCGATATCAGAATGATTGTTACCATGATTTCACCTTTGTCATTGCCGATTTCCCATTGCCAATTGCCAATTTTTTAAATCCCTTCCTCAAATTGGCAATCGGCAATTGGCAATCGACAATTCTTTAAATCCTTATCTTCATAATCCTTTGGACCATGAGCATGCCGAGAATCTGCATGATGGCGGCGATAGCCAGAAGCTTGTTGCCGCGCGGATCCTTCCACATCACATCCATGTAACCGGGATTCATGAAGGTCACATAGACTGCGAGGAAGATCGGCAATGCGCATAGTAACCATGCCGACCAGCGCGAGCTGAGCGTCATTGTTTTCAGGTCTTCCATGATGCGGAAGCGTTCACGAATAGTGTACGCAACCTTCTCGAGCAGTTCGGAAAGATTGCCGCCCGTTTCTCTCTGGATCATCACTGCCGTGACGCACATGCGAAGGTCGAGGAGGGGCATGCGCTGGACCATATTCTCGAGCGCGAGTTTCAAAGAGAGTCCGAGGTTTTGCTCCTCGTAAGTCTTGCGAAACTCCATGGAGATTGGTTCCGGCATTTCGTTGGCAACCATCTGGAGTGCTTCAGTAAAGGCATGGCCCGCAGCCAGTCCACGACTCATCAGATCGAGAGCGTCAGGCAGCAGTTGGAGAAACTTATTGAGCCGCTTCTTACGTTTGGTGTGAATGTGCAGAAACGGAAGCGCCGC
This sequence comes from Acidobacteriota bacterium, assembly GCA_046733695.1. Taxonomy (GTDB): domain Bacteria; phylum Acidobacteriota; class Blastocatellia; order Pyrinomonadales; family Pyrinomonadaceae; genus PSRF01. The sequence goes on from JBKPPU010000306.1 coordinate 17,371, forward strand.
CGCGATAAAGCCGAAGAGAATCATCACCAGATAAGACGTGCTGATCATCGACGCCGCGAGAAACGCCAGCACACCCGCCGTCGCAGAGAACAGGACCAGACGCATCACTGTGATATGTACGTCGGCCTGATCGATCATCTGCTTCAACTTGGAGCTTACCTGCAGCTTGATGAGCACGCGGTTGATCCACGGGATTTCGCTCATCAATTCTTCGCGCGCCAGTTGCACGTCGATATCGGTCGAATGCGCGGAAGAGCGAATCGCATCCGCCAGACGTTCCTTTAGCAGCGCCCGCTTCTTGTCTGACGAGCGCGACGTGACCAAATAGAGCGTATACGTCAGAAAAAGACAGGTTAGAAAGACGAAGAAGAGAATTAGAAACATTATGCTTACGCCTCCTCGAAGAACGAACGGGGCAACTGCATGCCGTAGATCTTGAGTCTCTCGGCAAATCGCGGTCGCACTCCCGTGGGCCGGAATCGCCCAAGGACTCGGCCGTCCTTATCAACGCCTCTGCGCTCAAAAATAAATACTTCCTGCATCGTGATCGTCTCGCCTTCCATACCGGTGATTTCCGAAATGGACGTGATTCTGCGAGTTCCGTCCGTCAGGCGCGCGACCTGGATCACGAGGTTGATTGCGGATGCAATCTGCTGTCGCATGGCGCGATCCGAGAGACGCATGCCGGTCATCTGGATCATCGTTTCCAAACGGGCGAGGGCGTCGCGCGGTGTGTTGGCGTGAATAGTGGTTAGCGAACCATCGTGACCGGTGTTCATCGCCTGCAACATGTCGATTGCTTCAGCACCGCGAACCTCACCGATGACGATGCGATCGGGTCGCATACGCAGAGCGTTCTTGACGAGATCGCGCTGGCTCACTTCGCCCTTGCCTTCGATGTTGGGCGGGCGTGTTTCCAAACGCACGACGTGCGGCTGCTGCATCTGCAACTCAGCCGAGTCTTCGATCGTCACGATACGTTCGGCGGACGGGATGTATGCCGAAAGAGCATTAAGCAGCGTCGTCTTGCCGGCGCCGGTACCACCCGAAATCAGGACGTTCAACTTCGCGTTGACGCACATTTCAAACATCGACGCCATGTCGGGCGTGAGTGCCTGGTTCTCGAGCAGGCGGCTCATACGCAGCGGTTCGGCGCCGAAACGTCGAATCGAGAGTACGGGTCCGTCGAGCGAGAGTGGCGGGATGATTGCGTTGACGCGAGATCCGTCTTTCAGGCGCGCGTCCACCATCGGCGACGCCTCGTCGATGCGACGGCCGACCGACGAAACGATGCGCTCGATCACGCGCATCAGGTGCTCGTTGTCCTTAAACTCGACACTGGTTCTTTCGAGCTTGCCACCGCGCTCGATGTAGATGTTGTAAGGAGAGTTGACGAGGATGTCGGAAATCGATGTATCGGCAAGCAACTGCTCGAGTGGTCCGAGTCCGAACAACTCGTGCCGGACTTCATGGATCAATCGTTCGCGTTCGATTGACGAGAGCGGCGTGTCTTCCTGGGCCAGCAGGCTGGACGCCAGGCGTGCAACTTCTTCATGAAGCTGCTCCGGTTCGAGTTGGCCCAGCTTGGTCAGATCCATCCGGTTGATCAGCATCCGGTGGAGCCTGGCCTTCATGTCCTGGAAGCCTTGCTGATTGCTGATTGCGTCCTCAGACAAGGGGCCGGTTAATCCACCGTCTCTGACTAATCTTTCGCGTAATGCCATGATTATTCCTTAATAAGACTAATAGGTCGGATAGGTCCTATTGGACCTATTGAACTTCCCCCAGATTTGCTCTTTCGAGAGCCGCGTTCAATCCCAGGTCCTGCATCGTTTGCGAACTGCGGCGGAACAGCGAATTGAACGGCCGTTTACCGTTGTTTGCTGATGGCGGGGGTTCCACCTTCTCAGCGAAAATTTTGCTCGCAAGATTGTAGAGATCCGTCGTCACAGTCGAACCGGGAGCTGACTCGATCAAGGGCTGCCCGATGTTGATTGAATTAACGGCGGCGCGATAATCACTCTGAATAAACGCAATCACACGCTCGCCGAGAAAATCTTCAATCTGCTTCTGATCCAATTCGATGTTCTTGCTCCAGCGATTGACGACGAGGCGCACTTTCTTACGCGGGTATCCGAGACGATCGAATATCTCGAGCGCTCTGCGCGTGCTGCGAATCGCGGGAATTTCCAACGTCAAAACGACGAGGATTTGATCCGCATGGTCCAGGGCCGAGATGGTGACGGAGTCGAAGTTATGAGGCGTATCGATGATGACGTTGTCATAGCGCTGCCGCAGCAATTCCATGACTTCGTAAATGTGCTTCGGCTCGATATCTTCCGCGCTTTCTGCCTTTATTGGTGCGGCGAGGAGCGAAAGATTTTTCGAGTAGGGCGTGATATAGCTGGCCAGCAGCGCGTCGTCGAGACGATCGCGGTTTTCTACGACGTCGGCGAGTGAAAACTTCGGTTTCAAACCCAGCAGTAATTCAAGATCGCCCGATTGAAGATTCAGATCGACGAGCACCGTCGGCGTCTTTTGCGTCATCGCGAGATTGGTCGCAATCAGCGATGTGCCACAGCCACCTTTACTCGAAAACACGGCGATCGCGTGGCCGCGTTTCTTCGGTTCGTCATCGATGTGCTCGAGCGTGAACTCTGCAGTCCGCTCGATTACGGTTGTCAGTTCTTCGTCATTAATAGGAAGGCGAATGAAATCACGAGCACCGGAACGCATGCTGCGCAGAATGAGATCAGGCGAGGACTCTCTCGAAGCACAGATTACTGCCGTGGCAGGACATTCGCTGACAATACGCTGCACGAGCTTGAGTGCAGGCTCGCCCAGGTGATTCAAGTTGAGCACCACTGCAGATGGGCGCAAGCGGCAGGTTTCGGTAAATACCTGCTCGGCGTCATCGCTCGTCATCAAGAGGCTGGCACCGGCGTGCGAGCCAAGTGCACGACTCAGCTCTCGCGAGTCGGCGGCATCTCTACTGAGCACTATAAAAGTTAAAGTTCGTTTCATTTGGTGTTACTTACCCTTTTCGCTTGCTCGGTTCGGCTCAAAAACTAAGGAGTCGCAATCGGACTCGGTTCTTCACCAGCGCTTTCTGCAGTCAACGTGGTGGTATAAGGGGGCATTGTTAATGTTTGTCGCGCAAACGGAATACTTAGATTAAATGTGTAATTCGAAATGGTTACCGTGGCAGTGCCGAGATTTGAACCGTAGCTGGTTGCCGGCGTGTTCGGATCGTTGTCTGTATCGGCGCCCAGGTAAGTCACGTTTACGTTTGACGCGGTGAGCCCGTTGATTAACGGGTTGCCGGTTGCGGCGCAAGTGGAGGGATTTACTGCGCTCTCGCCGTAGATGACAACGTTTTTCACGCAGAGGAGCTTGCCGTTGCCGACCGTGCCTTCCTTATGGAGTGCGGCGTAGCGCGCGCCACGACGGGCCGCGTCAGTTAACGCGTTGTGCGTGTAGAGCAACCGTCCAAACTCGATGATGGCGAAGATGATCATAAAGAACACTGCCGAGATCAGCGCGAATTCGGCCATCGTTGTGCCACGCTCGCTTGTATTTGAAACGGTTCGCCTAATCCCCATTACAATCCCTGCTAATCGATCATGTAGTACATCGTTGTGCTCGGATAGAGCGGCAGTGCCAGCGTGAAACCTGGCTGGTTAAGCAATGCGCCAATATTAAAGATTGGCGAATATGTGTATGGAGTCGCACTACTCGTGCCTGCCATCGGGGTGCAGTCAGCCGCTGTTTTGGGAATCTTGACGGTCACGCTCGTTACCTTGGGTGAACCGGTAGACTCGATACATACATTTGAAACACTGAGGTTCGGCAGCAGCTTGCGGTCAGCGCCTGTGCATGCAAGTTTCCCGCAAACCACGAGACTCTGAGCGCGTCCGATTTCGGTCGCGTCGAGCTTGTGATTCGAGAGGTACCGTGACGCGCTGCGCGTTGCCTTTGAAAGAGTCGTGTATTGCTGGAAGAAACGTCCAAACTCTGAAACTGCTGCGAGCATCAGTGCAAGAAACGGAACCAGGATCGCGAGCTCTGCGAGCGCGCCACCGTCCTCCCGGCGAAGTAATCGATTGAGTAATTTATTGATTGCTATCATGCTCGGATCTTCTACCTGTAAAGAACAGGAGTGACGATGTTAGTGGCGGTATTGCCGTTCGGATCGAAACCGGCAATTGCGGTGACGTCTCCCCCGATATATTCCACCTGCACGTCAGAATTACTTCCGATTGCCTGGCTGTTCATGAAGAACCCGCCGAGCGAACTGATGGCAACGTTCGTTCTACCGTTAGCGAACTGTGAAGCAGCGATAATCGGGATCACCAGCACACGGCGATTCTTAACGCCATCGTGTCCAGTTTGTGGCCCCTGAAACGGACTGCTCTGACCATAATCCGACCACGAGATGCCGTCGTATGTGGTGTTGGAACCGTTGCCGTGCGATGCACCCTGTGCGACGTTCGAATCGGGTACAGTGCTGGTGCTATATGAAAGCCCGCCACCGTATTGGTCGAAGCGAACGTTCAAACCCTGCGCAACTGGACCAGCAGCAACGCCGGGTTCAGTGGTAATCGTGTCGCCGGGGCTGACGTTGCCACACTGGCAGGATTCACCATACGAAGCCAGCGCGTCTCTCACTGCGCTGGCGCCATTACCCGCACACGCGAGAATGTTGTAATTGCCGGCTGACGGTCCGGTCCCGCCTTCATAACGGATCGTATATCTGCAACCTTTGCAGAAATTCTTGGTTGGATCGCAGCCATCGGGCTGGATGCCTGGTGTTGGACAAGAGCCCTGCGCCCAAGCTGGAAAACTCTGTCCCGGATCCGGAGCGACGGCCGAGAGGGGTGCCGGGCAGAATCGGACATTGCCGGGAACCGAAAGACCTGCGGTCGCATTGGCTGACAAGTTCTGCGACGAACCAAGGATCGGCGAGGCAAAGAACACACTGATGCCTACTGAGGGTGTAAAGACTTTGACGAAACGCACCTTAGAATATATGCCGGCGCTCGCAGTCGCTTGCGCTTCTGTGTACCAGGTGCTGTCGAGGTTGATTGCGAAGGTCACGAGGGAGCGTTGGGTAGTAGTGTCCATCGTGTCCGCGAAGTTCTTGTTATTGAAGTTGTACTTGTTGAGGTTCATCGTGTTGACGGCACGATTGACGGCAGTCGTGATGCTGGCGGCGTCATGTGGCGTCAACGCTGAAGCACCGGCGAGCGCGGCTGCATCCGCCGCATTTTGCAACTCCGTTTTGGCAAGATAGAGGTGGCTGAGGTCAACACCCAATCCCACTGCGAAGAAGAGAAAAAGAGCCGACATCACAGTGTAGGCGAGCACGTTGCCACGTTCCTTTTTGCGTCTCAACGCTCGGCGGAGATTTTTCGTTTTCACTGAACCTTACTCCTTGTCAACGAAAAGGGTCCTTCTTGTGCCACGGGGTGATAATCAAGTGAACCTGATTACCACCCTCTATTCGGCGACTCACGCTGGTCGGTTAAGGGGGGCTTTCACCCACCTACGGCGTGAGCTTCGTGGCCGCGCTGGTCGGGGCCGGTTTGTTTTTGTCGTCAGTCTTCGCTGCACCGTCGCCGGAAGGCGTCGTTGATTTCTTCGGAGCTTCTGGTGTAGCGGCAGGAGTCATGGTGCCACCGGTTGAAAATCCGCTGGCGCCGGAGATTCCCTCACCCTTCGGCTCGATGCCGAGCGGCGATCCGTTTTTCAAACCATCGATACCGCGCATGTTGGGGAGATCGTCGCGGTTCACTGGCTTCACTAAGTCAGCAGTGACGATGAAAACCAATTCGGTTTCCTGTTTCTGGAACTGAGTTGACTTGAACAGGTTGCCGAGAATCGGAATGTCACCAATGACCGGAACTTTGGAAAGCGAGCGTGACTCACTGTTATCAAGCAGACCCGCGAGAGCAAAGCTCTGACCGTCGCGCAGCTCAACGCCTGTGCGAGCTCGTCTGGTGCGAAGGGCAGGAACTACGAAACCCTGGAATCTCACACCGTTTGCAAAGTCGATCGTCGAAACTTCGGGTTCGAGTTCGAGACGGATGTGATCTTCGTCGATGATGGTTGGTTTGAAGTTCAAACGAACGCCGTATTCCTTGAATTGAATGGTGACAGACCCGGCATTGGCACCGCCCTGAACAATCGGAATCGGAAACTCACCACCCGCGAGGAAACTCGCTACCTGGCCGTCCATTGCAATCAGGTTTGGCTCAGCCAGGGCGCGCAGCGCACCGTTGGTTTGCATGGCGCGAATCAGAGCAGTGGTGTTCCCGCCAAGCATGATCAAGTTCGTCGTGGGGTTGAATACTCCCGATAGGACGCCGCCAATTATGTCGCTGGGCGAAGCTGGACCACCGCCACTAATAAAGCCGCCGGCGCCCGGGCTGCCCTGGTAAGCGAACGAGGAGCCGAGATCCCGCAACTTGTTCTTGCTCACTTCCGCAACGCGAATCTGCAGTTGCACTTGCATCGCATTCTTCACCGGTGATGCCAGCATGTTTACCGTTTTGAAACCCGCGGCCTGGACCACGGCATCTGCCTGAGCGACCACCCCCGGATCGGTAACCGTGCCGGAAAGCACGACCGAACCGTTCGCCTGGCTCAAACGAATGTCGTCGCGTGGGAACAGAGCGCGAATCTGTGAATCGATCAGCGAGAGATTGGCGCGCACAAACACATCAAAAACGATGAACTTGCTGTCGCTCTTTTCCCAGGCGATGAAATTGACCTGGCCAAATGCTTTACCGTTTACAAGCACCTGGTCGGGACGGACCATGACGGCTTCCGCGATATCCGGATTGGAAATCGAGAAGCGACCGATCGGCCGATCGAAGTTGATCACGCGAGATTGGCCCACGAGGACGTTGATCGGAATGGCTTCCTTAACGGTGCTGCTGAACGACGCATCGTACGTCGTTTCCTGGGCGCGTGCGGAAGTCGCTAAACCCATCGATAGGGTTGCAACCATCGCCAGCAGCAGATGAATGACATAGGAACGTTTGGTATATAGAGCCAACATTATCGTGTTCTCCTTGAAACGGAATTCGGAGTAGATGCCTTGCGCGTGGTCAATGGGAGACATCCTCTCTTACGGAAAATCAACGGTCTCTTTCTTGGCGCCCTTGATCACTTCAACAGTGGGACGCGCGATTGGAGCCTGCTGCGGCGGCGCGACTGGTTTCGGAGCAACGGCTGCCGCTGGACGCGGTGCGCTGCGGCGTGGCGAACTAGGCGCCGCTTTCGGAGTCGAGTTGGAACCAACTCCGGGCTCGGGAACGATCATCGCGCGCTCACCGAGAAGCAAACTCTTCTTGTTCGCGCCCGAAGTCTGTTCGTCAGCCTGGTCCACCGAGTTGCGCATCACGAGCTGGAGTTTGCCTTCGCTGGAAGCAAGCGCGAGTTTCTCGGCCTGTTCGGGAGTGACCTGGAGAGTGACCGCTCTAATCGAGCGCTCGACGTCGCGATCGTTCTTGGGCTTATCGATGTTCTGACCACTCGCAAGGACCTTGATGTTTTGCAGCACGATCTTCGAGATCATCTCTTCGTTGCCGCTGCCCTTGGGTGGTTGAATGACTACGACGATGTCCACGAGAGTGCCGGGCATGATGAAGCCGGAGACGCCGACGACGTCATCGACCTTGACGGTCATGGCGCGGAAGCCTTCAGGAATTACCGACGAAAGTCCGCCGGCTGCGCCGACGGGAGCGAGTTTGGTTTCTGTAACCGGATCGCGAGGCGAAATGGCGGTGATGGCCACGCGGCCAATCAGGTTTTCATCAATCTTTGCAATCGCGCCTTGTGGAGTTACATCCGTAGGAAACTGCGCCACCGTCAGTTGCTCGGCAATAATTCTCGAACCGAGAGGAATCTCGACTTTCGCCACCACCACGTCGTTGGTGCGACTAAAAGTCTGTGCACTGAGCAGATATTGTTTGACTGAAACCGCGGCGACGAGACCGAACGTTATCGCAGCCAAAACGGCAATAACTAAACGCTTATTCCGCATGATGATTAATCTCCATTTCGTCTCAAAACGCGCTCGTTAACGCAGGAAGAAAGTCGCTGAAATCAAGCTGCCGAGCATGATGGCAACGCCATAGGGAATCGTGTGTTTTCGATCGCTTGGCATAGCGAACCGAGGCATTTCCCAGCCGGGCATGATGCCGACAAAAATTCTCAATACGCCGTGAAGGGTTGAAAACACCGTGCCCGCTCGGAGCATGGTGTAAATGGCCAAAGCCGCTCCCAACATCACGACGACTACAAAAGTCAGAGGAACCATCGAGACGCCGATCACAGAGCCGACCGCGCCAAACAACTTCACGTCCCCAGCTCCCATGGCTCCAAAGAGGTGGATCAAAAACATCGGAAGGAACGCAAGACCGAATCCCTCCAGACTGGAAAGCCCGCCACTGAGTCCACCAAAACTGATGTTGATACTGAGTCCACCAATCAGTAGACCAGCGACAAGGACATTTGGAATGCGGCGATAGCGAACATCGTAATAGACGATGAACACCGCCATCGGTACGAGTAACAACAGTTTCATTACTTCCGGGGCCACAGGCATTCTTTACTCCGCACGTTGTGAGATTTTTCCGGCCTCAGCCGGCCTTACTTTTGAACCTCATTGGCCACGGTGCTCATCTTCACGTTGACTGCGTCACCGAGCACCTTGTAGACAATGATTGCGACGGCAACCAAAATTGCTGTGCCAACCGCGTACTCCGCCAGCTCCGCCCCTTGTTCGTCGTATAAGAACTCTTTTAAATCGTTCACTGGTTTACCTCCGGTGAATAAACGGCAGGGTTCGCCGAAATCATGTGGCGAACCTCATCACGCTTTGCTATCTCAGTAGCCTGAGTCACTCACCGCACTGCCAACTTTTGCTGCTGTTCCGCTCTGGCTGTCGTTGATGGAATCTCCCAGGACCTTGTAAACAACGATTCCGATCGCGACCAAAAGCGCCACGCCAACTGCGTATTCGGCCAGCTCTGCCCCCTGCTCGTTTTTAAGAAGAGTCAGAAACTTTGTTTTGAAGTTCATAGCGGTCGACCTTTCAGAGAGAATGAGAATGGGACTCGGGAGCTGGCTAAAGGCTGACCAGCTCCCGCGGGAAGTGGCTGCTTTTTACGGATATTTCGCAGTCTTGATTTTGCTGCCGCTGATCGAGTTGGAGTCGTTCACGGCGTCGCCGAGCACTTTGTAAACGACGATGCCGATCGCCACGAGCAGAGCCACGCCAACGGCGTACTCGGCCAACTCAGCGCCGGTTTCGTCCTTCAAGAATTTCTTCAGCATGTGGTGTTCTCCTTAGGATTTAAGAAATAGGTCTATCTCGAACGTCTCTTCGGAGTAGAAGTGACACCGAAGAAACAAAGAAGCACAGGCGTCATCCCAGGAATCCTGAGCTGATCGCTTCCTGCCGATCACGGCAATGCTTCGTGTGCCCCTGGCTACCGCAATGGCCATGCCAGCTACACTACGGAGCGCCATAGTGGTCCAACTCTGCATTGGGACCCGCTTATTTACGGTCCAATAATGATCGGGGACATGAGATGGAAACAGATGTTGCAAGCGTTATGCAGGTCTCTGAAGTGCTCGCTGGCGAGCAGTTGCAACAATAAGCCGCAGATGAACGCGGATGGACGCAGATCAAATCCGCGTTCATCTCCGCAAATCCGCGGCTTACTATTTAGGGCATGGATGTTGCTCGATTTTCCGGGATCTTTTTGCCCCCGGACAGGGTTAAACCCTGTTATGCTTGGTTTCACGGCGGCCCGACCGCCAATCACACCAAGTCTTCGGGTAGGGCAATCAAATGAACATCGACGTCGAACTGGATCGCGTTAACACCACGGCTGCACGTGCGACAGCATTGGCGCCGGTTTTCGCATTGGCTCTGTTTACGAGCGCTGCATTGCTTTTCTGGGTGCAACCGCTCGTCGCCAAGATGCTGCTGCCGCTTCTGGGCGGGGCGCCCTCGGTGTGGAACACGTGTATGGTGTTTTTCCAGTCCTTATTATTAGGCGGCTATGCATATGCGCTGCTGATCTCCCAGCGCCTTTCCCTTCGAAACCAGGCGATTGTTCACGCCCTCCTGCTACTTGGTGCCGGTCTCGTTTTACCGTTCGCCTTATCTGACCGCGTTCTCGCTTCGCTGCCGACGCAGAGCAGTCCGATCTTGTGGTTGCTGACCACGCTGGTCGTCACTGTTGGTCCACCATTCCTCCTTCTTTCGGCGACCGCGCCCTTGCTGCAACGCTGGTTTTCACACTCGACGCACAAAGCCGCACGAGATCCTTATTTTCTTTACGCTGTCAGTAATGCCGGCAGCATGCTTGCACTGCTTGGCTTCCCGTTTCTCCTTGAACCCGCGTTTGCGATTCGGACTCAAAGCGTCATCTGGGCTGCGGGTTACGCAATCCTGGTCGTACTCATAATCACGTGTGCGTTACTGCTCAACGCGAGAAGAGCGACGATGGATCATGTGTTTGTCGCGGCTGAACAATCCGAGATCAAAGTTGAGAATCCGCAACGATTCGAGTGGGTGCTGCTTGCTTTTGTTCCCTCGAGCCTGATGCTTGGCGTGACGACGTTCATCGCCACTGACGTAGCGTCCGTGCCGTTGATCTGGATCATTCCTTTAGCACTCTATCTGTTGACGTTCATCATCGCTTTCGGAAACAAGCAGTTCATCAAGTTGCCGGTCACTTCGATCGTGTTTTCGCTTGCACTCGTCGTTCTCGGGGCTTTTCTAATATTGTCGCCGCCGATTTCCGTTTGGGTCACGATTTCGCTGCACCTGCTCGTTTTCTTCTTCGCCGCCCTGTTGAGTCATCAAAGGTTAGCGCAGAGCCGGCCGCACGTAAGTAAGTTGCCCGAGTACTTTCTTTGGATTGCAGTAGGCGGAGTTCTGGGCGGCATCTTCAACGCTCTCGTCGCGCCGCTGGTCTTTTCGACTCCGTTCGAGTATCCCGCGGCTATCATTCTGGCGTGTCTCGTGAGGCCGATGACTGCGCAGGAACGGAAGACCCGGTCGCTCATGCGAATGCTGTTTCCGGTCTTCATCTTTGCGCTAACGTTTGGGTTGGCGCTGACTATCCCGCGCTTCGAGTTTGCGGCACAACTCGAGCATGGTCTCGTGCTGCTGCTCCCGCTGCTGCTGGTTTTTGTTTTCAGCTTCAGGCGTCCGTTTGTCTTTGCCCTCTCCCTGGCGGCGCTGATGTTTGCGTCGATTCCGTACCTGAACGCTTCAGTGGAGACGCTGACAACTGAGCGGAACTTCTTTGGTGTTTGGCGCGTGACTACCAGTTCGAGCGAAGAGTTCCGGCGTCTATACCATGGCAGCACGGTTCATGGCGTGCAGATGAAAGATGAAGCACGAAAGTGTGAGCCGATGTCGTACTATCACCGGAGTGGACCACTGGGACAGGTTTTCGATGTCTACAATAGTAAGCCGGCAAAGCTGCCGGTGGCGGCCACTGGATTAGGCTCAGGCACGATTGGAACGTATTCGTTGCCGGGTCAGCAGTGGGATTTCTACGACATCGACCCGGCGATCGTGCGGATTGCTTCTGAGCCAAGCTATTTCACGTACATCAGCGACTGCACTAAGGGTTCGTACCGGATGATTTTGGGTGATGCGCGTTTGAAACTGCGTGACGCGGCGGCGGGGAAATACGGATTGCTGATCATGGACGCATTCAGCTCCGACTCCGTGCCCGCACATCTTCTGACAACTGAGGCAATGGATCTTTACCTCGGCAAGCTTTCAGCGGATGGCATGATCGCATTTCATATCAGCAACCGCTATCTGAATCTCGAGCCGCTGCTCTCAGGCTTGTCGAAACGGGCAGGACTTTCTGCGTTTGTACGCAGGGACAGCGAACGCTCGCTTACGGGCAAGTATCCATCGACGTGGGTAGTGATGGCGCGCAACGACGCCTCGTTGGGATCGATTACCAGCGACTCGCGTTGGACCAGGTTGCAGGGCGACATAGTTTGGACAGACGACTTCTCCAACATTCTCAGTCTTCTGAAATAGCCACAAAAAGGCACAAGAAGCACAAAAGAGAGTGAAAGGGAAGTCAAAAGCCTTTTCTGGTTCATGATTGTTTTTGTGCTTTTTGTGCCTTTTTGTGGCTAGGAGTTGAGATATGAAACAGTGTCCTGAGTGTGATGAGGTTTTCGATAATCAGAAAGCCTACTGTGATATGGATGGGTCGGTGCTGGTGAAGTTGACTGACTCACCCCGCGCGATTAGTCAGACAAATACACCCGCTGGTGCTACGCCTTTATGGATGACGGGCGTGATTGGCGGTCTCATCGGCATCATCGTCTGCGTGTTGCTCTACATCGCCTTTCTCGCTCCGAGTCGCGATAAGGCGCAGCAGGATCGTCGCGCCAATCAGAACACTGAAACTACGACTAAGACTAATCAGGTAGCGGTTGTGCCTCATAATCAGTTGCCTCCCGCGGAGAGTGCATCGCCGACGGATACTCCCGCTGAAGCTGAAGCCAGTCCGGCAGCGAGTCCCGTTGCACCGGTCAAGACTACAGCACCGCCCGCGGCACTCAACAATGGTCCAATAGCGACTGGTGGTAAACCTGTCGCCAATGTTGAACACGCTATCATCAAGATGAAGGATGGATCGTCAGTAGAAGCGGATGCTGCATGGGAGGACTCGCAGGGTATCTGGTTCCGGCGCAGCGGAGTCGTTTCTTTCCTCGACAAGAGCAGAGTTGAAGCGATCACCGAACCGCAGCAGAAACGCCCTGCGGCCGCAGAGACGAAGACGCCGTAGAGACAGAGTAATCTTGTAATCCTGTCTATTAAAACTGATGAGCCGAAAAGCACTGACAGTACTAATCTGTTTGTTATTCGCCGTTCTCGCTTTCGCGGTCTTCTCATCAGAACGTGGAGTGGCCGGTGTGCTCGAGAAGATCGGAGGCGCCATTTCCAGGCTCCTTGGAAACTAATCCCAGTCTGCACGTATGAACACCGCGCTCAAACGAACCTTTGAAGTGTATGTGTTTGTCTTCGCTTTCCTCTTCGCTTCGCGCCCACTCAGCGACGGCGATTTCTGGTGGCACTTGAAAACGGGCGAATACATCGTCCACAACTTCAGTATCCCGCGAATCGATTTTTACTCCTTCACAAATCCCGGCAAACACTGGGTCGCACACGAGTGGTTGTCGGAAGTCATCTTCTATCTCATTTACTCGCGACTCGGCTTCAATACTCTGATCTTCATTTTCACGGTGTTGATTGTCCTGGCGTTCTGGGTAGTCTTCAGAAGAACTCAGGCACATCCATTCATCAAAGGGGTCGCCGTGCTCCTCAGCGTCTGGAGCATACTTCCCACGATCGGCGTGCGGCCGCGCACTTTCACGCTCTTGTTTGCGGCGATTTATCTGGCAGTGCTGCACCAGTTTGTCCGCGAGAAGCAGACAAAGACGGTGTGGTGGTTAGTGCCGGTGATGGTCGTGTGGGTAAACCTTCATGCCGGATATTTGATAGGACTGGTGCTGATTGGTTTTGCGATCGTGGGCGTTGTCCTCGATGCATGGTTCGACGGCCAGACGTTTGGATCGCAATGGCCACGTCTGAAGACGCTGGTGCTGGTGCTCATCGCTTGTCTGATAGCGGTGAATCTGAATGCACAGGGACCACGGATCTTCATCTTTCCGTTCGAGTTTTTCTTTTCGCCAGTCCAGCAGGACCAGGTGATCGACTGGCTCTCGCCGGACTTTCATCAGAAAGAGCTCCTGCCGTTGTTGTCGCTCATCCTGTTAACAATCGCGGCTCTCGCGCTTTCGCCGAAACGAGTCAGACCAAGCGGACTGCTGCTCTTTCTGTTCGTTTTGTACGCCACGTTAAAGTCGAACCGGCACATGGCAATTCTCTCGCTTGTCGCTGGTCCAATGCTGGCTGAGTATGGGCAGTACTGGTTGGAAACAACCCGCTTCGGAAAGACTTTCGAACGAGCGCCCGCAGTAAGCAGTACGCGTCGACAACTCATCTTCAACCTGATTCTGATGGTGCCATTGGTGGCGTGTCTCATTAAGTTGAAGTCCGTGATCTATTCACCACCAACACAGGAGCGAGTCGGTGTCCCTCTCAACGCCGTCGCCTACATCAAGCAAAATGGAATCACCGGCAATACATTCACCGATCCCAACATCTGGGGCGGCTATTTGATCTGGGAAACGCCGTCGAATCCCGTCTACATCGACGGCCGCATCGACATGTACGGCGATGCGTTTGTGTCTGAATTTCTCGGCATCATTTACGGAGAGAAGCGTTGGCAGGAGCCTTTCGATCGTTACGGCGTGCGCGTCGCCATCGTCAGTCAAAAGTCCGTGCTGCGATTACAACTCGAACAATCACCCCAGTGGCAACAGGTTTACAGCGACGAGATGGCGGTTGTGTTTCAACGCAAAATGTAAGTCCGCAATCACAAATACTTAGTCATTACAAACTTTTCAATCGGCAGGTTCGGCCTCGTTACTTTAATTCTTTTTCTGTCCAGGAAGCTTCCACTGTCAGGATTTCTGGTGGAGTAACTTATCTTCTTTACTTTATAGAGGTAGAAATTGTTCGCTTTGCACCTGAAGTCAAATTGGAGATCGTAATGATACACGCCGCCGCCCCAATCAGCTTTTATCTGAAAGCCAGCCCGGGTTTTTTTGACGGAGTTAAGCGAAAAGTTTTTAGCTTCTGAATCGGGAACCGGCAATTCGATTTTCGATATCACCTCATCGCCAACGATAATGTTCAGATCTTCAGGCGTGGGATTTGAACCTTTCATTCGATTCGGATTCGCGACGACGACAAGCTTGTACGCGTTTCGATTTCGGCAATCAAAAGTTCTGGCGCGTTTCTTGATTGGTGTCGAACTGTTTGCTGAACAGGCAAGAAAGACTGCGAGACAAACAGCGGCGAGTTTCTGAGACACAACTTCCATATAGTTTACCTTGGGCCACATCGAACGTACTGTAGGGG
>JBKPPU010000307.1:0-20222 GCA_046733695.1 Acidobacteriota bacterium
GTTACCGGATGGATTCGGCTTTCTCCGTGCGCCGGAGTACAACTACCTGCCGGGCCCTGACGACATCTACGTTTCGCCGTCACAGATTCGCAAATTTGATTTGCGCACCGGCGACACCGTCAGCGGTCAGATCCGGCCGCCCAAAGAGGGTGAACGATATTTTGCTCTGATCAAAGTCGAGGCGATCAACTTTGAATCGCCGGATCAGGCGCGCGAGAAAGTCTTCTTCGACAATCTCACGCCGCTGTATCCGGAAGAGCAGTTGAAGATGGAGACGTCGTCGGAAAATCTCTCCGCGCGCGTGATTGACCTGGTGACGCCGCTGGGTAAAGGTCAACGCGGTTTGATCGTCGCTCCGCCGCGCACCGGTAAAACGATGTTGCTGCAAACCATCGCTAACTCGGTGACGCAGAACCATCCTGAAACAACTTTGATCGTGCTGCTGATCGACGAGCGACCGGAAGAAGTCACGGACATGCAGCGATCCGTCAACGGCGAAGTGATTTCGTCTACGTTCGACGAACCGCCGACACGCCACGTCCAGGTCGCTGACATGGTAATCGAAAAAGCGAAGCGATTAGTCGAGCACAAACGCGACGTCGTTATTCTGCTCGACTCGATTACGCGTCTCGCGCGCGCGCATAACGCAGTCGTGCCACCAAGCGGCAAGATCCTCTCCGGCGGTATCGATTCAAACGCATTGCAACGTCCAAAGCGTTTCTTCGGCGCCGCACGCAACATCGAAGAAGGCGGATCGCTGACGATCATTGCTACTGCTCTGATCGATACCGGATCGCGTATGGACGACGTGATCTTCGAAGAGTTCAAAGGCACGGGTAACTCCGAAATCCATCTCGATCGTCGTTTGAGTGATAAGCGTCTCTTCCCTGCCATCGATCTGCAGCGTTCAGGCACTCGTAAGGAAGAACTGCTCATCAGCAAAGAAGATCTCAATCGTATCTGGGTGATGCGACGGGTTCTGAATCCGCTGTCACCGGTCGAGCAGATGGAAGTCGTCCTCGAGCGACTCGAGAAGACCAAGTCCAACGCTGAGTTTCTCGCATCAATGCAAAGCTAAATCAGCCACAAAAAGGCACATAAAGCACAGAAGGTTTATTAAAAAACATTTTGTGACTTTTGTGCTTTTTTGTGTGGCTTCAATCATTCTTATGCGCGTGGCGATCCTGACATCTGAAGCTGTGCCTTTTGCCAAAACTGGCGGGCTGGCTGACGTTTCAGGTGCATTGCCAAAGGCACTCACCAAACTCGATGTCGACGCGAGACTGATCCTGCCTCTGTACGAACAAGTCGATCGAAATCTGCTGAATGGCGGCTCCGTTGAAAACGTTCGCGTTGAATGGCGCGGACAGGTTCATCTGGTTCGTTTCTGGTACAGCGATGCCGCAGAAGCGCCCGCTTACCTGCTTGAGACACCCGAGTACTTTGCTCGTTCAACGATCTACGGTCACAACGACGATCACATTCGTTTTGCGTTCTTCTCGCGGGCTGCCCTCGCGTTACTCAAACATCTGAGTTTCGAGCCCGACATCGTTCACGGTAACGACTGGCCTTGTGGTTTCGCGATGGCTGAGTTGAATGCGCGACGCCGGTACGATGCGTTCTTTCAGAAGACTCGCAGTTTGTTTTCACTTCACAACGTCGGTTACCAGGGACTCTTTGACGCAGGCGATCTCTGGTGGCTCGGATTTGGAGATCCTCCTGAACGCGACTACTTCGCGCTCGATCGTCACGCCTCCGCACTGAAGGCCGGAATCATGGCGGCGGACGCGCTCTCAACTGTGAGCCCGCGTTATGCGCGTGAGATTCAAACTCGCGACCAGGGCCATGGACTCGAATGGCTTTTGCGCGCGCGGAGCGATCGGCTCGCGGGAATCACTAACGGCGTCGATTACGACGTCTGGAATCCCGAAACGGATCCGAACATTGCGGCAAACTTTTCCCCCAATGATTTGTCAGGCAAGCGCGAGTGCAAGATCGATCTGCTGCGTCGTTTCGGTTTGCCGGAAGAACCTGAGCGACCGATCATCGCGATCATCTCGCGACTCGTCGGGCAAAAGGGTTACGACCTGATCCGCCAGATCTCCGGTTCGATTCTCGAAACCGGATCTTTTTTCATCGCGCTCGGTGCCGGTGCGAAAGAGTACGAAGACTTTCTGCAACGGTGGCACGACGCAGCGCCGCAGCGGGTTGGTATTTACAAAGGACATGCACCTGAGCCACTCGCACACCAGATCGAGGCCGGCGCCGATATGTTTATTATGCCGTCGCTGTATGAGCCGTGCGGTTTGAACCAGATGTACAGCATGCGCTACGGCACTGTTCCCATCGTGCGTGCAACCGGCGGCCTCGACGACACGGTCCAGCAGTACAATCCGGCTGATGGATCGGGAACAGGATTCAAGTTTGGACCGTATGAAGCCGGTGCTTTGCTTGAAAAAATCCGGGAAGCACTTTACTTTTATGCCCGGCCCGAAGCGTGGCAAAAGATCCAGCACAACGGAATGTTAGTCGATAATTCCTGGGAAGCTGCGGCCCGCAAATATATCGAGCTCTATCAGGAAATAGTGAAACTCTGATCCGTGTAAATCTGTATTCGGAGATCCGTTTAATCTGTGGCTAAAGTAATCGCAGTGATTGGCGCCCAGTGGGGCGACGAAGGAAAAGGTAAGATCGTCGATCTGCTCGCGGAGCGGTTCGAGATCGTCGCGCGCTATCAGGGCGGGCATAATGCAGGGCACTCGGTCCAGGTCGGCGAACAATCGTTCGTGCTGCACCTGCTGCCGTCGGGCATCGTGCATCGCGGCAAAACCTGCGTGCTCGGGAACGGGATGGTTATCGATCCCAAGGCGTTCTTCGTCGAAGCCGATCGCCTCACGCAACAGGGAATCGAAGTTTCTCCGGAACGCGTGAAGATTAGCTCGCGCGCTCATCTCATCTTTCCGTATCACCGTGCCTTGGACCACACGAGCGAAGAGCGACTCGGCAATGAGAAGGTCGGCACTACACTGCGCGGCATCGGTCCCGCTTACGAAGACAAAGCCGGTCGTCGCGGTATTCGCACTGCGGACGCGCTTGTCCCTGACGTGCTTCGCTCTCGCATCGAACGAAATCTCGAAGACGCAAATCGCATCATTGAAGCTTACGGTGGCGAGCGTCTCGATGCAGATGACATTTTCCAGGAAATGTCGGTGCTCACTGAACGGCTTGGGCCATTCATCGCCGACACGACACACTATCTGAATGTCGCTGCCACTGAAGGACGGTCGATCCTTCTCGAAGGTGCGCAGGCGACGTTGCTGGATGTGGATCACGGGACTTACCCGTTTGTGACGTCGTCTACTACGGTCGCAGGCGGTGCGATTATCGGCACCGGTCTCGCGCCGAATCGATTGACGGGTGTGCTGGGTATCGTTCGCACCTACACTACGCGCGTCGGTGAAGGTCCGTTTCCGACCGAGATGCTCGAAGGCGAAGCTGAGTTGGGACAGATGATTCGCGAGCGTGGTCGTGAGTATGGTGCTTCGACTGGACGACCGCGTCGTTGCGGCTGGTTCGACGCGTTTGCCACTCGCTATGCAGCCGAGATCAACGGCTTCTCTTCAGTGGCGCTCACGAAGCTGGACGTGCTCGACACGCTCGACGAGATCAAAGTCTGCATCGGTTACAAACTCAACGGCAAAGTGTGCGAATCGTTGCCCGCAGTTTCTCAGGATCTGCGACTCGTAGAGCCGGTGTACGCAACTCTGCCCGGCTGGAAGTCTTCAACGCTCGGCACGACGGAAATCGATTCCCTTCCCACCAACGCACGTCGCTACATCGAATTCCTGTCAGAACAAATCGGCACCGAGATCGGCCTCGTCTCCACCGGCCCCGAACGCATGCAAACGATCATCGTGGAAGACTCTGCCCTCGGCACCTGGCTCCGTGATTAGCCACAAAAAAGCACAAAAATCACAAAACGTTTTTTCCTGATTTCTTTTGTGCCTTTTGTGCCTTTTTGTGGCTAAGTATTTTTCGTGTAGAATGCCCGCCTGCAAGTAGATGGGCCGATAGCTCAGTCGGTAGAGCAACTGGCTTTTAACCAGTGGGTCGCAGGTTCGAGTCCTGCTCGGCTCAATTCCAATGATCGATAAACCTTAACACCTGAGATCGACTCCCGGGGATCCGACACCGTCCGATATCTTCAAAGCGTGGCTTACTTTCCTCAAAAGAATCCGGCCACGACCTTGGTCTTATTCTCACAGATTCGTCAAATACGCTCGCCACGGTCCGACATTATCACCGTACTGTTTGGCCAGCACGCGGACGATTTGTCTGACGTGTCCGAGATCGTGAACGACCCAAGTGGCAAGTAACTGCTGCAGTGTTACAACGCCGAGTTCGGGATGCTTGCCACGCTTTTCCAGCAACGCCGGCGTGAGATTCATCTTGTCCAACTCGTGAAGGCTTTCTTTTCTGAGCGCGGCAAATGAGTCGAGCAGTTCCGCGATCGACTTTCCTTTCGACTTCTCAAACATCGCCGTTCGATCAAATGGTTCGAAAGCTCGCGCTTCACCGTGTTCGAGAATAATCTTCGCGCGTGGAATCCAATCAGTTTCCTCACCGTGAATGAGATGGCCCACCACATCGTGTGGACTCCACGTCTCCGGCCCTTCATTCCGAACCAACCACGCCTCCGGAAGTTCGCGCAACATTGAGTCTAAGGTTGAAGGTGTACGAACAAGAATCTGTTTTGCCTGTTGAAGTTCAAAATCCATTTGCTGTCGACTCCGCAAGGTTTCCGGAGTCGATCATAGCACTACGTCTCTTTTTTTGCCGTCGTCGGACTCGAAACACGCGGCTCATACACATACTCTTAACTCCGGCCTAACGCCGAAAGCGTTCGCCTTCGGCGTTGACTTGGCGGTGAATGAAAGTCTAATTCCTTGACCGGCGAATAGTGACCGTCTTCGGAGTTTTCGAAAATTTGAACGTTACTTTGACTTAATAGTGAGCACCACTATTTCAGGCGGAACACCGAAGCGCACGGGAACTATACTGGTGCCGATTCCGGTGGTTACGAATAGGTGGTGGTTGTTTTCGAAAACGTGGCCCTTCACATAACGATCGCCGTAGTCGGAGGATTCCACGACGCTGCCAATCAAAGGGAGTCTGACTTGTCCGCCGTGAGTGTGGCCGGCGAGGAGGAGAGGCACACGCGGCGGCAGATCCGGGAAGATGTCCGGATTGTGGGTCAGTGCGATGAAGGGCTTTCCCTCAGGGACCATCGCAATCGTGTCCGCCACGGCTTGCTTGCGCGTCCAGAGGTCTGCGAGTCCGACGAGCCAGAGTTCTGTTCCACGCGCGTCGAAGTGTATGACCTCGTTCTCGAGAACCTGAATTCCATTCTCCTCCAAACCGCGACGCACCTGTACGCCGCTGTACCACCAGTCATGATTGCCCAGCACTGAATAGACGCCGAGTGGCGCGTGCAGATCTTTTAAGATCACACCAAAACGCTCCGGCTCGACTCGGCGTGTGACATTTCCATTGCTCGACATGTAATCACCGAGAATCACGATCAATTCCGGCTGCAGTTGATTGGTGCGCTCGACGATCGTGCGGAGCTTCTTGTCGTCGATGAACCAGTCGTCGGCGTGAATGTCAGAAAGGACGGCGATTCGCAAACCATCGAGCTCGTGGGGCCAGTTGTCGATCTGAATGGTTTGTTCGCGAACCACCAACCGGCCTGGCTCTACAAGAAATGCCCAGAAGACGATCCCCGCGATAAGCAACACAACTGCAGCCAACACAATTCGCAGACTTTTACCGGGGCGAGAACGGCGAATTTGGTTGAAAAGGAAGAGTAGCAACCCAAGAAGAATCGCGCTGGAAATGACGAATGTTACGGCCATGCTGGTGAACTGAACGATAACGCTCGGCTCCGGGTTCTGCTATCTTATGCTAACCAAAACGCTCCGGAGCGGAAAACCAATGAGAAAATTCCCCATTCTTCCCCTGCTCTTGTTTTGTGCGATAACGCTGTTCGCACAAATTCCCGACCGGCAGTTCATCCGCACCGACGCCAAAGTCATTGCACTGGCCCACGTGCGCGTGATCGACGGCACCGGCGCCGCGCCAAAAGACGATCAGACGATCATCATCACCGACGGAAAGATTCAGTCAGTTGAGCCGGCCGCAACGGCGAAAATTCCGGCAAACGCACAGACTCTGGATCTCAACGGTTATACCGTTCTACCCGGACTGGTAGGAATGCACAATCACATGTTCTTCCCGATGGGTGGCTCGCCTCCGATGTATTCCAACATGGGCATCAGCTTCCCGCGTCTTTACCTGGCGCTCGGGGTCACGACCCTTCGCACCACCGGCAGCGTCGCTCCTTACTCCGATCTCGAAATCAAGAAGCTGATCGATGCGGGACGAATGATTGGCCCAAAGATGCATATCACTGCGCCGTATCTCGAAGGACGCGGCTCGTTTACCCCAGTAATGCACACTCTAACCGGGCCCGACGACGCGCGTCGCATGGTGAGTTACTGGGCCGATCTCGGCGCAACTTCGTTCAAGGCATACATGAATATCTCGCGCGCCGAATTACGCGCAGCAGTCGAAGAGGCACACAAACGTGGACTCAAAGTGACGGGCCACCTCTGTTCCATTGGCTACAAAGAAGCAGCCGAGATCGGGATCGATAATCTCGAGCACGGCTTGTTTGCGGATTCAGAGTTCGTTCCTAACAAGCAGCCGGACCAGTGCCCGCAAGGCGTTTCGAACAGTCTTCGGCAACTTGATATCAACGGCGCAGCAGCACAGGAGATGATCCGCGCACTCGTGTCGAAGAACGTTGCCGTGACCTCGACACTGCCGGTCTTTGAAGCAGGTGGCGCGCCACTGGCCCAAACCGGTATCGGTGCGAGTAGTGCGCTATTGAATCAACGTGTTTTGAATGTGATGTCAACCGACGCGCGTGTCCGTTACTTACAGGCGCGAGCGCGCGTTTCTCCCGAAGCGAACTTCCTACCGTTGATGCGCAAGGCGATGGAATTTGAACGAGCGTTTGTTAAAGCTGGTGGATTGCTGATTGCTGGACTCGATCCAACCGGTAACGGCGGCATCGTCGCGGGCTTCGGCGATCTGCGTGAGGTGGAACTATTGGTTGAGGCAGGCTTCACGCCAACCGAGGCGATCATGATTGCGTCACTCAACGGCGCGAAGTTCCTCGGCGAAGACTCCCGCATCGGCACGGTGGCGGCAGGCAAACAGGCAGACTTGATGGTCGTGAAAGGGAATCCCGCAGCGACGATCAGCGACATTGAGAACGTTGAAATGGTTTTCAAAGACGGAGTCGGCTACGACTCTGAGAAACTGATTCAATCAGTTCAGGGCCTCGTCGGAATCCGTTGAAAACTATCCACAGATTACACAGATTAGTTCTTCGTCATTTTGAGGCCGGTGACCGTCGCCTCGGTGTTGTGTGCGAAACGGATGCCGTAAATGCCGTCGGTTGATTTGAGTTTGCCGGCCGTAACGAGGGCTGACTTGTCGTAACTGGCGACGACCTTGTTGTTAATCGAGCACTCAACCTTGTCGCCCTTAACCGAGACGGCAATCTCCTGCGTGACTGGTTGGCCCACACCCGCGGCTTTGTTCACTGCCGGATCTTCTGCACCTCGTCCGTTCATCTGGAACGGTTCTGGTCCAAAACCGCGCACGATGAACTTCCCGTTGCCATAAGCGGCACAGTACAGATAGCTCTGCTGGTCCGTGCCGAGATCGTTTCCCGCGATCACGATCCCGTAAGGATGAGGATGGTTGTTAAGACTCATGTACTTCGGTTCGTAGAATGTCGCCTTGACCGTGTAATCACCCTTCGCAGTATTTTTCGGATTCCAGTAAGTCACAGCCGGACCCGTGGTGACTTGCAAAGCGTTGCCGGCTTTCGCGAGCTTGGCGCTGTTGAGCGTCAATCCGGCAGCGGCTTCTTTGGCGTCGATCTTACCGGTCCAACCGGGAACTGAAATCCCGCCACCGGCCACACCTTTTGAAGTTTCGTCCTGAGGAGTCTGCGAGAAATGCGAAGTTGAAACGGACACGACTACGAGCAAACCGAGTGCTAAAGCAGTAAGGTAGCGCATGGGGCAATCCTCCGTTAAGTCAATCTGATTCGGGCAAAGTATTCGTTGGCGTCGCGACGAAAGACGAAGAATAGAATAACCGAGAAGATCACAACGTGCATAACGAGCGTCACGATCCCGTGAAGTGCGCCGACGACGATGTGAAAGGCGATCCAGGCAACAAGCAGCCACCGCGCCCAGTTACGGCCGTAGAGCATGAACACGCCGGCGACAATCTGAAGGAGGCGTGAGAGATGAACGTACCAATGACTCTTAAGATCGGCAAACGGCAGCACGCCACTGAGTAAGGCAATGCTGCCGAAGATTATGAAAATCCAACTGATGATTGTAATCGAGAGTGGCCGCGGTTTCATTGGGCCACCAGATTACACGGATCCCGGACGGATTTACTAACGTTCTCGGGTTTTTCTTCTGTAGAACAACGCGCCGCCGCCGAGTGCCAGTAACGCGAGGCTACCACCGCCTAACATTACCCACTGATATCTTTTGGCTTTAGAAGACGCCATCATGTTGCCGGCGGGTCGTGCGCTCTGCTGATACGCTAACGCCTCGGCATTCGCAATTGCGGATTCCAAACGCTGCCGGCTCGTCTCGAGTGTTGTGAGGCGGGCCTGCACGCCGTTCTTCTCGATCGTCAACTGCCGCCGGCGTGTTTCGCGTAACTCTTCCGGTCTGGTTGAACCGACTCCGGCGAGGGAACGCTCGATGTTTTCAGGTTTGAGAGCCTCGTCTAATTCCTGAGCGCGAATGCGCAGCCCATCCTCCTGTGCTTGCACGTCAAGCAATTGCGCGCGCAGTTTCTCCACCGTTTCGGCCGCATCCTGCGCATAAACACCGGCTGAAAACACCAGCAATAACAACAAAACTAAACCAGATTTAAGCTTCATTACCTCCACCTGCTTTCGTTAGCCTCGAAAGTCTACGAGCAATTCGATGGCCATTCAATAGCTAACGCGTAATGTGGCTACAAAGAAGCACAAAAATCACAAATTCTGCCACTGTCAGTTTTTACAGGCGTTTGACGCGACGCCAGCGCAGTGGATCAGTAATCCCCAACGAATAATCGTCGAAACAAGCATGCACGCGCGCTTCAGCCGCAATTGCACGGGTCGGGGTGATGTTGTATCGGACGAGCGAACCGCAGTCACCAGTTCCACGACCTTTCGTATGAAATACCAATTGTTTCCTAATCTCATCAAAGCTCGGCACACCCTCAGCTTCTTCGACAAACTTGGTTGTAATCTTGTCCACATCATCGTCGTCGCCTTCATATGTTTTGAGCTTCAACATTCGCGCCGGCGCTTTACTCGACTCCGAGTAGTACATAAAGAGATAGCGTGGCTGATACGAACTCTCGTGCACTTCGATCTGGACCAGGTAATTTCCTCGGCCGAGACCATAAAAGACGAGGCCGCTTTGATCGCGATCGTTGGTGGTTCGTGAGTGCCGCCACTGTTCCTCCAGCGCCGCCGGCCATTGCAAAACTTTTTGCCAGGCTTCTCGATCGGCAACAGTCAAGTCACTTTTCTTCGACGGCACCTGTGTCATGCAAACCGAAGCGCATAGACAAACAAATACACTGCAGATTAAGAGTTTTAAGTTCATGATCGTTCTCACTTCTCACAAATAAAGCTCGAACTCAACGGGCTGAGGGAGGCGCGCAGACTGCCGTCGTCCACAGCCACCAGCACGTGAACATACTTTTCCGTGTTCTCCAGGATCTCAACTTCAACCTGGTACATTTTGTTCTCGAACTCGGTTTCGTATGCCTGCACTGCCGGCAGTTCTGCCAGCAGCTGCTCACACGACTTCGCACTCCACCGCTTCAACTCTGCGTCCAGAACCGGCCGCCATTGCTCTCGCCGTTTCACCCTTTACACTCCTTTCGAACTAAACTGCGTCATCGATGGCGAGCGAGGCCGGGTTACTTATGGAGCGTTAGGGGTTCTCTGAGTCGTCCCGCATACGGGTCCATGGTCATGAACCGGCAGCAGCTTTTCTTAACAACTGGACTATCTCTTCGAATCCGTTTCTCTCGGCGTGCTGCAGCGCCGTCATTCCTTCACTGCCGACATGCTCCACGTGTGGCTTCTCTATTAAGATTTCGTGAACCACCTCAATACTCCCGGATCTAACGGCATGTATCAGTATCGTATCGCCGTTAACATCTATGGCATGGGGATCGGCGCCTGCTTCCATCAGCAGCCTTACTATCTCCCGATTGCGACTGTAAACGGCGTAGGTCAACGGCATCCAACCGTTTGGATCTCTCCGATTCACATCTGCACCGGCTTCCAATAAAGCCTTCACTACAGCTGGGTACTCATTGACGACAGCAAAGGTCAACGCAGTCTCCTGCTCAAGTGTCACCACATTCAAATCAGGGTTGTATTTAAGAAGCAAAGCAACATTACGCAGGTCACCTACCGACGCAGCTTCGATGAGTGCGGTGCGTCTGAGATCATTCGTTGCGTTGATCTCAGCGTTGCTATCTAACAGCAATTTGATGATGAGTGTATTATCCGGGCGTTCCGCCGCGAGGATCAACGGCGTATTCCCAAACTCATCCTTGCAGTTCAAATCTACTAAACCTGATGCCGACGGAATTAGGTCCTGTATGGCCTGCAAGTTACCATCTTCCGCCGCCGTCAGAAGGGTGTGTTCGTAATCTTTCTTGCTCATATCATCAGGGTATGAAGCTGCAGTGTCCGTAGTATTGCCTACATTGCTGCGGAGCTGTGAACTTCGCATTATTTTGGCAGTCGTGCATGTTTGTGCCGGTTCCAAAAACCCGCGGTGGACACTGGGCCATGATGTCAGGCGGCGCCATCCGGAGAGAACACCTGCAGCGCCGCATTCTGGCAGCGCACATCGCGAACGGCGGCGGAATCAACGGAATCATCCCGGGATCCAAAATTGAAGCCACCCGATAAAAGACGCAGCTAATGGCCCATGCCAGTGCTGCCGCAGCTGCCAATGCGCGCATGACCACCTGCCAATTGATCAGCGGATACTCGATTGCATCTGCCATACCACACGGATCTACACGGTTCACCGGGTCTGCGCGCCCAAACAAGTACTTATGCAGGGTCTGTGGTTCATCGATCGTTCCAGCATATGGATCCATAGTCATGAAACGACCGCGGTCCTGGTTGTAGTATCTGGCTCGTTTGAAGTAGAAGCCGAGATCCGGATCATACTGCTGGCTATTGAAGAGATAGTTATTCGGCGTGACGCCCGAGGACGCGATCACTATGCCGAAAGCGTCATAATTGTAAGTATCTGTCACAACCCCGTTGCTGTCAGTAAGGAACCTCACATTATTGTGTCCATCCAGCCCGTAAAAACTAGTCTGCCAGACGCCGTTTTGTAACTGGCTTTGACTGATCAACTGCTTACCGTGAGTGTAGACACGCTGAACGTTGCTATCGACAAGCTCCTCGACAACTTGAGAATAGCCGGTGGGATTCAGGTCATCGATGAGATACCTGGTCGTGACGCCACCGACGGTCTTTGCTACGAGGTTGCCTTCACCATCGTAGACAATTTTAATGGCGCCGCCATTAGCGGTCTTGATGCGGTTCTCAAAGTCGTAAGTGTAGGAAATCCCACCGGCATTCCGCGTATTCCCATTAGCATCGTACGAATCACTCGTAAGGCGATCGTTCGCATCATACGTGGACGTTGTGGAAAGGACCGCCGCCAGAGTTGAGTTTCGCGAGAGGCGGTTGCCAACAGGATCGTAGGAATAGTTCACCACTCCGTTGCCGGAAGTCGGGCCTCCAGAGACTGTCTCGGATTTCATCCGATAGATCGAGTCGTACGTATAGGTGGTGACCCGACCCGTGTTTTCCGTCACTGCAAGCCGCCGACCAGTCGGATCAAGTGTGTGGGTATAGCTGGCCAGCGTTGTAGCTGACTTGCTGTGCGTGAGCTGTGTCATTCGATCCACGGAGTTGTATGTATAGGCTGACTGCACGCCGTTAGCTGCCATGGTGCTCAACACGTTGTGAACTCCATCATAGGTGTAGGTCGTCGTACCGTTGGCAAGACGGTTATCCACTACCGACTCCAAGCGACTGATTGCATCGTACGTGTAATCGATCGACACGCCGGATGCATTCGATGATCGGGTTGAAGCAAGATTACCCGTTGCATCGTAGGTGTACGTGAGCGCTCCCTGCGGCGTTTGCTTACTCACCAGACGGTGCCGGTTGTCATGCACATAAGTCGTGCTACCGCTTGTGTCGATCATGCTCGCGCGATCGCCTGATGGCGTGTAGGAATAAGTAACGACCGCCTCGCCAAGGCTCGAATCTGGTGTCTTCCTGATCAAACGATTCATCGAGTCGTAATCGTAGGCGGTCTGTTTACCCCTGAAGTCAGTCCGAGTCACCCGGTTTCCAACCTGATCGTAGGTGTACAACTCAGACATCCCGAGCGGCAAGGTCCGCTTGATCCTCCGGTTGAGTGCGTCATATTCGAAGCGCGTCGCCCTGCCAAGAGCATCGGTAGTCGATAGCAGATTATTCAGAGCGTCGTAGTTGTAGGCCGTAGTCTGGTTCAGCGCATCGGTTACTGTCGAAAGGTTTCCGACGTCGTCATAGGTAAACCTTGTGGTTTTCCCAGCCTGATCCGTCTCGCTCAAGATCCGTCCGGCGCCATCGTATGTCTTAATAGCCGTGGTGCCGTCAGCGTAGGTGGTCTTGATCAGGCGACCGCGCACGTCGTACTCGAAACGCGTCTCATGCTGGTTGGCGTCAATGTAAGAACTGCGGCGCCCGGCAGCATCAAAAGTGAAACTGGTGGTGTTGTTCAACGCGTCGATGAACTTTGCGATGCGCTGCGCGCACCCGCAACCGGGATCGTACTCGTAGCGACTCACCTTATTTCGTTCGTTGGTAATGGTTAAGATCCTTCCTAACTCATCGTAGGTATAAACAGTCTCGGTGAGATCGGGATTAATAAGTTTCAGCAACCTACCAGCCTTGTCGTAAACGTAGGAAGTTGTATGACCTTCCTGATCGACTTCGGTCAGTAGCTGACCACGGTAGTTGAGAGTGTAAGTGACCTGCGAGGAATCCGGGAAAATTGTTTTTATCAGACGGTTCGCAGCGTCGTACACATAAACGGTACGCCTACCCGCAGCATCAACCTGAGCCGTTCGATTACCGTTGGCGTCGTACTCGTAACTGGTCACCTGATTTAGTGGATCAGTTACGCTAAGCAGGCGGCCCAGATCGTCATAGGTGAAACGGGTTACGCCGTGAGCATCTGTGGTGGTTTCATTCCGCCCCATGCCATCGTAGGTATAGCTGATGGTGCGATTGAGTGAATCAGTACGCGAAGCAACGCGGCCATACGCATCATAAGTTATACGCGTGACTTTACCATTGGCGTCAGTTTCGGTGAGTGGATTACCGCGACTATCCCACGTAAAAGCACTTCGTACGCCCAAAGCATCGCTAACTTTGATCGGATTTGAATTGGCGTCAAACTCTACGGTTTGAGCGTTGCCCAATTGATCCGTCGTCGTTGCTGGTGTTCCGAACTGGTTATACGTCCAGCGAATCGTCTTACCGCCGGGATCGGTAACAGACAACATGTTACCCCGTGTGTCATAGGAATAACTGGTGGTCTGCTGGAGCGCATTCGTTTCCGTCAGCTTGTTGCGACTGCCGTCGTACGTATACGTCTTGGTGTGGTTGAGCGGATCGGTTTCGCTCAGCAAGAGACCGTTCGCGTCATACTTAACGGTGGAAATGCCTCCATCAGGATTCGTGACGATCGTCTTGTTTTCCGTAAGGGCGTAATCGTAGCGGATAACGTTTCCCACGGCATCAGTGATTGAAGCCAAACGACCATCGGGATGATAAGTCGCCGTAGCCTCCGGGTTACCGCGCGGATCGGTCGAGGTCAGGAAGAAATGGCCCGGATCATAGGTATAAGCGATAGGCGTGCTGTTTCCGGGCAGCAGAACCGTAGCCAGATTACCAGCCGCATCATAATTGTAGGTATAGACCTTGCCCCGAGGGTCAGTGATCTGAGTAATGCGTCCTTGCTGGTCTCTTGCGAACGGAACGTTAAGGCCGCCGGAACTGCTGGTGATGCCGGAAGGTCCGAAGGTCAGCAGGTTTCCGTTGAGCTCCTTGATAGATTGGAGCTTACCGTCAGCAGTCATCGTGTAGACGCGCCCGTAAGGATCCGTATAAGCGAACGCGGTCGGGTTGTAACCGGGATCAAGAGACAGGAAGCAGGCGAAACCACCGCCGGATCTGATGAGCAGGCCGCAACCATTTGAGGTTAGCCTGCCGAACACTCCAGGCTCAGGTGTGTATGTCGGTTGGTAGAAGAAACTGAAGGGGAAGCCAAAAGAAACGGGCGTGAATTGGAAAGTCACACGCCGTCCCGTGCCGGGCTCAGTAATGGTGACGTCGTTGTCTGGACTGACCTCCAAACGTGGCCCCGCCATCTCGAGCGACCAGCCGTAACCAAAGTCGCCTATCAGAGAGCGATCGAGACTGTCATATTTCCGCGCGATCGTGATTGGCAGACCGCTGACTGGCACAGTGAGATCCGTGAGTGTGAAGGTCAGCCTGCCTGGTTTGTTTTCACCTGTGACAGTGATCATTACCTGACTCGCCTGTTCCTGCCCGTTCGCGTTTGTGGCAGTGACACGGATGACGTAGTTGCCATTGGCCAACAACGTCGTGTCAAGTGTGGCCAGTGTTGCGCCTGGTCCACCCTGTGCTCCTTCGACGAGGGTCGTTACGGCAGCAGGGTTAGATGCCGGCCAGTATTCGACCTTCGCATTGGTTAGCGTCAGACCGGCTCCTACGGTGATGGGAATAGTGCCGGTTAGAGATGCGCCATTTAATGGACCACCAATCCAGCCCTGCGTCACTGGCGGTGACTGGGGTGTCAACGTCCAGACCATCGACACGGGGGGCGTGCCGTTGATATTGGCAGTTGCAGTGCTACGCACGAGTGCGGTGACGGTGTCTGTACCCGGATTAGTGCCGATGTAGCTGAACGTTGCAATACCGGATGTGTTTGTTACGCCACTGCCTGTGGTTGCGTTTGGACCACTGACGGTGAACTCAACTCCGAAGTTAGCGAGGGGATTGCCCGCTGAGTTGCGCAACGTTGCGCGCACTGATTGCAGGGTACCGGTCACGTATGGACCGGGCGCTACTGCTGCAAGTTGCAATGTCGCCCCGGTGAGCGCCGGTGATGCGTTGACGACGATCTGAATGTCGTCAGTGCCGATACGATGCGTGTCGTTCGCCGTCAGCCGCAGCACGTACGTGCCTGGCGTCGAGAAGATCGCCCTCGTTACCGGGTTATTGATTTCGTTGAAGGTGACTACACCCGGACCACTCAATTGGCTCCAGAACGACGTCACCGTTGCACCTGCCGGGAAACCGTCGTCGGCGACTGTGCCGTTCAAATTGGCTGTGTTTGGCAGCGTGATCGTCTGGTTGGGTCCGGCGTTCACGATTGGCGGTGCGTTGGCCGGCAGTGCGGTGATCGTTACATCGTCACTAACGGAGTGTTCGGAATCACTGGCGGTCAGCCGTAGGACATATTCGCCGGCCACTGTGAAGGTGGCGTCGGTCAACGGCGAGTTCGGTTTCGTGAAAGCAACATCGCCCGGTCCGCTTACTTTGGACCACGTAAGTGCCAGCGACGAACCGCGTGGGAAACCGTCGTCGCACGCATTGCCGCTCAACTTCGCAGCGTCAGGCAACGTCACAGTTTGATCGCCCCCGGCGAAAGCTGTCGGCGGCTCGTTTGGAACGACGGGCAATGTGAAGCCACTCGTACCCACACTGAGATCGTAAAGCACCGGCGTCTCACCACTCGCCGAACGCTTGAAGTTGACGACGATGCGCAGGAAGCGTCCATTCGCAACGGTGGGATCGGCGCCGTTCGTTACTGTCTGAGACGGACCGAAGGTGGTGCCGTTCGTGCTGCTCGCCACCGAAACGACAACCGAAGCATCGCCGCACAACTTCGCCGTCCAACCAATGCGACCCCATTCAGCTCCCGTAATTCCGCTGTCGAAAACAGTGGACCACGTGCCACTGGCCGGAATGCCGGTCAACGTGCTGCCGGTCATGTCGCTGTAGTTATAGAGATCGCCGCCGAGATTTTGCGTGGTGAATTCGACTGCGCCGACGCGCGTTACACCGTCCGGACCGAGCGGTCCGAGACTCGGATTGATACGCGAAACTGTGCGACTGTTGTGGTTCGTCGCCCAGATCTTGCCCGAACCGTCAACGGCCACACCTGTCGGACCACTCTGAACCGCGATCGTGCCGACATACGTGCCGTCGTTCTTCAAATGACCCACCGTGCTGCGATTCAGCGAGTGTGCCACCCACACGTGATCGTTCCTATCGACTACGCAGCCCTGTGCAAATGCATCGCCCTGATTGAACACGCCGAGCAGCGTCCCATCCGATGCAAACTTCCTGATCTGTCCGTTGCCAAACGATGTGTTCCAGACGTTGCCGCCGCTGTCGATACAGAGGCCGTAACTCGGATGGTTGAAGCCCGTCCAGTTCGTACCGTTCGCGCCGGTCAACGGTTTCGAAGTATCCCAACGCAGCATCGGATTAGACGACCAGATCACACCGTTCTTATCGATCAAACCGCCGTAGCCGCCGAAACCAACAGTCGGCTCAGCGCGCTTGATCTGGCCGGTAATACCGTCGATCAGATCGAAGCGACGACCACTCGTGCCACTCACCCAGATGTCGTTGTTTTTGGTAACTGATACGTGGCGCGTGCCAAACGAGTTGACCTTCGTGTAGTGAATGATGCACTCGTCTTGCGCAGTTGTGACGCCGCCATTCGTGTCCGCGCCATTGAGATTGGTCCAGGGCTTGATGTCACCAAAGCCTGTTGAGGTCTCGATGATGCCATTGCCGTTGCGGTCGACACACTGCCCGTTCTCGACGAGACCAACGTGTACGACGCTGTTGCCGGCGCGATTTGTGTTCCACACGTTTCCATTGAGATCCACGGTGGTGCGCGATGGATCTTTCGGCTGTCCACTAGGCGAAGTGAAATATTCGCCAAGTACCTGCCCCGTCCTGGTATCGATCTTTACGATTGTGCCCTTCGAAGACACAGCTACCCACAGAAAGTCCAGTTCATGAGCCTTGGCGTCCAGTTGCAACTGGTTGGGGACATCGTGAACGATGCTAAACGAGGTGCCCTGATCGAAATCGGCGTCGAGAGTGTAAGTGCGTTCTGCGAAAGGCTTTGGCTTGACGACGACCATCATTTCGTCGCTGGCACTGAGCTTTCCATCAGAAGCTGTGAGGCGCAGCACATAAGTACCGGGTTCGGTGAAGATCGCCGTTGCGTTGAGCAACGTAGCATCCGGGAATACGACCGGAGATGGACCACTGACAAAACTCCAGAACGTCTGGAGCACGGAACCGCGCGGCAGGCCATCATCCGTAGCCGTGCCATTCATCAGCGCGGTGCCGGGCAGAGTGATCTCCTGATCCGGACCGGCATTCGCAGTCGGCGGTTGGTTCAGGAGCACGGTCACCTGCATTTCATCCGATACGGTGAACTCAGTGTCTGTCGCCGTCAGTTTCAACGTGTAGAGGCCGGGTGTTGTGAAGGAAGCGGTTGTTACTGCAGCGTTTGGATTACCAAACACCACCGGGCCTGGACCATTCACAACGCTCCAGGTTGAAGTGACAGTGCTGCCCTGTGGCATACCATCGTCCGTGATCACACCTTTCAGAAATGCTGGATCAGGCAGTTCAATTATTTGATCCGGACCGGCATTGACTGTCGGCGGTTGATTGTTCGGCACGACCGTGACTTTCAGCGTATCGCTCGCGCTCAACTGTCCGTCCGAGGCCGTCAGTTTCAGAACATATTCACCGGCCGTGGCGAAGGTCGCGGTGCTGATCGCCTTCGTCGGATCGCTGAACACAACCGAGCCGGGGCCACTCACAACACTCCACATCAGTTGCAACACACTTCCCTGCGGCAAACCATCGTCGCTCGCGATTCCATTGAGACTTACCGAGTTGGTGGGCAGAGTGATGGATTGATCGCCACCGGCATCGACAATCGGAGGACGATTCACTGGCGGCGGCGGAATGTCGTTCTCAGTGATCTGCAACACGCCGTTGCCGTTTACAAACAGGTAGTTGCAGGCGACGGTGCCGCGTACACGACCAGAGCCTTCGATCGTGATCGTCCCCTGGGGCGCGCGCACAATGCCGTACAGCACGGCACTGCCAGTCACTTTTAATGCATCCTCGGGATCCGAAAGACGGGTGGCTATCTTGAGCAATAGACGCTTGGGGTTGTCTGCAGCGCCGAGTGTCGAACCACTCAGAATGACGCGGTTCTTGACGGTCAGTACGATTGGCCCAGCGAGCCGCAGCTCACTGCTTCCAGTAAGAGTCAAGTCTTCGAGGTTGTAAACAGTCGGCGACTGTGAATTCTCGACACCAAACACGAGCACATTTCGACCCGAGACACTGAATTGGCCGTACGTGCCGGGCGGAACTACAACGGTTCCGGCACTGCCGGAGATCGAGAGATTGCGAAGCGTTGCCGGATCGCCGATTGATTCGCCCGCATGGGAGATCGCCACATCGCGCGTTCCGGTAGGAGCGGGTGGTGCCGCTACATCCTCGAGGGTGATCGGATTGGTGCGCGCCACTACGTGTCGCAACTGCGAACTGCCCTTGATCGTGATTGTGTAGTTCGAGGGTTCAGGGTTCTCAGACCCGACGAGTGTGCCGCCGTACATTGCAGGCTGGCTATGCAACACGACGGGTGTTCCGGGAACGAGCAGGTCGGTCGTGATCGTGTCTGTTCCATCCAGGGTCACATCTTCAGGCATCAACTGCCACAACGAACCCTCGACACGTCCGCTGTTCAGCAGCGTCACGCTATGTCGCACCACGGCGATCTTGTCGTACAACTGTTTGACCGGCGGGATTGGATTGATTCCGGAAGGCGCAAATGCAACCTGCTTGAACTCTGTTGCCGTCGCTAGCTGCGATGAGACAAACTCCAGACCATTCCACCGCAATCGTTTGACCACACCCGGCGACTGTTGCGTCACGAGAATGTCGCCGATAATTGTTGCAAACGCGCCCTCACTCGCCCCCCAAACTTTTCGACCGACAGTGTCGACCGCGAAGAAGTTCTCCTGTGCTGGGACCAGATCGATATCCTGCGGCTGCACGTCCAACTGCTGACTGCTCGTTTGTCCCTGTGCATCGATCGTGTAGAGCCGCGATTGATCTTTAGCACCCACGAGGATCTTTCCCGACCATGGTCCATAGCGATCCGGGTCGTCAGGCAATGCGGTAATGCCTGCCAGGCGCGTGTCAAAACTCACAATCTTTGTCGCTTCTGCGGCGGCGTTCACACGCCACACACCACCGGTCGTCGTTACGACCAGCAGATCGCCGCCATAGACTCCCGTGCGATCGATGTACAAACCACCGATGACCCCGGTCTCGTTCGGCAACGTGACCCATGGGTTCTGCACTGCTGCACCTGATGCACTCACACGGGCGACTACTCCGGGCACACCTGTGCTCGTAAACAGATCACCGGCAACAAACCCGCCGCGACTCAATCCCTGACCTTCGTCGCGACTCGTCGCAATCAACAACTCTCCATTCAGTCCCGCTACATTCGAGAACGCCGCCCTGGTTCCATCCGCGGCTACGGCTTCGAAATTGTTCGGCATTCCGCCAGGTGTGTTCGCGGAGAACAACAGCTTGCGACTTGACGCGTGATAGTCGAGTCCGCTGAAGTCTTTGAAGTCCGTTGTGACCGGAGTCAAAACCACGTTCCAGTTTTCCTGCGGCATGAGGGTGGCTCGCAGTAACGCGATCAGGCTTTGCTCGACCAGCGCCAGCCGCACAGCCAGATTGCGTGTGCTGCGTGACGCGTTGCTGAGCATCGCGGCAACGGTCGACGCGGGCGACGGCCCTCGCGGTGTCGCCATCACAGGCGGTGTGATCACCTGTAGCCACAGACTGAGGAGAAGAATGACGACTAGTC
>JBKPPU010000308.1:0-25939 GCA_046733695.1 Acidobacteriota bacterium
CACCTGTAACGAGGAGCGCGGTCATATCGTAAGTTCTCTCAGCAAGACAGGAAGGATGACGCGCGTCGAGTGTCCAATGTGTGCGTCACGTGTCATGTATCGCGCCGGCACAACGCGCCGTGCGTCCAATAAAGTCGGCGCGCCATATGATCGCACGCGAGCGTATCGTAAAGGACAGACGTTGATGCACCCCACGTTTGGTGAAGGTGAGGTAACTGCGCTCATAGAACCGCAGAAAATGGATGTGTTATTCGCGGATCGTATACGGCGAATGATGCATGCTCATTCTTAACTGATGATTTCCAGCAGAGACATTTGACCTTAACCACTACTTGGGCCTGGGACCGAAGCGTGGCTGCGCAAAGGATGCAATGTTGTTAACGAACAAATCAAAGTCAGAAGGGAAATGAAATGATTATTTGTGACTTTTGCCTGCTTCGCTCCCCGGAAGGCGCATGCCGCATTGGCTTGAACATCCCGAAAACAATGAAGTGCCGCGAGTTTGCTCCCGGTATAGAGAGATTCTGCGCGAAGCCCACGGACTTCGTAAGTCCGAATCAAATCACCGATATGGCAAGATTTTTTGGCCTTGGAAAAACGGAACTTAAAAAGGTCAGGATAATCGCAGAAAGAAGAGTCACCGATGAGTCTTGTAAAGTGTCCTGAGTGCCTGCGTCTCTGCTTCTCCGATTCTCAGGCGTGCCACAGTTGCTCGCGGGAGTTTAATCGAGGCGAACTAATAACGAAACTGGCGGCAGAAAACAAAGCGTTCAACTGAAAGTGTTACGGAGTTTTCCTCATTCTATTGCTGCTGGTACTGATTGATCATTAAACACTGCCCCTAGACAGTCTGGGTAGTCCGTGGTATGCTTGGGCCTAGATTATCTAGGAGGTTACCCCCATTGCCCAAATCTAAAGCCACCCTCCTGCAGGGGACGCTGGACATGTTGATCCTCAAAGCTCTTTCGCTTGGCGCTCTGCATGGTTACGGAGTCGGTCAACGCATCGCACAGATTTCGGGGGACGCTCTCAAGGTCGAGGAAGGATCGCTATATCCTGGACTGTACCGGCTCGAACAGCGGGGATGGATCGACTCGGAGTGGGACGTTTCGGAAAACAACCAACGCGCGAAGTTCTACAAACTGACGCGTGCGGGTCGGAAACAGCTAATCATCGAAGAGCAGAATTGGGAGCGCCTTGCGGGCGCAACGATCAAGGCGCTACGCGCGGTCTAAAAGAGAGTTCAAAACCATGTCCTGGATCAAAGCAACAACAAGAGTCATTTGTGCCTGGCGGCGCCCCGACGAGATGATGCGCGAGGTTGAAACTGAATTGCGCTTCCATATTGAAATGCGAACACGAGCCAACATTGAAAAGGGAATGAGGCCAGACGACGCGCAACGTGCGGCGCTGAAAAGCTTCGGTAACTTCGAGCGGGTCAGAAATAGCTGCTGTGAAATCCGACGCAGCCTTCCCTTCGATCGCACGCCGTTGATAATGGTCTTGCACATTACCATCGCGGTTCTGGCGGGTCTGGCCGCGCTGTGGGCGGTGAACGTCCCACATCACAACTTGACAGGTGTCATGCGCCAGTTAATCGCCATCGCGGTTTTGAGTTATCTATTCGTCGTCGTTCGCCGCGCACGCTCAAAACGGCGTGCCAACAACGAACAGGTGAACGGCGTGCTCGCAGATACGGTTGAGACGTTCGGTGCCCAAAAGGGTTTGATGAATGACATGTCGGACGTCCCCTCCGCAAAAATCGCGGCTTATGATGAACTTGGACGCACACCGGTTGAGCGAGTGTTCAAGTCTTAATTGATTCACCTCCCCTAACTAAATACTGAAAGGACCGACAAATGCGAGTTAGCTTTGCATCTCGGATCGTCACACGTGTGTTTATGCTACTTATCTTGACCGCGACTCTGGCAACAATGCCGGTCGGTCAGGAGAAATTGACAACACTCAATGACCAGCCATCGAGCCCGCGTTTGCTGGCGCTGCGGGATCGGCTTATCTCAGGTGATCGGACCGCGCTGGATAAGTTCTGGAAGGAAATCAGCGAACAAGGTGCGCCGATAATTGAGCCGGCTGCGGACAGCGATCACGAACTGCTCGTCACTATGCTTTGGCGAGGTAGCGAAGAGACGAAAAACGTTTTTGTCTTTCGCCTCGGGGATGTCAATAAGCCGATGACGCGGCTGCTCGACACTGACTTGTGGTACAAGACATTCCGACTTCAGAAGGGCGCGCGCTTCATTTATCAATTCGCAACCAACATACCCGATCCAAAAGAGTGGGGCGGCGTCACCCGCTTCGCCGGCGCCATGCGGAACGACCCGTTGAATCCGTTCCAGTTTGCCGAGCACTATAACGAGTTCAACCCGTACGAAGGGAATTCCTTTTCGGCAGTCGAACTGCCCACCGCCGAACCGCAACGTTGGAGCGTCGTCCGTCCGAACGTTCCTACTGGACGAATGCAGCGCGACAAATTCCGGAGCAAACTCCTCGGCAACGAACGACCAATTTGGATCTACACTCCACACGGCTATGAGACGGGAAAAAAGCCTTACGGTTTGCTGGTGCTTACCGATGGTGGTATCTGGGTAAACACGGGGCGGGTAGCAACCACTCTCGATAACTTGATCGCAGCGGGTTTGATACCGCCGCTCGTCGCGGTGATGGTAGAGAATCCCCAACGCTGGCGTGAGTTGTCCTGCAATTCAACGTATGCCGACTTTTTGGCTCAAGAGATTGTCCCCTGGGCGCGCGCTAACTATCACGCGACCGACCGTCCTGAGCAGACGATCATCGGCGGCACGAGCTTGGGTGGATTGCAGGCGGCTTGCGTAGGGCTGAAGCATTCAGAGGTTTTCGGGAACGTGCTTTCCCACTCGGGTGCCTTCTCGTGGAAGCCCGATGGCGAAAAGGAGTGGGAATGGCTCACCCGCCAATTCGCCGCAAGCCCACGTTTGCCTTTGCGTTTCTCGTTTGAAGCCGGACTGTTGGAAGGAATTCAGTGGTGGCGTTCCCTTGTGCCCGCACCTCTGGTAGATCCTACGACGCTCGCATCTAACATCAATTTGAGAGACACGCTGCAGAGCAAAGGATACTCGGTCCACTACACAGAATATAATGGAAACCACGGCATGTTGAATTGGCGTGGAACGCTGGCGAGTCACCTGATAGCGCTCGTTGGTATCAAACCCGAGCCAAAGATTTCTACCAGGAACAAAGACGCGGTTGCGCCGTCATCACTTACTCGGAAAGCGATCGCGACAGCGCACATCAAGGTAGCTCCCGAGCTATTGCAGCAGTACATGGGCAGATATGAAATCGATCCGAAGTTCGCGCACGATTTTGTTCTTTATGTCTTCGTCAAGGATGGTGCTTTGTG
This sequence comes from Acidobacteriota bacterium, assembly GCA_046733695.1. Taxonomy (GTDB): domain Bacteria; phylum Acidobacteriota; class Blastocatellia; order Pyrinomonadales; family Pyrinomonadaceae; genus PSRF01. Next base: position 3,398 of record JBKPPU010000308.1, read on the forward strand.
GATCAGGCCTTCAATCCTGAGCCCGCGCCAACTGGTGCCCGCATCCGAGTCGAGGTTCTACGACAGCGAGATTCCGGATCTGCGCCTCGACTTCGTTAAGGACGATAAAGGCAATGTTACTGGTCTCACTCTAAACACTGGTCAGGCAGACATACTGGTGAGAAAGATGCCGCCGCCAGTGCCCAGTACCGGCAATACGACTTTCACTTTGCGAGGACACACCGACGCGGAGGTCGTGGCGATCTACGGCTCGTTCAACGATTGGATTCAGACTAAGAACTACTGCGCGAAAGAGAGTGATGGATGGGTTTGCCGAATTGATTTAACGCCCGGCAAGTACACCTACAAGTTCCTCGTCGATGGTGTAGGTCTAAACGATCCAGCCAACTCGGCCACTGAAGATGATGGGCACGGTAATAAGGATTCGGTCGTCATCATCAAGCCTCCGCAGGAGGGGGAGGCGCAAGAAGTTCTTAAAACCGAACGAGAACAACGTGAGGCGTATCTGCAAAGGGACATCGCGAAAACCGAACGCCTCGTCGCCGATGAATTCATTCTTACGAATGGCCGGGACATTGGCAACAAGAAGACTCTTATTGGCTTTCTCATATCAGGTGAGCCTGATCCAACTCTCAGTCTGACGTCCGAAGACACGCGTGTTACCGTCAATGGCGATACTGCGGTTGTGATTGGCCGTCGCGTTGAGCGACGCCGGCGCGAAGATAACAACCGCGAAGGTGTCGCTTACGCCCGTTACGTGCGGACCTACATAAAGCGGCAAGAGCACTGGCAACTGCTCGCCGAACATTTAGAGACGATTCCAGCTGAACGCACCGCCGTTAAGATCGACACAAAGGTTTACGACGATTACGTCGGCCAGTATGAAAGTGCGATCTTCGACTTTGAAGTAATGAAAGACGGAGATCGTTTAATCGCGGTGCCCAAGGAAAAAACTACGACGCGCACCAGTCAAGGCCGGCCGCCGGCTGAGCTGTTTCCCGAGTCAGAGGCGGAGTTCTTCCTCAAAGGCAGAGATGCGCAGGTCATCTTCATGCGGAATCGAAAAGGAGAAATTACCCACGCTATCATGCGGATCAATGGCGCCGATATTAGGGCCATGCGTGTCAAATAGCCCATCCGATTTCTGATACCCGGCACCACTTTGCAACTCTTGGAGTAGATTCGTACTTTCAACCACCGGGGGCAAGCCCCTCTCCCTGACTTGTTCTATTTGTCGATTCAAGTTTCTATTGGACGATTTGCGCAACTGAAATTAGAACAAGTCCGGAAAAGGGGCTTGCCCCCGCTCTAATCGATCCAAGTCAATTCGAGATCTTGACCGAAACAGACAAGGAGAGTAGGCTGACTGCTGTTTCGACATCCTCGCACCTTCGAAGTATGGCCTCGTGAGGTTCTGCCATGTTTTATCTTCTTTAGTGGACTACGCGATCGTCGCTGACAGACCGCATCAGCGATCGTTCTCGTACACCACGTGATACTCACCCCCCAACGTTTACTCCGCTTCGCTGTTTGAAGCCTGCCATAAGCACGCAGCCTAAGTTGAATAGAGCTGTGCCTGCCCAAAGGAGCACGAAATGAAAGTCACCCTCTCAACCAGATCTATTCTCGTGATGTCACTGGCACTACTCGTAACGTTACTCATGCCTGTTGGTTTTGCAGAAGAAACGCGCATGACACCGACGCAACAGCGACCTGACGAATGCACCGAGTCTGCCGAATTGCGAGTGCTTCTCAGTCGCGATCTCACCACGATTGCTTTCCCGGGTATTCCCACAACCGTCTCAGGAACTAAGTCGGCCCTGGTCAAGAGTGGCAATTGCCCGACCATTCATCACGTTGATAGCCGCCTCTCCTCGTTTGCATGGAAACTCGAGACGCCGCCGGGCAGCACGGCACGTTTGGAGAACACCACTACTCTGACGGTGCGGTTTACTCCCGATCGAGTTGGCACGTACATCGTGAAACTCACTGCCTGTCCAAACACGTGCAAGTTGCTGTTACTCAGTGGACAGACTCCCGCCGGCAAGCCCATCAAAGAGGAGACGGAAGTCGGTCCAGTCGAAAAAGCGATGACGATCGATGTGCCGGCAGAAGCCCAAATACCACCGCTCTACACTCCTGCTCCGTTGCCGTCCCTGAGTGCTGCTACTCAACCGGAACATTATGCTGATCCACGCAGCCACTGCGGCGGTACGATCGGAATCGGCATCGGCGACTCAGCGCAATGGTATACGACGGACGTCTTTGATCCGGCCACGCCGCTCTATAGACTCGTCGAAGGGCGCGTCTATCACACACTGGTTTCGCGTAAGGACCATCCGGCCAGCCATCACAGCAACGATGCCAACGCTCACGTCGAGCTCGATCCGCCGTTTCGACGTTTGTTAGTGGACGACACAGCGGAAGACAAGGGAAGCCTGTTGCCCTTTGGAGGTATAGAAGTCGAATGGGAAGAGCGCGAATGGCCCGAGGTTTTCCGTCCTGTTACCGGCGATCGAATCAGTGCACTAGGGTTCCATGTGATCGATTGCGGACACGAGAAGTACACTGAACTCCATCCGCCAATCGCCGTTGCTGTCCACCGTCCGCGTGCCGTCGTGTTGCCCGCGCGCGTGCGTTTTCAGGATAACGATCCGCAGACTCAGCCGACCGGCAGCAACGTGGTTGTGCCTGGTATCGTGACCGATCTCTGGGCCAGTCTGCGCGGTGGTCAGGCGCTGGACTGCGACTCGGCTTCCCTACATCAACCGGTGTTCACGACGCTGCCTAACGGATTGAAAGTTCACGCTACCTGTGTAAAGCAACCGACTACCGGTGTGAACTTCGACTTCAATATCTATCTGCCGCCGAATCCAGCGGATCGCCTGAGAGAAATCGGACTTACTTTGCCCGTCCGGCCCGGGCTCTTCTTCGACATCCAGAACCACCCCGACGCGGCTGCTCTCGGCGCACGCAGCGACGTGGGCGTGACCGTGCTTGAACGGCACACTGATGGTCCAACACCTTTTGTTAAGGTTCGTGTAGCGCTGTCGCAGTTGCGCACGGGACAGAAATTCGCAAAGCGTTTTGTGGCGGCGTGGGTATATCCGGACCACACCACTCGCAATTTCGGTCTGCGGGCGTTGCGAGTGAAATTGGACCACCTTTCCGTAAGCGATGATGGCGATCCGTTTTTAAAGGGCGATGGCGATTGGCATTTTTGGGCCGTCTTTCCCGGATTGCCTCGTCCATGGACCAAGCTGATCGACTGCGATGGTTGCGTGGAGGAAAAAACCTACACGCCGCAGAGCAGCATCTTTAGGCCGGGCGCATTCGATGCGGACGGTGCACTGCGAGGAGAAGCGCTGTTGTTTGATCGCCAGTTCGGCTCGTTGCAATTTACCGGATTCGAAGGCGACTTACTGACGTCAGACGATGTTGGCAATGTCTTTGAGATCATTAACAATGCGCCGGCGACGAGAAATGCTATCTCGAAGTGCAACGATCAGACGGTCGGCGGACTAAACGATATCGATCCTTCGACGTCGGGTTGCGCAGCATACAACGTGCAGTTCGAGTTTCTGCCAGGCCGGCAGCCCGTGACTGCGACGTTCAGTGCGGAAATGAATAGGTTTGCCCAACAGCTTCTGGTGCGCGCGGAGGATCGAAAACGCATACGCGACTTTATTGATACTGAGCTCTTCACATTCGATCGTGCGGTTGATGAGCGTACAAAGCTGATCGTGGGCAAACGTGGAGACTTGGATACGTGGCAGGAGGAGGCTACGACCGCGAAACTTCAGCAGCAGATGCGGACTGGAAATCCGGAGCCCATGATCAAGGATCTCCGCAAACATGTTCAGGAGTTACTCGGTCCAAAACCCACGGAGAAGCATCGTCGCAAGGTTGCGCTGGAACTCCAGGAACTGAAGAAGTCGATACCCCCGGCGCTGTACCGGAAATACCTGTGCGACCTGGAGACCGGCAAACCGTGTACGGGTCCATAGGCTTACATTAGTATAGGCACAAAAAGCACAAAACAATCGAACGGTTCACTCAGTTTGGACCTGGTTCTCTTTTGTGCTTTTTGTGGCCTCACCGTTCAGCGTCACCACGCACTGTGCGTACTCCAAACACAGTCGCCGTTTCATTGCCGCCAGTGGCTTGGAATTTCACGGTCACCTTTTTCTTGTCCTTGATCAACTCCGCCGGGAGCTTGTACTCCACATCGAAGAAACGTCCCGTTGCGCTACCCGGTGGACTCCGGTCGATCGATTGTTCTCCAAGTTTTTGGCCGTCGACGACGACTTCTCCTGATCTCTTGCCTCGTTCGTCAGTGTTGTAAGTCACCAGTAGCGTGACCGGATTACTCGAGTCGACCGGGATATCGTAAGAGAACCATTTCTTTGAACGACGTCCCGGTCGTCCCGTCATTCGATCCGGATTCGTGTCTTCACCTTTTTGATTGAAGGCTCTCTCTTTCTCGAGATCTCCTGTGGGTATGTAGCCTATTGTGGCCGCTTCCAAAAGTTGCTGCTTCTTTTGGGCGGCGGCGGTGTCCTGAAGTTTCTTGCTCCACGTGTCCGACGAGTAGAGGTCGAAATAGATTCCATACATCCGGCGATGCAAGCGATAAAAAGGTGTGAACTCTAACTCCTTCTCCTTGTCGTCGGTGGTTCTTCCTACATTCACCGTGTGAAAGACGCCAAGCTTGTCGGCCACCGGCTGCAACCATTCGCCCACAGGCTTGTCCGAAGCCAGAAGCGACGGTATCGGCTCCGCTGGGCCACCACGTCGTTCGGGTCCAAGATCGGCAGCTAGAACGAGCGGTCCCCACATCAACGCTGCGATGTTCTTGTTATCCGGTGTTCCTTCAATCCGCAGAGTCTTCGGAAGAGTTAACGAGACCACATCTCCCGTCCTCCAGGTTCGCTTCAACTCCACGTACGAACCAGGCTTGGCATCGGTCTTAACTGACTTACCGTTTACTTTAACGTCAAAGCCAGTTCCGGCCCACACAGGACGTCGCAGCGAGAGGGTAAATTGTTTTGGTTTTTGGAGGGTGAGTTTTAAGGTCGCGTTGTCACCTTCCGGAAAGCCGGTGTCCATTGCGAGATTTGCACCGGCCTCTTTCCATTGCGCCGTTGAAGGCACGTACAGGTTTACCCAGAGACGATCGGCAGATTCATAGTAGATGCCGTCACCATGCAGACCATGACTCTCCATGCCGCTGCCGACACAACAAGTGAAACTGCGCGACATGTCCTGATATTCATGACGCACACCGCGGCCGATCGGGACCATGTAACAAGTTCTTCCGTCTTCAGGATCGATAGACCCGAGAACGTGATTGAACAGTGCTCGTTCTTCAAACTCCGCATACTTGATGTCAGGATTGAGTGAGAAGAGGGTTCGCGTCATCTTGAGCATGTTGTAGACGTTGCAACTCTCGTCCGTGCGCCCATCGATTCTCTCTGCCAGTTGATCGGGCGGACCAAAGTACTCGTCTTTGCCGTGTCCCCCTGTTACGTAACTGTGATCGTTGACCACGATGTCCCAGAAGTAGTTGGCGGCGACTCCATCACCGTTATCACCGGTGTACAGATACTGTTTCAGCACGCCCAGCATCTTGGGCACGGCAGTATTGCCGTGCTGTCCGGCCAACTTGTCTTCTTTACGCTTGAGTGGATCCACAAAAGCGTGATGATCGAAGTGATGTGAGAGAGCGATCCAACGCTGGTCCCCGGTGTCGGCGTACAAATCGGCGAGCACCTCGTTCATGCCGCCGAATTCGGTGTTGAGCATTTTCTGAGTCTGCTCTTCATTGAGCTTCGACATGATCGACTCGGCCCACGCTGCATACTTAGTCTCTAACTCCAGGGCCGTTCGGTTTCCAGTGAACCTGTAAGCATCGCGTAGGCCGGCGAAGGTCTTATGCAACGTGTACCAGGGCGACCACAGCCCGTTTAGATCGAAGAACGACGATTTGATATTTCCTGCTGCAACTTCAGCAAATTTTTCCCGGAGTCCTTCAAGGGCGCCGAGATATCCATCGCCGTTCTTATCCTGGACCTCCTTCAACTCCTTGACGATGTAGCCGGCTCGCTCCTTGAAGCGTGCGTCACCAGTCGCTGCATACATCATTGAAACAGCAGACAAATAGTGACCAGCGATATGACCTGTCAGGTTTCTTCCGTCGCCATCCCAGCCGGGATACCCCTGGGCTTTTGGTTCGAGTCCGGCGCGTTTTCGATAGTAAGCAAGCATCCGGTCAGGTTCGAGTTTGAGCAGATACTCGGCATTGAGATCCTGCGCCCGCTTCAGAGGCCCGCCGGTGATTCTGACGGCTGATAGTGGCAGCGGCCGCGCGATTATCTTGACGGCGTACTTGTTCGACGACTGCGCATTCACTGTCTGGAAGCCGTTGCACAATAAAAATGACACGAGAAGGGCAAACGACATCGTCGTCTTCATTACTTCGCTCTCCTTAATTAATGGATCCTCTGTGCACAGAGAAGAAATTTTTTGCAGTTCAAGTATCCGCCCACTGCCGTGAGCGGGATTCGGGATTTTTGCGCAATGCCTGGTCAGGCGGAGGGTTCAGGCGCGTAAGACGACGATCTCTTTTGCTATAAACGGAGCGATCGCTTTGTCGGGAGTAGATTTGTCGATAATTAATTTATCAATGTCGTCCGTGGGCCATATTAACGAGCGACCTACTGCGCCAATCTTCCGGTGATCCGCGAGAACGATGCGCTGTCGAGCTTGCCGCATCATCGCCCGGTGAATACCTGCCTGGTCCGGATAGTTAGTTGTCATTCCGTGGTCCACATGCGCTCCATCGACGCCGATAAAGGCTTTGTCAAAAAACATCTCGCCGATGTTGCGCTGGGCCACGTCGCCTACGAGCGCGAACCACGCTCCGCTGAGTGATCCTCCTGTCATCAGAACGGTGATGTCCGGGAGGTGACTGAGTTCCATCGCGATATTAATCGCATTGGTAAAGATCGTGATGTCTTTCCGATGACGGATGCAGCGTGCCAATTGTGTGGTGGTTGTGCCGGCGCCGATTGCGATGGTCTCACCGTCCGAGATCAAACTCGCGGCGGTTAGCCCAATCTGACGTTTTTCTGCCGCGCATTTTTCTTCCTGCTCCTGGAACGAAGACAAATGACGAAACGGCTCGTACAGCATTGGCGCCACTGGTCCAGCGCCCCCATGAATTCGTCGCAACAAACCCTGTCGCTCCAACTCGCTGAGGTCGCGTCTGATGGTAGCCGCAGATACGCTGAATGACTTAGCCAATCCATCAACCGAAACCTCCCCATGACGCAGAAGTTCCTGAAGAATTTGCTCGGAGCGATTTACTATTCCTGAATTTTCGGCAGCCATCCGAAATTTATTTTGAGGGCAAGGGCACGCGCAGATTAAGTTGTTTATCCGCGCGTAATGATATACCAGATGAGTACAAGTCGCGAAAGGCTGGTCGAGTTGCAGCCCTGATCGTCCCAGCCTTTCGTCAGTCGGATGGATGTAGTGTCAGCGGTTCTAGGGAGTTCCTCCGGCGGCCTGCAGTTTGATCGACTGCTTGCCGTCTTTGTTGTATGTAAGGGTCTGGTCCTTCGCATCCTTGACGTCGATCGTAAAAGTGATGTCCTGGCCCACCTTCTTCGCATCCGTGGTAGTCGGGATGGTGAACTCGTGATGTATTGGTCCTGCCGACGACTGATTTATTACATCCGCGATAGTCGGGTCACTGAATTTGATACTGTAGGTGTAAGGTGACGTACCGCCCATAATCACTGCGTCAAGAGTAAACGTGGAACCTATCTTAGGTGCGGGTTCGCTGATGGCGACGGGCGACAGCGTGAGCGCCGCGGTATTCTCCTTCGCGCTGCCATAATAGAAGCCGACGATTGTGCCGAGTATGCCGATCAGTACGGTCAACACTTCTTTGCCGAAAGCAAACCGATGGTCCAGATCCTTACTGCCACTGCTCATTATCGCGGCCATCACTAACAGTACCGCTAACGAGACTGTTCCAGCAGCGACGAGGAAGGTGATGACTCCACGAGCAACTTCCGGCTTTGAAAGCGCAAATAAGAACGTGTTGTTTCCGAATAAACCGCTGAACAGGAAATATACGATAATCCCGCCAATTACACCGAGCACGGCATATTGTCCCACCGTCAACCACGTGAAGATCTTCTCCCTCTCAGTACACGGGCGGCTCTGATCATTCTGTCCATTTCCGTTTCCATTAGCACCATCTTGCTTTGTGTCGTCCGCAGCAGTCCTTCGTGCAGCGGCTGTTTTGTCAGCAGCTTCTTTCGCGGCAGCTTCAGCGGCTGTTTTGTCAGCAGCTTCTTTCGCGGCAGCTTCAGCGGCGGCTTTGTCAGCAGCTTCTTTCGCGGCAGCTTCAGCGGCTGTTTTGTCAGCAGCTTCCTTCGCGGCAGCCTCAGCGGCGGCTTTGTCAGCAGCTTCCTTCGCGGCAGCCTCAGCGGCGGCTTTGTCAGCAGCTTCTTTCGCGGCAGCCTCAGCGGCTGCTTGATCTGCGGCGCCGTTTTCCGCAGGGTCACCTGGCGGCGGATCAGCCGAATCGTTTACGTCTGTATCGTTATTAGGATCGTCGGGCATCTTTTAGCTCCTTGTTATGTCGTTCAAAAACCGTCGACCGCCTCAATCGACGCGGAAATTCAGAACCTCTACTCCGTTATCGTGAGCTGCAAGCCGAGTTCGTAACGTCCTTTTGTACCTGGACCTTCCAGAGTGAACGCGCCACCAGCACCACTGAACTGGGGTATACCTCTTTTTGCCTGCTTGAATACCAGTGAATCCTGACGTTTGGCGCCAGCCAGTTGGGCCAGGCCAAACGCTTCCACATCGTGCACCGCGGACCCAAAAGCGTCTTTCACAAATGAGATCGATCCCGGGATAGCGCCGAGTGCGGCGGTCTTCGCGGTGCCTACCAGTGCCTCGACGATCGACCCCGCGTAGTCCTTGATTTTGTCGAGGAATCCACCCTCCTTCTCAATGTCGATGACCCGAACCTGAATCGAATGAATAGAGTTTGCCTTGAAGAGAAAGAAGAGCCGGTCCCAGGGATCGATCTTGTTCATGTCGAGCCTTGGTCCATTCAGATCGCGGACAAAATTCGCTTCGTTCTTGTGCGCCTTCTCACATTCCCAGTAAGTGTCAAGACCGGGCAACACAGCGTGATGCGTAGCAAACTTGTCGTCGGTATCGATGTAACGAACATCCAGGAGCATGCGGAACGTACTGCGTGATTCCGGAAGTTCCTCCGGAAAAGTGAAATTGGTTAGCGAGAGTTCGTAGGTTGGCATCGCGGTCTCCTATCAAAGTACTGTCAAAATCAAAGGCTGCCGTTTACGTATGTCACTACCGAGCAAAACGTTTCACGCCGCTGGGATCTGGGAAAAAAACACGACTCTCAACCTGGCAGTGAATCCACCGAGAAATCCGGCAGAGGCCGTCTTTACGTTATCGCTATAGCTCAGAAGTAATGATTGATTTGGTACAATTGGCGCGTTTTCCGCGTGTTGATTGGACACTCCGTTTCTAAACAGCCACTAGTCGACCAGCCGGCGGTAGGCCGTTGGGAAAGGTTCGCCTATGTCTCGCATGACAATCATTCTATTGCCACGAGCGGTGGCTCGAATCTACATTGCAACTGCGGTGATGGCGCTGATGTCGATGACAAACATTCATCTATTGGCCCAGGACAAGAGCCAAACTATTCGCGTGAAGCCGGGTAGATCCGTTGTGCGAAGCCAACATGCAATGGTAGCAAGCAGTCAACCACTCGCATCGCAAGTGGGTCTCGACGTGCTTAAACGCGGTGGCAATGCAGTCGATGCGGCGATTGCGATGGCGGCCATGCTCAATGTGACGGAGCCGATGATGACGGGCATCGGTGGCGACGCTTTCATGCTCGTTTACTGGTCCAGGACAAAAGAGCTGAAGGGATTGAATGCCAGTGGTCGTGCTCCAGGCGCGTTGAGTATTGATTACTTTGCTAAGAAGCAGACCACAAAAATGCCGGAGTTCGGCATGGAGAGCATCACTGTGCCTGGCGCTTTTGATGGTTGGGTAACGTTGTTGGATAAGTACGGGACGATGAAGCTTGCGGATGTGTTAGCGCCGGCTATCGAGTGTGCGGAGAACGGGTTTCCAGTCATGGAAAAGACTGCTGAAGACTGGAATGCCGAAGTGACAAAGTTGAAGAAGACTCCGGCGTCTGCAGCTAACTACCTGATTGACGGACGAGCGCCACGGCCAGGCGAGATGTTCCGGCAGCCTAATCTCGCTCGCACTCTTCGCACGCTCGCTCACGGTGGCCGCGATGCCTTTTACAAAGGTGAAATAGCAAAAGCAATCGTTGACTACTGCGAGAAGAACGGCGGTTTCATTTCACTTGCAGATCTGGCAGCGCAGAAATCAGAATGGGTCGAACCGATCTCAACTAACTACCGCGGTTACACCGTCTACGAAATTCCACCGAACAGCCAGGGTTTGACTGCCTTACTCACGCTTAACATCCTCGAGGGTTTTGATCTTGCGACGTTGAGTAAACAACCGGTTCGCTACTATCACACGCTGATTGAAGCAACCAAACTTGCCTTTGCCGACCGCAATCGCTACATCGCTGATCCCGCTGTCTCAAAAATACCTGTAGTCGAGTTGCTGTCGAAAGACTATGCAGCCAAACGACGCGCGCTTATCAATCCAAACAGAGCACTCGATTCACCTCCGCCTGGCGATATCAACGTCGGTAGCGACACGACCTACTTCACAATCATCGATAAAGACGGCAACGCCGTGTCGTTCATTAACAGTCTCTTCGACGCATTTGGATCAGGCATTGTCGCGGGCGATACAGGAATCGTACTTCAGAATCGCGGTAGTGCGTTTTCACTGGACCCGGCCCACCCCAACCATCTCGAGCCGGGCAAGCGACCCTTTCACACGATCATTCCGGCGATGGTCTTTAAAGACAATAAGCTGTTCATGTCATTCGGCGTGATGGGTGGCGGCATTCAGCCGCAGGGACACGTTCAAGTGTTGGTCAACCTCATCGATCTGGGCATGGGTTTGCAGCAGGCGATTGATGCACCGCGCTACCGTTATATGAACGGGAGAGACGTCTTGCTCGAGGACGAAATTCCGGCGACCGTGATTAGCCGTCTAATCGCTCTGGGCCACCGGCGAGCTTCGCCTCCCGGCATTCTGCGATCGTCGATGGGTGGCGGTCAGGCAATCATGATCGACCCGGTGAGCGGGACGCTGATGGGCGCATCCGATCCGCGCAAGGATGGACTGGCTCTCGGTTATTGACGAAGGTCGAAAAGCGGATGATCCGTTTGGACCTAGCCTGATATCTCTTGGACCACGTCAGCGAGCGAGCCAATAGAGCTGTTCCAGGTACTGTCGCAGTATAGGACTCGCCCATTGCTCTGCGAGCACTGCCTCGAGCAGACTGCCGAAGGCGTCTTCTTCACTCGGCGGAAAGAGATCCTCCGCTCGCGGAACCGGTCCGAAATCACCGTCTGGCTCTAGATATAAGGCGGCAGCAAGGTACTCGGCGCACTGATTGCGACGATAGCCCCAGCCCAGATGAGAAAACCACGCTGCCTGAGCGTCCGGACGTCCTCGGGGAAAGATTCGCGGCCGCGCGCGGGCGTACTCGACACAGAACCGTTCAGGAAGCAGGAGCAGATACAGAACGGGAGTCCCATCGCTCGGCGTGACGCGCAGTTTGCGTTCGGCGTTGCGTACGAATGGGTGCAGTGCAAAGAACAGAGCCGTATCGACCTGGTCGGTGAGATCCAGTCCCATGCTTGGCAATCCGTAGTGCTGCGCGAGCGACAACGCAATCGTCTGAGTATCGAGGGATAATTCGAGTTGTTGGCGATCGGCAGCCATTAACGGCGAGAGTTGCTCTAGTCGAGCCGGTTCAAGCTGATTAACCATTTGGACCTGGAGTCCCATCTGATAGCTACGGATAAGAAAGCACCATTGTGGCAATACCGCTTCGAGTGGTTGGCCCTTACGTGTGGCCGAAGCGGGAAGCGAGGGCTCGAGCGCTCCTGGATCACCGTACAAGGCGTTCAATGCGGCAGCAGAGCGCCCGAGGAGATACTCTTTCGTCTGTCCGCGCAAAAGCAAACGGCTCTCCACGAGTCCGCCATGCCGTGCGCGAACAGTGTCGACGATCGCGTCAACTTCCGAACGCGAGCGCACGCGAATACGGGGTATACAGCGGTAGGGAACGCGGAGGTACCCAAGCTCACTCTGCTGGCTCATCGCCGCTAGACTTTCAGTGAAGCCGTAAACGGCGGACGATTCGGTGAGAAGAAAGTCGAATGCGTGCCCATACTGCGAGTCCACGAACAGCTTTCCATCAGTGCGCGGTCGGGGCGTCTCTACGCCCGACAGCGGAGAACATTCGTTTCTAAAGTGCTCGAGGTTATGCCACGGATTAGCGGCCTCCGACGCATCAAGTAATAGGAACCCGTCTCTTTCTTCGAACACTGCCTCGGACTGTTGCTCGACTACGGCAGGAGGAGGCGGAATGGCACGACCGGAGGCGGCCCAGCTAGACACGACCTTCCTACGGTCGAACGGCGGGCTTCCAACCATCGTGAAAACTCCGGTAAGTACTTGGGCATTCACACCGGGCCTGCCACTGGTCCATGCAGTATCCACGTTGAACCCGAGAGCACTCGCCACGCACGCCTCGATATAGATCGCAAGCTCAGTGTGGAATGACGACTCGTAGAACGCCTTATCGCGCGGGAGAGCCAACCACATACGCGCGATTTCGTCGACGAACCGAATAAGGAAATTGATGGGCCCTGCGATCACCTGAATCTCGAGGGCCGGTCCGGCGAACGTCGCTACTGTGTTAGCCGAAACGGACGGATCGAAGTTCGCAAACGAGACGTCTCCGGTGAAGCGAAGCCCTGACATTCGCCTGAGCGCAGCGTCGCCCAGTGGCATCCGGCTGACGCCGGGTAGCAGCAAAAGGGTCTCGCCGGTGAGAACGAAGTTCTCAATGAAGGATCGTATCAGGCGGTCGAGTCCAACGTCGCTCGCCTGCGCGAAACTGCTTGCTTCGCGCGTTGCGATGACCCGGCGTTCGAGAAGGCCTGGATTCTGTATGTACTGTTGAGACAGGGAAGCGAGGCGAAACGGGTCGAGCCAGCAACAAAGCTGACGTGCGAATGTTGCGTCGTCCATTTTCGTGCTCCTTTCGAATAAGTCCTACTACTATGCCGGCAGTTCAATGGTACTGCTGGCGAGCGTGCGGCGCCTATTGATTGAGGCGGCTGTCCAAAATTCCGTTCGCAGGCCTTAACGAAAATGGGATCGTTGGTCCCAAAAGTAAGAAGCAGACTTTTTTGTTCGAACGCTGGCAGCCTTCAACTTCGAGTATTTTCTTTTCTTTTCGACTCCAGAACAGCTCGATGCAGTACGGCACGCTTGTTGAATCTGCGTCTACCAACCAGAGTTGGACCGTACAATAAGACGAACGTCTTTCGTCTTTAGAATAGAGGACAAACATGGAAACTTTCTGGCAGGACCTTCGTTACGGCGCCCGAATGCTTGTGAAGAATCCGGGTTTCACTCTGGTCGCGATTCTGACCCTGGCGCTGGGCATCGGGGCCAACACCGCTATCTTCTCGGTCGTCAACGCGGTGCTCTTAAGGCCGTTGCCTTTCTATTCTTCCGAACGTCTATTGGCGCTGGGACAGACTGAGGCGGAGGATCGGAGCAACCTCTCCCAATTCTCGTTTCGGAACTTCGCAGATCTGCGCGAGCAGACGAAGGCGTTCGAGCGGCTCGCCGCCTACTACAACAACACCATGACGCTGACGGGGCAGGGCGAGGCCGCGAGGCTGCGCACCACCGTCGCTACCGCAGACCTCTTCCCGCTGCTCGGCGTTTCGCCTGCACTGGGGCGCGTCTTTCTTCCGGAAGAAGACAACGCAGGGGCCGGGGGCCGCGGATATCCGGCGATCCTGAGTTGGGACTGTTGGCAGCAACACTTCGGCGGCGAGGATGGCGTAGTCGGCCGAACGATTACGTTGAATGGCAATGCCTATACAGTGGCTGGCGTGATGCCCGCGAAGTTCTTGTTCCCGGTCCAGGCGCAGCCGACCGAGGTTTGGATATCGACTGCGCGCGACAACGAGAAGACGGGAGAGGGCTCGATCATGGTCGAGCGCGGCTACCGCGCGTGGAGGGTAGTCGGCAGACTCAAGGACAGCGCCACCATTCAACAGGCGCAGACAGAGGCCGACCTTGTGGCGTCGAACCTCGCGACTCAGTTCCCACACATGAACAAGGACGTCGGCATCAAGGTCATGCCTCTGCTCGAATGGCTGGTGGGGAATCTGCGCTTCACGCTGCTACTCCTCTTTGGCACCGTAGGTGTCGTGTTGCTCATTGCGTGTTCCAACGTCGCGAACCTACTGCTTGAGCGCGCGGTCAGTCGACAGCGAGAAATAACCGTGCGTGTCGCGCTCGGCGCTTCGCGCTGGCGCATCGCGCGGCAGCTCGTCACGGAGAGCCTCATGCTCGCGCTCGCGGGCGGAACGCTAGGGAGCCTGTTGGCGATGTGGAGCACAACGCTGATCGTTTCGCTCAGCCCTGAAAGCATCACGCGCATTACGGAGACGCGATTGGATGCACGCGTATTTGTTTTCACGGCTGCGGTCTCTTTGCTGACGGGCGTGCTGTTCGGGCTCGCACCTGCAATAAGCGTCTCTCCGGGAGGGCTGGCAGAGGCGCTGAAGGAAGGGGGGCGAAGCGGAGCGGGCGGACTGCGCTCGGGCCGCGCGCGCAACCTCCTGGTCGTCGCGGAGGTGGCGCTCGCGCTTGTGCTTTTGATCGGCGCGGGGCTCCTTGTGCAGACGCTCGTGCGCCTGCAAAACGTCCCACTGGGATTTGATCCGCGCAACGTCCTGACGATGAACGTCGCCAAGTCGTCAACGGGCACGCCCGAACAGACGGGCGAGTTCTTCAGGCAGCTCAGCGATCGCATTAGGACGCTGCCCGGCGTAGTCAATGCGAGCGTGACCTGGCAACTGCCCTTAAGCGGTGCATCCGCAACTACCGGACTCGAGATCGAGGGACAGCCGCCCAAGGAAACGGCGAGTCTCCCGGTTGGCGTCCTACATTCAGCGGGCCCCGGATACTTCCGCACGATGGGCATTCCTCTTCTCGAAGGACGCGACTTCACGGATCGCGATGATATGAAGTCTGCGCCCGTCATCATCGTGAACGAGACGCTGGCAAAGAAATTCTTCCCAGCGGGCGACGCTATTGGCAAGCACATGACACCCGGTTTCTCGACGACGGGCGGGGCCGTCAAGCGCGAGATCGTCGGCGTAGTGGGTGATGTGAAGCATCGCAGCCTAAGGGGCGCCTCAATGTATGAGTTCTATTTTGCGCAGGCGCAGATGCCCTTGACCTCGATGACTGTTGTCGTCCGCACGAGTGGAGACCCGCACGCGCTTGTCGGCGCGGTGCGGAAAGAGGTTCAGTCGATGGATGGGAACGCTCCAGTGTTCAGCATCCTGACGGCGGAGGAGTACATGGCGCGCTCTGTCGCTTCCCCTCGCTTCAACATGACGTTGGTCGCGGCTTTCGCCGCTGTGGCGCTGCTTCTGACGGCGGTTGGTCTTTACGGTGTGATCTCGTTCTCTGTCAGTCAGTCGACGCGCGAAATAGGTATCCGCCTGGCGCTCGGCGCGCAGACTTCCGACGTTCTCAAGCTGGTCATGGGCCAGGGCCTGGTCTTGACCTTATTAGGTGTCGGCGCCGGCCTGGCAGCCGCGTACTTGCTGACGCGCCTGATGTCGAGTCTCCTCTTCGGCGTCGGCGCGACAGACGTCGTAACCTTCGTGGGCGTCTCGCTGCTGCTCTTAACGGTTGCTTTGCTCGCTTGCTACCTCCCGGCGCGACGAGCGTCGAGAGTCGATCCGATGGTAGCGCTGCGATACGAGTGATCGGGGGTCACGAGACAGTTTCCAAGGTTCACACTCCAAGTCAGGAATACATTCACAACTTTTCGTCTCCAGTTTAAACTCTCTTACCGGGCCTACAACGTCAAAGAAACGCAAGCTATTATTGAGACTGATACTGGCAACCAACTTGTTCAATTGGATGAGCCTGTTATTCATGCAGACGCTCTACTGGTTGTGTCAGGGAACTGCTTCTTTGACGAAATGAGCAATCTTGTATCGGAGGTTCGTTTAGGTGAGATAGATTGTTTCACCTCGAATGGACAACGAATAGTCGGCCACGGTGTCCAATTTGCCTCCGCAAGTATTACCATCGGTCGAAAACAGATTTCGCATACCTTTAAGAGGCCCGTTGATCAAGTGTGAAGGTGGATGAGCCAAGTAGCGAAGCATATCCGTGAGTTTAGTGCGCGCGCATAAGCGAACCGCACTTTTTGAACACAACCGAAAATAATTGTGCTATGGTGCGGGTTACGCCTCCAAAAAGAAGCGGGCCGACTTGTGCAGCAACACAAAGCCAGCCCTAAACCGTCAACCCTTATTCAGGAAGGATTGAAGATTATGTCTGCGCGTGTTAGCGCAACAGCGCTTGAGGAAACACCTCACGAACCCGAAACAATTCAAATCACAATCAGCGATGCGCTCAGACGTCGCGCGCTATTAGTCATAAACGATAGAAGAACCGATCCACAGTGGCGAACGATTGTTCGTTACGCATTGGAGATCAACGATCTGTGGCTCGCTGACATCGTGCGGCGCGCGGTGCGGGTGAAAAGATCATCGACTCGGTCGATTTCACGCTTGAGCCCGGCGCCAACGAAGATGATCTAAACGAAGAAAAGATCGAAGCACTGGCAGAAATAATCTGTCGGGCCGGTGATGAATCTGCGGCGGCGCTGTTTGTGCTCATGGGAACGCTGGAAAACTCCAGGGATCCCAAACTACTCGCAAACGCAGCGAAGCACCTTGCCTTCACTCGGTGTGGCGAGTCGAATCTATTCGGAATGGTTGACGCTCAGATTGCAGTAATTGAGAGCGAGTTATTACCAAACTAACGCTCGAGTAGTGGTTCAGTTTGAAAATACGCCGAAGGCGTTCGCTAATTTCAGCCCAGGGTTGTCGCGCTTCGCGCTCCAACCCGATGCTGAGGTTAGCGAACGCCTTCGGCGTATTTCAACTGAACCACTACTAACGCTCGCCATCCCCAACTTATTCGTATCGCAGCGCCACGAGTGGGTCGACTTTTGTGGCGCGTCGCGCCGGGATGTAGCAGGCTAGCAGTGCTACGAGCAGTAGACCCGCCGTGACCAGTCCAAAGGTCACAAGGTCTGTGGGCGAGACGCCGAATAAGAGACTCGACATCAAACGTGTCAGACCAAACGCGCCGATCAGTCCTACGGCCACACCGATCGCAGCCAGGAACATTCCCGATCCCACCACCATCTTCAGTACATCTGTCGCACGCGCACCGAGCGCCATGCGAATGCCGATCTCCTGTGTACGTTGCGTGACTGCAAAAGCCATGACGCCGTAAATGCCGATGGCCGAGAGTACGAGGGCGATGACTCCGAATAACAACATGAGCGTGAGTGTGAATCGACGCTGACCAAGTGACTTTGCAACGAGTTGTTCGAGCGTCTGCATGCCGTAAATCGGCTGCGCCGGATCGATCTCGGCGATAGCATCACGAACGGAAGACGTGAGGGTGGTCGGATCACCTTGCGTGCGTACCACAATCGCGAGCGATGGCGTTTGCCGAACCTGCGAAACCGGCCAGTACATGGTCGGCAGCGGCGGCTCGTCGAGAGCGAAGTTTCGCACGTCGCCGACGATTCCGACGATGGTGGCCCATGGGAAATCAGTAGTGAGCTTGCCCAAACGGACGCGTTTTCCGATCGCGTCGCCGTTCGGAAAGAAGCGTTTGGCGAAAGATTCGTTCACAACGAGCACGCGCGGCGCTTTCTCATCGTCGGAAGGTTGGATGAGGCGACCCTGCGCGAGCGGAATGCCCATGGCGGCGAACCATCCGGGGGTGACCTGACGATCCTGTGCGTCTGGCATGTCGGCCTTGTCGCGCGGGACATACCCTTCGATATCGATCAACCGATCGGTGCCGTTCCCGTCGAGCGGAACCATATTGCTAGCGCCCGCTGCCGTGACCCCGGGCAACTCGCTTATCCTCGCCAGCGCACGATCGAAAAAACTCACGAATCGATCCTCATCGGCTGTGGATATTGGACCTGAAGGTACCGGCAGCGCCACGCGCAAAGTCAGTGCATGATCCGTCCGAAAACCCGGATCGACACTACGCAGATGAGAGAAGCTGCGTAGCATAAGGCCGGCGCCGACCAGCAGCATCACCGAAAGCGCGACCTCGGTCACCACCAGCATTTTGCGCAAACGTCCGCCGCTTGCAGTTGAGCCGCGACTTCCTTCTTTCAGCGCATCGGTGAGATCGACTCGCGGACCCCAAATCGCCGGCAGAAGTCCGAAGACGATGCCCGTCGTCAAGGCAACCACGCTGGTGAACGCTAACACGCGCCAATCGAAACCAATCTCGCGAGCGCGCGGCAGCGAATTGGGACTAAGCGCGACGAGGGCAGTGGTGCCCCATGAGGCCAGCAGCACCCCGATCCCGCCCGCGATAATTGCGAGCAACATGCTTTCAGTCAAAAGCTGCCGCAAGAGATGATATCTTCGCGCCCCCAGCGCTGTTCGGAGAGCGATCTCGCGCTGGCGTGGCGCGGCCTTGGCGAGTAGCAGGTTGGCAACATTCGTGCAGGCGATCAGCAGTACGAAGCCGACGGCAGCCAAAAGAACGTAGAGCGGCAACCGCACGTCGCCAACGATGTCCTCGAGATATGGCCGCGCACGAAACGCGAATCCAGCAGTGGGCGGGAACATATCAGGAAAATTGTCGCTCTCGTACTTCGCGATCGCGTCGAGATCCGCAGTCACGGCTTTCTCGTTTACGCCGGGACGCAAACGCGCGATCACGTTCAGGAAATGTGCATTGCGCACGTTGACGTCCGGATCCGTCGTGGTGAGTGGTACCCATACTTCGACCGGCCTCTCGAATTGAAAGTCTTGCGGCAGGATACCGATAATCTGATAGTCGGCATTATCGAGATGCACCGACTTGCCGACGGCATCGTCAGCGCCGCTGAACCGCCGCTGCCAGAGACCATATGTGATCATGGCCACGTGGTCGCGACCCTTGGTGGTTTCCTCGGGCAGAAAATTGCGGCCGCGCACCGGTTCAACTCCGAGCGTTGGGAGCAGTGACGGAAGTACGATCCGCATTATCACGCGCTCGGGCTTCACGCCGTCTGACAAGTTCGCGTTAGTGTCAGCCCAGGCGCCGATGCTCTGAAAGCTGCGCGTTTGCTGGACCACATCCTGATACTCGGGATACGAGAGTGGAGCGTCGTAGCGGTTGAAGGTGGCGGCGCCCGTGTGGATGGCGTAAAGCGACTTCGAGTCGGGCAATGGCAGAGAGCGCAGCAGGACGCCATCGACGACGCTGAAGATGGCGCTGTTTGCACCGATCCCGAGCGCCAGTGTCATTATGGCGATAAATGTGAAGCCGGGTCGTTTGATTAGTCCGCGCACTGCGTAGCGCAAATCCTGAATGAGTGTCTGCATCGTTAGATATACCTCAACGTGTCCAGCCCATTGTCAAAGCTCGTGCCACGGCGAAACGGTCGGAATTCTGAACGATTGATTCAGTTCCCGAGGCCGTGAGAGTTCAGTTATGGGATCACGCGATCCCATTTTTAAAAACGGGGATGCGAATAATTGAACTCGTCATCCATGAGACGGAATCCTTTTTATGGAGTATTTCCGTGAGCCGGTTTACTATGCGAGAGCGGGAGCGTCCTCATCGAAAGGTCGTGAAGATGAAGCTGTTAAGTTTGCTGACGATCACTCTCTCGCTAGCAGTGCCATTACTGGCCCAAACTCCCACGCCTGTTTCCGGTGAAGCTGAAGCACAAGCTAAGCAAGAGTTGGATGAAGCTGCTATCGCCTATAGGCAAGGAGATTTCGCAGGAGCGCAGGTCCATTCCGAAAAGGCGCTGCTGCTCGATCCACAAAACAAAACTGCACCGTACTTTGTGGCTCGTACAATTCATGCGCAATACAAACCTGGAGATTACACACCGGAGAATGTTGCAAAAGCACGGCAGGCGATAATCAGTTATCAGAGGATCCTTGAACGTGTGCCTCATGATGATGAAGCTTACAAAGCGGTAGCATACCTCTATGGCGCAATAAAGGAGGACGACATGCTGAATGAATGGATCCTTCGACGCGCCGCTGACGTGTCATTCCCAAACGACAAACGAGCTGAGGCGTTTGTAGTTCTCGCTTCGAAATACTGGGATTGCTCGTTCAAGATCACCGAGCTGCCAGGTAATAAAGTTACGACCATCGTCCAAAACAAGGCCTACATTACTTATCGCAAGCCTAAAGACCCGGTTGATTTCGAACGGATCAAAGTGTGCGCCAGCCGCGGACTGGAAATGGTGAACATGGCGATAATTCTAACGCCCGAAAGCGAATCTGCCTGGTCCTATAAAACAAACCTCATTCTGGAGCTGGAGAAGTTCGCTGAAATGTCGGGAAATGCACGCCGTAAAGCTGAACTACAGCGACAATACGAAGAAGCTCTCGCCCAGACAATGAAGCTCTCGAAGCAAGCCGAGTCGAAGCCCTGAGTCGCGACAAGAATTTTGCGCGTGGTGCAGCCGGTCACGGCGTAACGCTGACATGTATGTTGTTTGTTGCCCGCAAAAGGACTAAACTCCGAACGCGCCGTCACCTCAGCTCGTTATCCACCGATCTCCGAAATGTCACAGCAAATAAGAGTGAGGATCAGACCTTTGCAAACGAAAGAAGTAGCAGTGTAGACTTCATTCACGAAGAAGCATTCCCCGCTTAGCTCAGTAAGAGGTTTAACTCTTTAGGTTACGTTGTAAAGAACTTTCTTCACGCCTTCAGAACCCGTGTGCACAAGTTGCACGCTTTCTCTTATGAACGGTGATGTCGAGTACTCCGATGCCGAGTATTAATCCTTTCCTCAGCGCTACCAAAGATGATCTCGACAAGGATTGCAGGCCAGAGGTCATACGCGCTGTGCGCTTGGCAGGCGGCGTACCAATTACTATGGAAACGTGGGACACCGAATACCAGGATCCCGTCAAAGTATGCTGCGAAAAAATACAGGGAAGCAGTCATTACATTGGCATCTTTGCGTATCGTCGCGGGTGGATGCCGCCTGCGCTGGAGAAGTCAATTACAGAGGCCGAGTTTGATTGGGCAACGGAATACGGAAAGGTCATGGTCGTTTTCCTGCCAAATCCCCTCACGCCTTTTGGGCTCGAGCTAAGGCAACGGGCCAGCGGCCAAACAGAATTAGACTCTCAAGCACAGAAAACATTCTGCGAAAAGGTTATGCAGGGGGGGACCGTTCAAACTTTCGACACTCTGAGTGATTTGACCACGAGAGTTGCCATCCGCGTCGTACTTTGGTCGGTTAATCTTTGTGACATCCAAGCTCATACTGAAACCAAATGGCGATCTCCCTACGAAACTGAGATCAATAGGATTGGTCGCGTAGAACACGAACGAGAGTTTGAAGACACTCTAAACATACTTCTTAGACCACAATGGCCCAAGACGGTCTGCTTCTTGATTCACGGATTGAGCGGTAACGGCCATTCCAGGCTTGCACTTCGTTTTCGAAAAATGCTTGAGACCAAACCGGGGATCAAACAGTACGTAGTTGCGATAGGTGCGGTGTGGCGAAAAACTGCTATAGAAAGATTGGTCGAAATAATTGGCTCAAACATTGAGCCGAATTGGATACCTGAATCCATCAAAGCGCTTGCCGTACGCTTTAAAAAGATGCTGGAAGAAGGCGACGTTATTCTGGAGATTGCAAACGTCCAGCGTTTGACCAACTCGCTTGTTGAGTTTGTCGAAAAGTTTTGGCGACCGCTTGTTGCAGCTTTGGACGGCGCCTCGTCTTATAGATTGATTGTTCTTGTCACACTTGAAGAGACAATCTTGCCAACTCAGGAACAATATCTTCAACCTGCGCTCAAAAAAGAAGCAGTCTCATTCGATCCACAACTACTCATTAAACTGCCGGAACTTCTTCCCTTCGAAGAGGAAGAGGTGTCCACCTGGTTGCAAAACGGCGGATGGGTTAAGCCGGAAGCTGCCCAGGTATTTGCCAAAGTATTAATAACCGAAACACGAGGAATGCCAGAGATACTTTGTCTCAAATTGGCTGACAATTCAACATGGACCATTTAGGCGCGACCCAGGAGTGATGACAATGAGCATAGATCGCTTTCGTGGGCAGGGGCTTCCACCCGACAACGACGAACGGAAACGGTTTCCTTATATTGCCGATAAAAAACTGGTCCAGGCTGTGAATATGGCTATTGCATTAAAGCGGCCACTGCTGGTAAAGGGCCCCCCAGGG
>JBKPPU010000309.1:0-2679 GCA_046733695.1 Acidobacteriota bacterium
TTCGAACAACGTAAGAACAGCGCGAATAATGGCGTACCTTTTAACGATCCGATCTCGCTCAATCTTTCGGGCAAAGCGAATGGCAAGCCTGGTTTCTATAAACAGGATTGGAATAACTTCGCTCCTGTCCTCGCGGTCGCATGGCAGCCTGAACTCCCGGATAACTTCTGGGGCAAACTGATCGGACGCGAGGGCAAAGCAGTATTTCGCGCCGGCTTCCGCACTACCTATGATCGCATCGGCAGTGCATTGGCCGTCAACTTCGATCTGAGTAATCAGCTGGGTTTCGCATCAGCACTGACCATTCCGGTAAATACGTACAACGTCAGCACGAAGTTGGCGCCGGCCTTTACCGGCACGATTCCGGACGTACGCACGTTGCCGGGGATAGTCGGAAACTTCAGCAACGCGATCTCGTTCCCGTTAACGCAGCCGGCAAACGGCGCCGAGCGAATTGAAACCTCGCTCGACGACACGATCACGACTCCATACAACTACAGCTACACGTTCTCCTATGCTCGTGAATTGAATAGGGGACTGTCGTTTGAAGTGAGTTATGTCGGCCGTTTTGCTCGGAACCTGCTGGGCCAAAGAGACATCATGCACTTCAACAACCTGCGTGATATCAAATCGGGCCAGACTTTCTATGAAGCCATGCAAGCCCTGATCGACTTGCGCTACGCGGGTGTGCCGATTACCTCGGTGAACCCAATCCCATTCTTCGAGAATGTGCTTCCGGGAATCGCCGGCACGTTCAGCATCCTTGGCGTTAACCGGACACTAACGGCAACGCAGGCTGCTTATCGTCGCATCGCTCTGCCTGCTGTTGGCGGACAGAACGTCACTGACTACACGTTCCTGCAATCCGGAGCGCGTT
Source organism: Acidobacteriota bacterium (assembly GCA_046733695.1). Lineage (GTDB taxonomy): Bacteria > Acidobacteriota > Blastocatellia > Pyrinomonadales > Pyrinomonadaceae > PSRF01. The sequence continues at coordinate 878 of JBKPPU010000309.1, forward strand.
GGGACGACAAGCCCGCTTCGATCTTCAACAACACGTTCGTGAATCCGCAATATGCGGCACTGAACACGTGGTCGTCGTTTGCTATTTCCAATTACAACTCGGCGCAGTTAAGTATTCGCCAGCGTCTATCCAGGGATGTTACGTTTGATTTCAACTACACGTTGTCGCATTCGCTGGACGATGCTTCCGGTCTTCAGAGTGCCGGCAACTTCTCGACTGCGTCGTTAATCTTCAACCCGCTGGATCCCATGTCGAACTACGCGAATTCTGATTTCGACATTCGTCACAACATCAATGCGAACTGGTTGGTGGGTCTGCCGTTCGGTCGTGGTAAGAAGTTTTTGAGCGACGCCGGCACGATTACCAACGGCATTTTGGGCGGCTGGGACATCACGGGAATTTTCCGTTGGAACTCTGGATTGCCCGCTACGACGCGTCCTTTCGCGTTTCAGCGTTGGGCCACTAACTGGCAGATCTCGTCCGGTATGGTCGCAGTTCGCCCGATTGAAGAACACTTTGGGGATTTCAACGGCGCCCCCAATATGTTTGCGGATCCGAATGCCGTGGCCCAGAGCTACCGCGATCCGAAGCCCGGTGAAGGTGGTGACCGCAATACTTTGCGCTACCCCGGTTACTTCACGCTCGATGCTGCTCTGCATAAGACGTTCAGAATGCCCTGGGAAGGACATGCACTTACCTTCCGCTGGGAAGTCTTCAACGTCACAAATACACAGCGGTTAACCGGCTTCAACGGATCAGGTATTAGTACTGTGGATCCATTTATTGCCGGTGGAAACGCGCCGCTGAATTTCGGAAACTTCACTTCAACGCAGGCGCCGCTGGGCGAGACCAGAGCCGGACGCCTGATGCAGTTTGGACTGCGTTACATTTTCTAGTTGATTGAGGTTTTGGTTTTGCAAGGAGCTGGGGAGCAATCCTCAGCTCCTTTTTTATACGACGGTGAGTTAAGGTTTCTTGTTGGCTGAAATGTATTGCTCGAGGGCTTTTCGATCCTTGTAGTCAGGCTTCTTCGTCAAAAACTGTTCGTACTCCAGAGCTGCTTTGTTCTTCAAGCCGGCTGCGTCGTATAAGGCCGCGAGCAGTAGGTGTGCGTCGGCCTTGCCGTTTGGATCCAACCTTAGCGCCTCATTTAAATGCGGGACCGCCTTTGAACCCAGCTTCAGTTTGAGATACGTGTCGCCGAGCAGGAAATGGGTGTCAGCGGAATCCGGACGCACTTCGGTGGCGCGGCCGAGCACATCGATCGATTCAGCGTATCTCTTTTGAGTGTTCAGAAGACGCCCGAGATTTAATAACGCGAGTAGGAATGTGGGCCTCTCTTGAATTGCTCGGCGATACGCGTTCTCCGCTTGTGCGACGTCGCCATTTCCCAGATAGGCTGTGCCTAACTCGGTCCACGCCTGAAAGTCCGCGGGATCGGCAGCGACGATTCCGTTGAGTAGTGGAGTTGCTTCACGGTAGTGACGCTTGTCGAGCAGTCGCTGTGCTTTTTCGAAGAGGGATTTGTTACGGCCTTTCCGCTCATAAAAGTCAGCGGCCGAGACCGTCTGTGCTTTTGCGCGCTGGCGTTGAGAAGCATCGGCCTGCCACTCAAGATGGATATCCTGACGGAAGTCAGTCTTGTAAGCTGATTTTACCCAGACGCGCACACGCGCGACCTCGGCGCCTTCAACTTCCACGACGACGTCGTAACGACCATCGGGTAAATTGAGAAATCGATAGCGACTGTTGTTGGGAACTGTCTGGCGCCCGAGCAGCGTGCCGCCCTCAGTGTACAGGAC
>JBKPPU010000310.1:0-7314 GCA_046733695.1 Acidobacteriota bacterium
CGCCCGGCGGGCAGTTGATGATCACGACGGAAGTCGAAAACTATCCGGGTTTTTCGGAAGGAATCCAGGGCCCAGACCTGATGCACGAGTTTCGCAAGCAGGCGGAACGGTTTGGAACCGAGTTTCTCGAGGCCTGGATTACCGAAGTGGACCTTTCAGAACGCCCGTTTCAGCTCTACACCGAGGGAAAAACGATTTCGGCGGAGACGTTGATTATCGCCTCCGGCGCTTCGGCGAAATGGCTTGGCATCCCGGGCGAGGCGAAGGTGCCGGATGGTTTTGGCGGGAATGGAGTTTCTGCGTGTGCAACGTGCGATGGTCCTTTGCCCGCATTTCGAAACCGGACACTGGTCGTGGTTGGCGGCGGAGACACGGCGATGGAAGAGGCGACTTTCCTGACGCGTTACGCCGCGAAGGTTTACGTCGTTCATCGTCGCGACAAGCTGCGGGCGTCGAAGATCATGCAGGAGAAGGCGTTCCAGAACGAGAAGATCGAGTTTATCTGGAACACTGCGGTCGACGAGATCCTGGGAACTGACGCAGATGGAGTTACGGGTGTTCGGCTGCGGAACCTGCACACGGGCGAGGAGCAAGTTTTCCCCTGTCAGGGTGTGTTTGTGGCGATTGGTCACAAGCCGAACACCGATTTGTTCAAGGGCCAGTTAGACATGGACGAGATTGGGTATTTGAAGACCTCTGGACATTCGACCGCCACGAACATTCCCGGAGTCTTTGCGTGTGGCGACGTGCAGGATTCGTTTTACCGGCAAGCTATAACTGCCGCAGGCACTGGGTGTATGTCGGCGATCGATGCCGAACGATTTCTAGACCACCTGCCGGTTGTAATGCCGACCGGTGAGGAAGTCACGATCGAGGGTGAACACATCACGGCGGATCGACAGGCGATCATCACACCCGATGGGCATATGATCCCAAATGCAGAGTGAACACGGATAAACGCGGATTATAAAAGCACGATTGAGTCGTCTTTTTCGCGGTGGCGTGGTGGTGCTGGAACCGAGCGCGGTGGCGGCAGATCGATGGGGGTTTCGTTGAGGGGGCAGGGTTCGCAGTAGGCCCCGAGGCGCTGTTTGCGGTCCTCACATTCATTACATTTCAGAGCCAGACCGAGTTGGCGCAGCGATTCCAGCAGCGGCAACAGCAACATTCCACGTTCGGTTAACGCATACTCGATATGTGGCGGATTGCCGCCGAAGTCTGTGCGCTCCACCAGTCGATCCTTTTCCATGTCGCGCAAACGCTGCACGAGCGTACGACTGCTGATCGGAAAGAGACTGTTCAGCAACTCCATCGTGCGCTTTGGACCACCCAACAACTCTCGCACAACCAGCATCGTCCACTTATCACCGAGCATCTGTAGTGCTCCTGTGATTGGGCAGCCATCGAGTTCGCGACGTTTCATCGTGAGCTAAGGTCTCAAATTAATGTTGTACGTTTTGATTTTCGAGTTGAGTGTGGTGGCGTTCATGCCAAGCAGACGCGCCGCACGGGATTGATGTCCACCGGTTTGTTCGAGCGCGCGTCTGATCAGATCGATTTCAAAGCGACGCACTTCTTCGTAAAAGTTTATGCCGCGTCCGATGTCGCCGACGGCCGCATTGCTGGCGCCATCGTGATGTCCGGACGTGACTGACTTCGGGTCGCTGATTTCAGTGCGCAAACATTCCTTCGTGACCTCGTCGCCGGGAGCGATCACTACCGCGCGTTCGATCGTGTTCTCGAGCTCGCGTACATTTCCGGGCCACGAATATCCCTCGAGCAGGGCAAGAACCTCCGGCGCGAGCTGCTCCGAGACATTGCGCTCGTTTTCTTCGTTGTACTTTTGAATGAAGTGCTGAGCCAACGGCAGAATGTCTTCGATTCGATCTCGCAACGGCGGCAACTCGATCGGAACAACCGCGAGACGATAGTAAAGATCCTCGCGAAACGTGCCCGAGCGCACCGCTTCTTTCAAATCGATGTTTGTGGCCGCAATGATGCGCACATCAACTCGTCGTGGCGTCGTATCTCCGAGCGGTGTGAACTCGCGTTCCTGGATAACGCGCAACAGTCGCACCTGCGTCTCAGGCGGAATGTCGCCAATCTCATCGAGAAAAATCGACCCGCCGTCAGCGACTTCGAATAAACCTTTCTTCGCGGCTACCGCTCCCGTAAACGCGCCTCGCGTGTGACCAAACAATTCCGACTCGAGCAGCTCTGACGGAATGTTTGAACTGTTAACCGTTACAAACGGCCGGCCTGCGCGCGTGCTGGCTTCGTGAATTGCCTTCGCGATCAGCTCCTTACCGGTTCCACTTTCTCCTGTGATTAAAACCGTGGACCGTGCAGGCGCAACCTGCTCGACAAGCCGAAAGACTTCCTGCATCACATCAGAGCGACCAACGATCTCGCCGCGATCTACTGCCTTGCTCATCGCGCGGCGCAGAGTGCGTCGTTCTTCTTCTTTGCGGCGGCGTTTGATGCCCGCGGCGATTGTCGCTGTGATCTGTTCGTTCTGAAACGGCTTTCGAATACAACTGACGGCGCCTCGTTCCCACGCGGCGATTGCAGTATCGAAAGTCGCGTAAGCCGTAATCATGACGATCACGGCATCCGGATCCATCTTCAAAAATTCTTCAAGTGCGCGCAGGCCACCGATGCCGGGCATCGACACGTCGAGCAGCACGACATCGAACGCGCGTCGGCCGTAAGCTTCGAGACCTTCTTCGCCGGTTTTGGCCAGGTCGACACGATAGCCGTCGGCAGTGAGGAGCGTCTCGAGCACCTCGCGCATGATTTCCTCGTCATCAACGACGAGCACTGATCCTTTTCGGGAATTACGTTTTTCCGGTCTCATCACAAAGAAGAGTTAGTTTGCCACAAAAAAGCACAAAAGGCACAAAAGCAGTTCCGAACTCAGGACATTTCTTTTTGTGACTTTTGTGCTTTTTTGTGGCTAGTCACCGACGGCCTGTAGGCGAGCGCGGACGCGCGCGGTCGGCAAGGTGATGCGGAAGGTTGTGCCCTGACCCGGCGTGCTTTCGACAGAGATTCGCCCGGCGTGTTCCTGCACAATTCCGTACGAGACTGCGAGACCCAACCCGGTTCCCTGACCTACACCTTTGGTCGTGAAGAACGGGTCGTAAATCTTGGCGACATTTTCCGGGGCGATACCGATGCCTGTATCGGAGATCTCCGCGATGAGAGATCCGTCCTCGGCAGTTCCCGTCGAGACGATGATTCGTCCGCCATCAGGAATCGCGTCGCGTGCATTCAGAATCAGATTCGTAAAGACCTGCTGCAACTTACCCGCATTGGCGTAGGCTTCGGGCGCGTCTTGATCGTAGCTCCGGATGATCTCGATCTGACTGCGACGAAGCTGCGGTTCGAGTAATTGCAACGTGTCGTCGAGCACGCGCGCCACGTTGAGCTCGGCAAACTCTGTCGCGCTGCCGGTGCGTGAAAAATTCAGGAGGTTATTGACGATGTTTGTCGCTCGCTCAGCCTGCGTGCGCACCTTCTGTAGCAACGCATGCTTCGGATCGTTTTCGTTCAGCATGCCGAGGAGCATCTGCGTGTACGACGACACACCGGTCAATGGCGTGTTCACTTCGTGAGCGACTCCGGCGGCGAGCAATCCGATCGACGAGAGTTTCTCGCGCTGCTGTAACTGTTCTTCGAGAGAGATGCGATCCGTGACATCTTCCAGCACGACGAGGGCGCCTGTTTGACCTTGTCCATCCTGCAAAGGCGCAATCGCGATATTCAGAACGAGCGCGCGATTGGCCCGCGTTGCAGTATGAAGCTTATAGATGTTGCGGATTGACTTGAGCAGCCAACCATCTTTCCCGAGAACCTGCTTCAGCGTATCAGCAAAGTCTTCAGAGAAAAGCTCTTCAACCCGACGACCCACAGCTGCATCGCGTCGCAGGTCAAGCATGTGTTCGAGCGCCGAGTTCAAGCGCGTCACTCGTCCCTCGAGGTCGACGGCGAGCAGGCCAACGTTGATCGACTCGATAATCGACTCGTTGAACTCCTTCAACAGCTTTAGCTCGCTCGCGCGTGCCTGCTGATCCTTGTAAAGCAAACTGTTTTCGATCGCGACCGCAACATAACCAGAAACAGTCCGCAGTATCTCGACGTCTTCGGACGACAGCAGCCCGCCGTCTACAGATCGTCCGAGACCGATGACGGCGACCATACGTCCGCGAACAACACAGGGTGCGTAGTAATGAAGCGATCGTCGTACGGAGCCCGAGCCATTCGTGTCGGAATCGAGATCCAGATCGTCGGCGCGAACCACACCCGTTTCGGCAGAGCGCACGCGGATCATTTCACGGAAGTCCGTGGGAATCCCGATAGGCGTCGGCAAACCTTCTGAACGCGCCACGACGTATCCGGTTGGTGCACCGCGCGATTCGACAAAGATCGCAATGCGCTCGACGTTCATCACTTCCTGCAGACGACTGACTAGCGAGTCAAGCAACGGTTCGAGTGCGGTAGTAGCGGAGAGCGTGCGGCCAAAGTCCAGCAGACTGTTTCGCAGATCGTAACGCTCGCCGTAGAACAGCCGATCGACATGCTCCTGGAGAAAGTTTTTGACCGGAGCTGCCACCATTACGATCGCCGCCATCGCCAGGACCGCGATAACTACGCGCAACGTGATCTCGCCGGCATTGAAGACCTGATCGGAGCCGAACGCATACAAGCCACCAAGGTAAACCACCACGCCGATGAGCAATGCGATCGCGAGTGTCGTGAGCGCGTAAACAAACACGCGGCGCACGACCAATTCGACGTCCATCAGCCGATAACGCAGCACCGAATACCCAAAGGCAAACGGAATCAATGCGAGCGGCAGGATGGCAACGTCAGTCAGCCAACGATCGGTCGGCGCGCCAAAAAGGTAGACCACCGCATAGAGAAGTATGAAAGGTGTGACGGCGAGCAGCGTGCCCCACATCACCCACTTCACTTGCTGCCGGACTACCGGGCTTTTTGCCTTGACGGAAGTTCGCACCAACGTCACGGTGCTCAAAACCAGAGCGACCGTGAAATGCAAAATGTTTAGCCAGAAGAGCAGGCCGACGAGTTGCTCCGAAACGGGTATGTCATTAAAAACGGGGATCGCCTTGGCGATCTCAGTTTTTAAGAATACGACCACCGACAAAGCCAGCAGCAACAACGCCGGAACATACAAAAAGACGGCGCGCCATCGTCGCGTCGCAAAAAGCTGTTGGCGCGTTGGGTAGAGCAAACAGAAGTGCAAAAACAACGGCGGAAAGAGCACCAGGGCGCCGTTGTCGAGAAACGCGATTCCCAGATCGAGATCGCGATAACTACCAACGGGCGTGTAGAACAGAAAGACGAATGCGGCGAGACAGAAAGTCGCGAAGTGCAGAACGAACGGAGCGCGTCCTCCCTGTTTCAATAGCACAAAGAAGCCGACTAGCAGGAAAATGATACCGAGAAGATTCATGTAGATAACTCTCGGCGTCCATTTATGAAACGCACCGAGGTGATCCAGATCTGCCCAGTAACCATGGGTGTCGGACTCGTACGAAGGCCGCTTCATCAGGTAATGCACCTTACCGTTGAGGCCTGCCTGATCGAGATAGATTTGAACGTCGCGCGCGGAGCCGATTTGTTCGGCCTTCAATTTGTAGTCGAGGGTAATCCCGATTAACTCGTCTCCGGGAAGCATCCAGGCGCGCGCGGCCGCGGAATTCTGCTCGATGCTCTTGGCGATGATGTGACCATTTTGATCGACCCACTCGACACCGTCCCACGGCGGCGTTTCGTGTTTGACTCGTTGACGGAAGTTGAGGAGGCCGGCGCTGATCAATAGCGCTGCACCAATTAGCAGAAGCCACGTCTTGGTTGTGATTATCGAGCCCTTCACTGCTACCTCAAACGCGTTCCAATTCTTATGAATTGGCAGATCCGACTCTTTTAAGCAAAGTATGTTCCCACCACCGAATTTTGCCGATTAGTCCAAAACCGCGTATTCAGTGGTCCTAATCAGTGGAAACTGTGGCCCTATTCAAAACCTGCTGAATGAATCCCGGATGAGGACTATCCAACTTTTCGGAGTTTCCAAGAATTTGGAAAACGCCGATAACGCGGATCAGTGTTACTTTTTCAGAGGGAGCAGAACCGTTGTGGGGTGAAAGGGAACGAAGCGGAACTGCTCTCTTATCTCGCGCCTCTAAAACCTGACCGAGATTCCACCACGAACAGACCGTCGACCATTCCCTACGAAGGTTAGGATCTCACCGTTCTCGTTGCTTGTTTGTGCGTCCAGCAAGTTACGCGCATCGAGAATCGCTTCAGCTCGCACCGGCAAGCCAAAGCTCGGCAATTCCTGCGTGACCAGAATACTCAGCGAAGGATCGTAAACGCCCAGTCGTCCCGCAAAAGGATCGATGGCGAAGACGGTCGCTTCAGGGGAAAATCTCAGCACCGTTCGCACTTGCGTACCGGAGCGAAAGACGCCTGCCAGTTGCAGAGCGCCGGTTTGAAACATGCCGCTCTCGAAGAGTTCGGCCGGAGTTGAAAAACCTTCTGCCGGCAATTGCTGTCCACGTCCGAACGCATAACCGGCTGACGCAGTCCAAACGCGATTCAATCGTCGCGTATAAACGACGCGAATGCCGCGTGACGATCCCTGCTGGTCGGCAACGTCGATAAACGCATCACCAGCCTTGCCGGAAAATGCGCTGCCTGGTCCACTCAACAGACCTACGCCGCGGCCGCTCGTCGTATCGAAGAAAGCGGTTGCTTCAACGTTCGAGCTGTTGTCCAAAACTCTCTCGACGCCGAACTCGAGACGGTGACTTCGTTCGAGCACTGCCTGGCCGTCAATGAAGGCAACTGGGCGTTCAGCCTGACTACGGAAAACAACTTGCTCGTCTTCGAAAGTCGCAACGCTCTGAATTCCGTCTTCTTCACCCCCGGAAGCAAATGCTGCTTTCACACGTGTGCGTGCATTCGCGTCGTACTGAATTCCGAATCGCGGCGAGAAGGCGTGTGCGCCACCCGCGCCGATGAAGCGCGAATAATCGAGACCCATCACGATCACGATGCCGTCGCGGACGATCCACTCGTCCACAGCACGCAATGAGAGTTGTCCGTGCAGATCGGATCGATCGTTTAGTTTGTTGGTCCAAACCGGGGTTGCGAAACGTGCTCCGGAAGCAGTCACACCGACGCGATGACGAGCATTGGCACGGAAACGTGTCGAGGCTTCGAAACGCTGTGGCGCTTCGCTCGTGCCTGTTTGACCGGCGAAGATCAATTCGACGTGCTCGGAGA
>JBKPPU010000311.1:0-3267 GCA_046733695.1 Acidobacteriota bacterium
CATTCCCGTTTCACGGATTGATGGTCAGTCGCTACCGTGGGGAAAGTGCATCACTCTTGCATCTGAGTGACAGGAATCTCACCTGCACGAAAATCAAGTTATCAAAGACCAATTCCGATGGTCCAAGTCCTTAATCCCTGACTTCTCACGAAACAGAAAAGCCATTTCTAAGGAACGCCCCCCACCTTCGTTCCAGATTGTTCACGACAGCCACCCTGCACAACTCTTTGCTTCGCTTCGAGTCCTCCACTAGTTGCGGCCCTACGGGTGTGCTGTGCGGCGCCAGTCGTAGCCCAATTTTCACTACGAGGGGGAAACACCTCCTTTCAAAGACAAAACCAAACAGTAACTAGGAGCTACGAAATGGAGAACCAAAGATCAGACACCTAAGCAAAGGGTCAGGAAAGCGCTGCAACGCCTCCTGACCCATGACACCCACACTTTATCCGCTCAGAACAAGATTGATGCTCAATCAGAACCTTATACCGAGAAGCCTACAGCAAACAATTTTGACGCGTGAACGGCTACTCGCTGCCGAAGCTATGGAGCTTTTGATGAGGCTTGATGCTGACATACTCGAAGCGCGTGCCCAATGGAATCACGACTGGTTTCGGCGGCTGATGCGATTTCGACCCAAAGCGGTCTCACGATTGAGAAGACGCTGGACTAACCTCGATACTCCGCCGGCGATTCCACTGGGCCTTTGAAGAGACGCTATCATGCTAATCTAGTAAGGTACCTTTACTGGGTCCGTGAGTTCCCGATTGTTGCTGACGGCGACACGGAACGTGCGTCTCAAGTTCCGAAACGGCGTTAGTGGCAACAATAGGAGCGATCCATCATGTTGACCTTGATCAGTGGACTCCTTCCTCCGATCCAGGCCATCGGCAAAAGTGACCAAAGAACTTGAGGAACTTAGCATCCGGCGATGCAAACGACAGTTCTGACACTGCCAGCGGCTTACAGAGCAAGATGCCATTTCTATTTCGTGGCTAAAGCAGCCGGGACTGGAAATCGCAATTAGCTTTAATTTTTGCGTGAACTAGTCAAAACTAAGGCATATTATTAGCGAAACTTCTGGGCGCTGTTAACTACAAGGGAGAAAGATCATGGAGTGTTCACGTTGCGGCGCACAGAACATCAAAACATTTGAGATGGCGCATGCTTCATACAACGTGGGTATTAGTTCATGGGGCCGCTTTGTCAGACTTGTGTATTTTGGTCCTCTTAGTTTGTTGATAAAGCCAACTCGCAATAGCATAGCTCGCATTACGTCGCCACCAGCAAAGCCGATTCCGGTTTTAGCATTGGTCTTTGCTTTTCTGTTTCTTTCAACTTTGATGTGGCTCATTATCGCTTATCGCAGAGACGGGTTCGAGGATAATGAAACTCAAACAGCTTTGATCATTAATGTGCTACTGTTCATGGTCGGATTGATCATCGCAATCTGGGATATTAGCCGTTGCGTTAGAGCAAGAAGCCAATATCCAGAGAAGCTCGATGAATGGACTGACTCCTGGATCTGCCTACAGTGTGGGACAACCTATAAAGTTCCGAACGCAGCGCGAACATAGCCGTTTCTTAGGCTTGCCGCAAGATTGGGAGTATAAGACCAGCCGGTATCACCGGAATCAAGTAGTCATGCACTGGCAACGCCTACTCGCGCCCGGAGAACTCATGAATACACTCTTTTATTTCCTCGGTTTTTATGTGCGTTAAACCTCTCTGTCATGGTCTATTTTTCCCGCAGATCGACGGCTCACCGCATGACTGGTTTGAAGGGCGGGCGCCGAAGTGCACGCTCTTGGTGTTCGTCGACGACGCCACTTCGCGGCTGATGTATCTCCAGTTTGTAGAAGCGGAGACGACCTTCACCTACTTCGCGGCCGTGCGCAGCTATCTCACTGAGTTTGGTAAACCGCTGGTCTTCTACAGCGATAAGTTTGGTGTTTCCGCGTCAATATGCCCCATCCGTTGTCAGGCATTTCTATTTTGGTTTACAGCCCACATATTCTCATTGACACGGGCCAGAATGAGAGTATTCTGTCGCGGGTCAATTCAGGTATTGTCAGGTTGTCACCCTCCTAGTCCCAGAGTCAACCTCCTTTAGTTCACATCCGTGCGCGATTCCTTTTGGTCTGGTCAAAAGGTTTCTCAAAGGGGGCCACACCATGAAGACGGTCCATTTTATTTTCTTCGTTTTTGCTTTGACCTTAGGCGGCTTCGCTTTTCACAACATATTCTCAGTTCAGTCGAGGACCGTGAGAATAAATGTTCGAGATCTGCCTTCGCACGGTGTCAGGCTAATTTCTCCTACCGACCCTTCGTATGAAGACGAGATAGCGAAATTGGGCCTCGGCGAACAGGGAACACGAAACCCGCTAGACGTCGCAAAACCCTTTTCGGTTGTGCTGAAGAATGAGAGCCGGCGAGATATCGTTGGCGTCAGGATCCGTTGGGACAGCATTGGACCGGACGGAAGAACGACCACCCATCTGCAAAGTTATTCTGATATGGGGGCCCTGATGGGTCTGGCGCCGATGAACCCTGGGGACGAGGTTCCCGGCGGCGTTCGACTCAAGCCTCACAAGGCTCGTTATATCTCCCTGATTGGATCAACTGGGGCGGCCCAGGGTCCTGGAATTGAGGCTACGGCCAATGACGTAACTTCAGAACAAGATGTAGTTAAGATGCGGCAACTTGGACAAGAGCGAGATCGCGACCAGGTGCTGGCTATCCTCGCCACCGAGTTGGGCCGATCACAATCTGTGACGGCAACCCTTGATGCGGCCGTCTTCGATGATGGCACCGTAGTTGGTCCTGACTCCTTTAATTATCTTGAGCAGCTCCAGGTAATAGTGAAAGCGAAGCGAGACATACTTGAAGACGTACTATCCGGAGCTCAACGTAATGAGGCGTTTGCCAATATATTCGGCAGGATGGAGTCAATCGCCAAGCAAGACAAGAAAGCAGCCAGCGGCACGATTCCAGCTCAATCAGATTACTACGAACTATACCAAAAGGAGTTTGCGGCAGAGCTAGTGCGGATGCGAGATGCAGATGGTAATGAAAAGAGGGTGGCATGGAACGCCACCAGAGCTCTTTTCAGACAATGGCCCAAGCTCCGCAAGGGATAAACGGTAGTCAGCTAAAAGCGTGAGGCTTCAGTGAGGCTCGCCACAACAAATCCACCAAAGACGAGAATCCGGCGCGTTCTCGAGATTGCGACGACGATCTGGTTTTTTATTATAGCGGCCGCGTTTTTTG
>JBKPPU010000312.1:0-2729 GCA_046733695.1 Acidobacteriota bacterium
TTATTATGCCAACTATTTGGTCTGGTTCGAAATCGGCAGGACTGATTATTGTCGCGCACGTGGTTTTTCTTACCGCGATATGGAGGAAAGAGAGGACGCTTTCTTAGTTGTTGCCGAGGCGTATTGTCGTTACAAAGCTCCTGCCTATTATGACGATGAACTGATCGTTCGTACGCACATTACGGAATTGCGGAAACGTTCACTTCGTTTTGGTTACGAAATCGTACGTGCATCCAATGGTCAGGTTGTCGCAGAAGGTGAAACGGGTCACGTCATCACTGATTCGCGCGGCAAAGTTCGCTCCTTCCCGGAAGGATATGCGCAACGACTATTAGCTCCACCGATCATCAAACCTCACTCCGGAACAGCAGTGCCCAAAGAAACCGCGCCTGAATAAACAAACAGAAATTCAATATGTCGTATAGGTCGTATAAGACCTATATTTCTTTTCGTCACAACTCATCACTTCACGGTGTTTCAGCATCAGAGCCCCAGATCTTTTGTAACTTTTTTTCAGTTCGGTCGTTTTAAGATCAAACGATGAGAGCCTCGTTGCTACTTGCGATAGCAACGAGGCTCTGGATGACAATACAAGTTCGATTGCCTCGCGGCGCTCAAGCTGCATCGTCGACGCCCGCATCTTAGCGCACCTGGTGGACGAGCTTCAACCCAAGGGAGGGTCTACCATGCGCCGCTATGCGATCTTGTTCGCACTCGTCTCCCTGTTGCTTCCCGCGACAGTGTTCTCCCAGACACGCACTCCCGAAGCTGCCGTCGGTCACTTCAATAATGCCTTAAAGAAATCCGGAAATGGCGACCTCGATGGCGCCATCGAAGATTACACACGAGCCATCAGACTGAGCTCACACTTCGACACGAGTAAGATGTCTGATCGTTTGGGAAATTCATACACCGATCCCAACACTATTACGGTCATCGATCCATTCACAGCCAACGCTTACTCAAATCGCGGACTGGCTCGCTTTAAGAAGGGCGACTATGCCGGCGCGATTGAAGACTACAACGAGGCGCTGGAAATCAGACCCGGACTCGCCTCTATCTACCTGAACCGCGCTGCGGCATTACGCGCGCAAGGCAATCTCGAAGCCGCTGTGAAAGATCTCGATCACGCGATTGCACTGAAGAAAGATTTCTTTGAAGCTTTCAATAACCGTGGCAGCATAAAGCTCGATCTCAAGGACTCCGCCGGAGCTTTGAAAGATCTAAACCGCGCCCTCGAACTCAACAACAAAACCGCCGAATCCTATTATCAACGCGGTTATGTGTACATGACGTTGAAAGATTTCGACAATGCGGTGACGGACTTTAACCGTGCGATTGAACTGGCGCCGAATATGGCGTGGGCGTACCAGGGACGCGGTACGACGATGATGCACCTGGGAAAGATGCTGCAGGCGGTCGATGATTTCAACCGCGCACTCGAGCTTGACTCGACCATTCCATGGGCCTACTTCAATCGCGGGCTCGCAAAGGTATTTCTTGGAAACGAGCCCGAAGCGGAGAAGGACTTTGCTGAGAGTTTGAGATTAAGGCCAGAGCTGAAAGGTGAGATGGACCGACGGATCGATCTCGCAAGGCACCTGAGGAGAATAGGAAATTTGAAATAGGTCCTATAGGACTTATAGGACCTATTGATCGTGGCTGAGACTTAGACGATCGATCTGCCGTGCATGTCCGGTTGCTTCATCAATATCAATCACTGCGGCACAGATCCGCACCTGTCCTGAAGAATGTTCGGCGCGTCGCGCGGTGACTGAAGTAAACCGCGCGATGACGTCGCCTTTATTCATTCCGATCACGCCTGCATAACTCCCCGTCATTCCCAGGTCAGTCAAATAAGCAGTGCCACCCGGCAAAATTCTTTCATCCGCGGTCTGCACGTGAGTGTGTGTGCCGACAACAGCCGATACGCGACCATCAAGATGCCAACCCATCGCCACTTTCTCCGACGTCGCTTCAGCGTGAATATCAACCAGACGTACAGTCGTGTCTGAAGGCAACGACTCCAGCACGCTGTCGATTATTCGAAATGGATCGTCAGACGGCGGCATGAAGACGCGGCCCATCACATTCATCACCGCGACCTTTGCGCCATTTACTTCACCCACCCAACACCCGCTGCCTGGTGTGTTAGGGGGATAGTTCGCCGGGCGAATCAGACGCGGTTGCTTGCGGATGTAGTCGATTGCTTCCTTTTTATCGAAGATGTGATTTCCTGAAGTCATCACATCGATCCCGGTCGAGAACAGTTGTTCACACAACTGCGGCGTGACAGAGAATCCGCCCGCAAGGTTCTCGGCATTCATGATCGCGAGATCGATGTGGTGCTGCTCGCGCAAATCCTGTATGCGCTCGAGCACAGCAATGCGCCCGGGCTTCGCGACGACATCTCCGATCATGAGAACTTTCATACTGAAGAATTTGCGATGAAGATAAAAAAACCGCGCACGACACGCGGTTTTACTGGCTGGAGGGAGATCCGCAACTGCCGCTCCGGAGCCGTAATTGAACCTGCACAAGACAGGTGGGTGACCTCTTAATGCCGCTGCCTCCGGCAGTTCTTAACTATGAAGAAATGCACTGGCAAACGACCTCGGTCTCCCTGAATCAACGGCACTGGCTCAATCATCGTAACTCGGTGACGAACACCGCAGAACGTGACCCTCCGCCGCCACGGATAGTAGCACAGAGATTAGCCACAAAAAAGC
>JBKPPU010000313.1:0-28324 GCA_046733695.1 Acidobacteriota bacterium
CGCTACGGCTATCGACGAGTCACTGCAGAACTACGACGGCGTGGGATGCTGGTGAATCACAAACGCGTGGCTTGGCTCATGCGGGCAGACAACCTGCTAGCAGTGCAGCCGCGCGCCTTCGTGGTGACCACTGATTCGAAACACGAGTTTGAAGTGTATTTGAACCTTGCCAAGCGGATGAAGCTGACTGGCATCAATCAACTCTGGGTGGCTGATATTACTTATATTCGGCTGCAATCAGAGTTCGTTTATCTGGCGGTGATACTGGATGGTTTTTCTCGCAAGGTAGTGGGTTGGGCACTGGAGCGAACCATGGCCACGCGCTTAACTAAAGCAGCACTTGAGCAGGCCATCGCAACACGCCAGCCCGCGCCAGGCTTGGTCCATCATTCCGATCGCGGCCTGCAGTATGCTTCGAACGAATATGTGCAGGTGCTACTAGCACATCAGATCATTCCGAGCATGAGCCGGCCGGCGAATCCCTACGACAATGCGAGTTGCGAGAGCTTTATGAAGACACTCAAGCGCGAAGAGATCTACGCCAACGATTATGTTGACCTGGAGCACTTGCGCCGCAACATCGAAACTTTCATTGAAGATTATTACAATCGCTATCGTCTGCATTCGGCGCTGGGTTACCAACCGCCGGAGGAATTCGAACAGCAACTCGAGTCCACCACAATTAGCGCTGGCGCGACGATGAGTTTTTTCAGGCATGGGGAGGACTATCAACCCGACAGTGCCGGGACAAAAACGAAGAGCGGCCCGCAGACCGCTCCTCTTTCGACCATCGGTATAGATGAGTCTCCAGTTGGTTATTCCTTGGCGAGTTGCTCTCCAGCAGAGCTCGCCTCCGCTTCACCAACCACCGGAGATTCTGAACCAAAATCGCTAAGTTTGAAAATGAAATTTACTTAACCGCCAGTGTGGCTAATTGAGATTGTCTCAACGGAGGGGTTCACCCCAAAAACGTGTGGCCAATTTGTGAATACAATTCTCAGCACAGCGCCGATAGCAGGTGGTAGCAAACGGGAAAGAACTGCAAAACCCTAATAAACTCGGTGGCTGCAACTTCGAAATGGCAAAAACTTAGCTTTTGCCGAACCTGTGATTTGGGACCGAACGGTGGGCCATGTACTCTGGGAAAGAACTAGAGCAACTTGTTCACGAAATCGAGCAATCACTACTCTCGAGCGACTTCGAAGTTACTCTAAACAAAACTGCATTTGACGACGCAGGAAATCAACTTGCGGAATTCGATATAGTGATTTCAGGAAGACTCGGATCATGTTCGGTCGAGTGGCTCATTGAATGTCGAGATAGACCTTCCCAGGGGAGTGCTCCCAATGCATGGATTGAACAACTAGCGGCTCGCAAGCGGCGATTTAACTTCGATAAGGTGATTGCTGTCTCAACTACCGGCTTTGCGAAAGGATTATCAGAATATGCCGAAAGGGAAGGAATATTGTTGAGATCGGTGCAAAGGCTTCGTGATATCGCGTCCGACTTTAATATTGAGGAACTGACCTATTTCGCTAATCGAGTAACGATTGGCCAAACCAACATGAAGATTTCTAATCCAGGTCTGGTAGGAATTGATATTCTCAATGGTGCAAAGTTCAAACTAGTCGGAGAATCAGAGTACCAGAGATTTCCAAATTTTGTGTTGTCGCACCTTGACGATTTTGATGAATTAAACATATCCGGTAATACTTCGTTTCGGTTTGCGTTTTGTTGCGGAGTCCCCGTGGATATCGCTATCGAGGGCCGACAATTTCAAGTCAGCAGCATTACGTTGCCACTGCAACTGGATGTATTTGTATATGAGGGGAGAACGTTGAGCGCGAACGTCTATTCAGAGCAGGAAGAAATGATCGGTCGTGATGTCACCTATGTATTCGAACTTCCCGGCGGTAAGTTCACTCAGCGGATTCTGTTCCTAAATAACTTCGATGGAACGCAACGCATGAAGTTGTTTCCCCCGCAGAATCTTCCGGAAGGCTTCACAATCAACTTTTGTCAGTTGTACACCGTTACCTGAAAGAGATCGGAACCTCTTTCGATTCGTTTTGTTATGTGGGGAAAACTGTGACGGTCTTGAATGGAAATAGGTAGTGTTAGACGCATATCAGTGCAATCTTAACGGGCTGCGATCCGCGAAAAATGTTAGTAAATGTGGTCACAACGTAACAGGCGCACTGTCAGGTTGCAGGTTTCGATCTCCTCTGTTCCATCGTCATGATCCGGCACTTACCCGCCTTGCAAGTCCGCCCAGTTTCGGAGTTTTTCTAGGAGTCTTTCGCCATTGGTTTGACGATTGACGGTTCTTCGCACCTACTGATTCGAATGTAAGGTCACAAGTTGTGTTAGCGGACGACAATCGTTGTGTAAGCCTCCCACGATTACCTGACTAGTTGATAGATTCCTCTACCGTAAGTAGCCACTTGCACTAAGCCGGATAGTTGAGCGGAAAAGCCGGTGATGATTACAGGGGGCATGCCCCGGTTGAAGATCGTCCATGTCTGCCCGTTGTCGACTGAGCGGAAAACGCCGACATCCGTTCCGACATAGAGCGTGGTCGAGTTTACTGGATCCAGTAACAAGGCATTGACTGGAACATTTGGCAGCGTCGCGCTGAGGTTGGTCCAAGTTGTACCTTGATTCACGGTTCGAAATACATGACCAGATCCGAAACCAGAGACCGTCGCATAAATCGCGTTTGACCTGGAATCGATCGTCAGCGAGGTAATGAACCGGCGGGGCAGTCCCGCTGTGACATCCTTCCAATTGCGTCCAGCATCGGTCGTGATCATGATGCGGCCCTGTGCGGAGCCGGTAATGATTACGTCTGCATCCTTTGGATCAACTGCGATTGCCGACACCACATCCGGACCATACTTTTGACTTTGTTTGCCGTGAGTGAGGTCTAACTCGTTTACCATCGGAAAGTTAATTCCTTTATCTGAACTGGAAAACAGACGCCACGAAGCAAAATACAGTCGATTGTTTTGCGAACTCAGTACGAATGGCGGATAGAAAGCAATCCTTGGTTTCTCTGGGTCTTCTCCGAACGTCGACGGATCCGTGAGTTGAGTTTCGTACTGAGTTCCAAAATTTGAATAGAGGTATAATACACCGTAGGTGTAGCTCGTATACCAAACGCTCGGGTCCGTGGAACTCATAAGGCAGCCCCCGCTATCGCCGCCGACAAACTCGAGCCATCTCAGTTGATTTAATTCTCGAACCAACGCACCGTTGTCCTGCGTGCCGCCGCAGGATCGCAGTGAATCTGTGGGATGCAGCGTGACACTGTTGAACTGCGTGAGAGAAAGCATATTGTTAAGCGATGAGAAAGTCTCCCCGCCGTCTGAGGAGCGCGATAGACCGCCATCATTCCCAATATAGATAATATTTGGAGCGGAAGGAGCAAAGACAAAAACGTGCTGATCGCTATGTGCTGTGGCGTCTTCCGGGGTGAATAAATAGCGGTCCCCGGCCCTTGAAAAGTTGCGGGTTAGATTGATCCAGTCTTTCCCACCGTTATTGCTTTTGTAAACGTCACGCGTGCCGATGTAAACGGTATCGGCTCGAATTGGATCGATGGCAATGTAACTGTTGTACCCAAATTGGCCCACATCTACTGTAGACAAGTTAAGGTCCTCCCAGGTGACGCCGCTATCGTGTGTCACGAACAGATCGACGGTGGGCACCTTGTTAATATCTCCGCCGGTGAACACATAGAGCACGGAGGGATTCGCTGGAGTGACTGCGACCTTTATATCGTGAGCTTTCAGGTACGGAGGTGTGAAAACTATTTGCCAGCTTTCACCCCCATCGGTAGATCGATAAACACCTGCGGAAGGAGCCGTGGGTGAAAACTTATCGGCGACAGATAAATAGAGTGTATTGGCGTTCGTGGGATGATGAACAAGATCCCGCGGCAAGCCAGTGAGACTCTTGCGCCAGGTAACTCCGCCGTCTGTCGAAAGGAAGAAACCGCTCGCAAAAACTTCTCCCTGTCCCGTCGACGCGCGAAATGAATACTGGGTGACATAAACACGGTCCGGGTTGCTGGGTTCGACTGCAACATTCGTTATTAGCCCTGGCGCGGGTAAAGTCGGACCGCTTACTCGCCGCCACGTTCTCCCACCATCGATAGACTTTAGCACTCCGGTTCCCATGTATCCGCCGGCGACATCTCCCATACCGGCGTACACGATTGATGCGTTACTGGGCGCGAACGCGATTGAGCCCACGGCTAAGTCAACTTGGTCGTCAGAAACCGGATCGAAATGGTTGCCACCATCGGTCGATCTCCAGATTCCGCCGGTGGCCCCTCCGACTAGAAGTGTTCTCTCATCAACCGGCGAAACAGCTACGCAGGCGACACGTCCCGCCGTTACCCCCATCAATGGATAGTGAGCTGTAATTGGTGTGGGTCCAATCGATACCCAATGCTCAGTGGGAGGAGGGACATTGGGCGGCAAACCGTGCGTCTTGAAGAAAGGCTCATATGCAAAGAACCGTCCTTGAGAAGGTAAGGTTTCGAAAGGAAAAGTACGCTGAAAAAGAAACCAGTTGAGTCTCCACTCCGGCTTCTCTTGAAACCGTGTTTCCTCACGTGGCGGAGGAGGAGCAACGTCCAGAGTGATCGCATTCAATGCGGACATGGCATTCCGATGAAGAGCCAACGCCCGCGCGCGAAGTCGTAATGCTGCTCTCGACCCTTGCGATTTTGTTTTCGGCTCCGCCGGTGAAGATACTAACTTCCACCTGCCTGTTTGCGCGGTGACCTCACTAGCGCAGGAGATCACAATCACCCCTATCGCGAAAGCCAACGCAAGGATTTGCGGCTGGCGATATCGTGGGAAATAACATCGGACTTCGTAGACGTTTTTATGCATGGCCCCACCTACCTACTCTTGACTCGGCGATGTGTAAGCGAATACCAGGTCCAGGCCTAAGGGTCGTTCGACAACGCGAGCCGCTATGCCTGGTCTGACAACAAATGAGATCACCAGATCGGCGCCGTGTTTTTCGATTACGGCATCACTGAACGCTTGTCCGTGTAGGCCGTCTTGGAAAGCCCGCATTGCTGTGTGCGGCAGCACGAGGTAAAAACGGCCGGCACGGAAGTACATAGAGTAGTCGCTGAGAGGAGCGGACATTTCAATAACAACTCTTTCGTCTGCCGCAATCGGGATAGTTCTCGCGACAATTGATGTGATCTGAGTGATAGGTTTAGCCGCGGGCGGCGCTGCAACAAAACGTGACGTCGTCGCCGAATCGGAACTCGGAGTCTCAGGCGCCGTTGGCGGCGGTAAAGGTTCAGGTGTACGAGTTGCGGCGTTATTGAGGGCGGGGTTTGCAATCTCCGGCGCCGGACCAATTGGGTTCAGGCGGTTAACTGCTGTAGCGGCTTTAATCACGGGAGCAGTGCTTGCGCTTTCGTCGCTTTTTGATTTCCCGTCTGATTTTGTGCCGCCGCTTGCTTCATCGCCGCCGACATTCTTATCTGCCGTCCCAAAAGCGTCGAAGCTCTTAGTCTTAAAAGTGATCGCCAGTCCAAACCTCGAGGTCCATCTTTTCACAGGTGTCAGTTCACCGAAATTCGCCGGAACGGAGCTGCCGTTGGCAAACCCCACGGGGAAGTCTGCAAACTGTCCAAAATGAAATCCGGGAGTGAAGAAGATTCGATGGTAGAGGTGTCCGGAAATTCCGGTGAAGAAGCCGAACGACGAAGTCTCGCTTTTTCCTCCCACGCGTAGAACCGGTCCAGCCGAGAGGGCAAACCCAGCATTTTGCCAATCCATATGTAAAGCCCCGAGGCTGTAATTAAGAAGCGCAACCAGCGAGGGCGTGGCGCGGGAGTTTCCGGTCACCGTCAATGTGTTGAGTTCGGAGGTCGGATCTTTTCGCGCTTCGTAGGTTCTATCCTGGATGCGTGAAAACATGGCGCCGGCGCTTAAGGTCAGCACATCCGCAGTGTCAAAACTGAATGTCTTGGTAGAAATAGTTTTCTGGCCGAACATCTCAATTACCTTGACCGAGACGTGAGTTGCTGGACCTATGTCCTCATCAGTTGAAATTTCGTGAGCGCCATCGACAACTTTCTGGATTTTTGTAACAGCTGTATCGAAATCCAGATAGTCTTTTAGAAGATTCGGATCCGTTGGAGTGCAGGAATTATCGACAAGAGCTCTGTATGCTGCTCTTGTTTTAGCGATCTCGCTGCTATGCTTATTCCACGCCGCAATACTGTCTACCAGCGGGATACTTTTCGTTGACCCTGAGGCAGCGTATTTAATGGGCAGGTTTTCATCCTCTTTAATCGCGTCCCTAGCATCGTTGAGTGCGTCTTTAAGGGCGTTCTCGCGCACTTCGCACGCCACCAGAGCTAATCCGGGCGTACTTTTCGGGACATGTGTGAGCAGACTCGCTATTGCGTCGAAGTCGCTCGTATCCAGAGGCGTTTGAGTGACCTCCATCTTGTAAGTGTAAAGAATGTCATTGATATTGATGACTGTGATGTGTACTTGCTGTCGTCGCGCAATGTTTGGAACTGACTTTGGTTTATCGCCGCCCTGGGCCCAGTCGTAGATGACTTGCCCGTTAACTGTCGAAATTCCCAGAAGCAGTACCACGACGGGGACAAAGAAAAACAAACGGTAAATTCGGAACATGGCAATCTCCTTGCAAACGGTGAATCTCAGATTTCTCATCCATCATGATGCGGAACGCAAAAGCATTTCATTTCTCTCTGTGTCAGAGAAATTCAATCCTGGAATGCTTCGAATCAAGTTCCATGCGGAAACGCCGTATGTGAATCAACAGCGTCTCCAGCACCGGCCTCACGCCTCGCTATTCCTAATGACATCTTCGTAAAATTTCCGCTTCACTCAGGTACGTAACCCTGAGCAGTTGGATTGGAACGCAACATGTTGTTCTTTATTTCTCTTCTGATGCGAAAGACGCGCAGTCGTAAGGCGTTGATTCGTAAGCCGAATTGCTGGGCCAGTGCCCTTCGCTGAAGGATTTTGTTTCGCTTACTCCCGCTGTAATAACTCAGGATGAGTTCGCGATCAGACTTCGGAATCGCGCTTAGCGCTTCGTCCAGGCGCAGGAGCATATTCTCTAAATTCTCGTTGACGGCACTTGGCTGGTGGCGGAGATTCGAGTTCAAGGGAGCAGTTCTGATTGTACGTTGGTACTCAAGATAGATTTTCTTCGCTACTCCATAGATATAAAGAGCGGGATCCCCCATCCATGTGTTAGTGAGATATGTCAGCTTTTGTGCGACACGCTCAAAAGTCGCATCGGCGAGGTCCTCGGCAAAGACGCATTTTCGCGACCTGAACATCACGATCAACCGACCGCGAATGTCTTCGTACTTACGGCCGGCCGCTTCCGAATTCGGGCCGAGCCAACCTAGTAAGTCGTCAAAATTGGTCACGTTGGTCCACCCGCTGGACGCGTGAAGTTGGCGACGCGAAGGTTTGGCCGATTTACCCTGACCCTGACGTTGAAAGGTTTGGGGCGAAGCGGGAAAGGGACTTATGTCCGAACGACTCGTCGTTGAGTTACGCTGCGTATTCATACTACTACCTCCTTATTTTTGGGGCCGACAGAATGAGCTTCGCGTTAGACACACGCGTACCATTCGGGCAGTCAGCCCGTATGCCGAACTTTGGTTGACGCGTGATTTTTCTGGCCGACGGCGGTCTAGAAGACGCCGGCCAGTTTCAGTAGATCTTCGAGTTCAAACTTACCAGGAGTGGCCCCCAGAGTAGGTCTCCAATGTGGATCGGCCAGTATGGAGTCGCTGCTATTGCGCAGGATTCCGATGAGCACTTCAGCAACGATAGTGCTGCCGACTGGTCCGAGGTGATACCCGCGACTGTAATAAGCAGCCTCGGCGAGGATGTAGAACCAGAGCGGCGTGCGTTCCAAAAAAGTCGTACTCAGAAGAATGTCGTTCTGGTTAGCTATATTCACGCCCACGGATAACATTTGCTCTCGAGTCAGGCGAAGTATCCCGTGCGCCGCCATGGCGTCGGCAACGGCCTGCCCTGTCGGTAATCTGAGAATGTAACCACGCAGCAGATTTCTGACGGCGAGATTCGGTTCTGGATCCCCCGGGCCTAATTGAGCCGGGTCCAAATGCAGTAAACGTTCCACCAGCGCGGTATCGATCGGTCTAGGGAAATGCTTGCGATCCTCACTCCCCAAAAAAGCAGTCCAGTCGATGACCCAGTCAGCGGAAATAGGCAGGCCTGCATTCGAAAAAATTGTGTCCAGCGTCGCTGACTCTTGAAACCTATTAGCATTCGGATATCTCAGGCGCACTTTGCTGTGTCCAAATCTAAAGGCCGCTACTGAAAACTCCAGAGGCATGAAAAGAGACTTAGACGAGGGATTGAAGAACTTAGGCCCGTGATATCGGATCTTCTTGACGATATTCGAATCGGCTATGCGTTCCAAAAAATCGTCAAGCACGATCCATTGATAGTGCTGTCTGAGAAGCCTTCTCACCTCTCCAAAACGCAGTCCGCGATCTACCAGAGCATTGTGAGCCCTGAGGAAAGCGAGATGCAGTTGCGCTAGCACCACGTTCTCGTCATCCCTCGGATCGCCAATTAGTGCCCTTCCCTTGTCATCTCTGGGCAGGTCGTTATAAATGTCCTTGGTGGGTGGCAAACCTCGCCCTGTAGGATCGCGGTAAACCTTGTCAACCAGCAGCTTATCGGGGTTAACCGGATCCAGAGGGGCCAGCTTACCGTCAGGAGTAGGACCATAAACATTGTCCAGGTCGAGATTGGGGGATCTCGAATTGATAATGTTCCTGGCCAGCGTGCGAGGGTCGATTGGATCAGGATAATCTGCAAGCTTGATGTTCATCGAGCCGCGCTCGAGGGTGATATCGTGATCCACGAACTGACCGAAGAAGGTATAGATTGTCGGAATCGGAACACCCGGCGCCTTAAGATCGTCAGGATCATTTGGTTCGATGGGATCCTGCATTCCATGTTGGCCCAGCCTGCGGAGGTCATCGACTGTCGCGTGAGATGTTTCCAGGAGGTTTCCCGGATCAGATTGCAACTCCGGAAACATGTACCCAAACGACCACGTGAAGTAGAGTGAACTACGCGACGTTGGAGTGAAGTGAGCTGGTGCTAGCGGAAGCACACTGCCATGTTTAATTATTGTCATAGTTTGCCTCGCATGGAACCTTGTCTCACATTTCAGGTCGAGAAAACTTTAAGACGTTGAAAGTTAACCAAATTCATCTGTATTCGCCCCACTGCTGGTTTGCTGAAACTCTCCCCCTATTGCCCGTGTAGAACGCAATTCATCCCTTACATTCTTGAGCGAGTATTGGTGGGCACTAAAGCTCGGTGGCCGCCTTTTAGGTGCGATCACCGGAGAGACTCGAGAATCCTCGCACGATCGGCTTTCTCGAAGAGCGGTTCGCCCAGTTTATCTTCTATCTCGGAAAGGATCGCTCGTCGATCGACCTTCGCGGAGCCCCGGAGGGCGTCCGAGAATTCCTTCGCAGTAAAGGTGAAGCCAGACTTATCTTCAGCCTGCAATGCCTCGAATATCTTTTCGACGCGGTGCCCACGATTCGCAAATTGCTCGTCCATGTACTGGTTAGAGGCCAAGGTAACCTGCAACGGCCCGGGGGCCACCTGCACTCGAGCCAGCTCGCCATCCATAGACACAAGATCGTCAAATCCCGTGATCTGATTGGTCCAAGGCACGGCGTTCGGCTCAGATGGAGGTTGCAGCAAGGTAACACCGAACACTCCCGGCGAATCGTTTTCGCGACTTGTAAAGAAATGCGCCTGCGTAACCGGGCGGCTGTACAGCCACTCGTAAACACCTGGGTCGTCCTCTTTGCCGTTGATACAAAATTCGACAAAATCCGCCATTCTTACGTCGGATCTTAGGCAATATCCGAGGACTTCAAAGTTGTCGGCCATTTTTTTCTCCTTTCAAGTTAGAACGTGAATTTCCTCGTTCTGTCCGTTTCGAACACCGCGGAGTCTACCTCCCAATGTTGCCTTCTGTCTTAAAAATCAAATAGTATTGCGCGAAAAATCCGGTTAAATTTTCCCTAAACCCGCTTAAAGGATTCCCTCCTTGAAAGTTCGCAAAGACGAAGAATATGAATTTGGTGGTTATCGTCTGAATGCGAACGAGTGCAAGTTATGGCGCGGCACTGAAGAGATCAAATTACGTCCCAAGCTCTACAGCCTGCTGCTGATGTTCCTTGAACACCAGGGCCAGATGCTTGAAAAAGAGGAGTTGATGCACGCGCTGTGGCCCGACTCTATAGTCGAAGACAGCAACCTCACGGTGAATGTCAACGCCTTGCGCTCGGCGCTCAATGACGGAACATATATTGAAACGGTAGCAAAACGCGGATACCGTTTCGTGCCGGAGGTACGGGTCGTGGCGCGCGGCGCTTTGCGCGCGCAAGCGGCGACGGGCGTCACCGATCTGATCGAGCCCCCGGGCGGCGCATTACCGCTTCATTCTCATTTATATATCTCGCGGCCTGCCGACGATGAGTTTTGCAATGCAATTGCCCGCGGCGACAGCATCGTACTGGTCAAAGGCGCCCGCCAGGTTGGTAAGACCTCGCTGCTCGCCAGAGGACTCGAAGCTGCACGAGTGCTCAGCAGCACTGTTCTACTGATTGACTTCCAGCATTTCGGCGAGGAGGCGTTCGAGAGCTCAGACAAGCTACTGTCGGCAATGGCCGAATTGATTGCTTATCAAATTGAGTTACCAGTGCAACCGCATCAAAGCTGGAACAGTCACCTCAGCCCCAACAGCAACTTTGAAAGGTTTCTGAAACGCGACGTGCTGGCGTCCGATGAATGTCATTTCGTGCTGGCGCTGGATGAGGTCGACCGGCTCTTCAACCAGGTTTACGCAAGTGAAATTTTCGGCCTCGTTCGTTCCTGGCATAATTTGCGGGCGTTAAAACCAGACGGACCATTCATGCGACTAACCGTCGCCATTGCCTATGCGACCGAGGCTCACTTGTTCATTTCGGATCTGCATCAGTCGCCTTTCAATGTCGGAACACGATTGGCGCTGGAGGATTTCACCGACGAACAACTGGCCGAGTTGAATGGGCGATATGGTCATCCCCTGACAAACAATGACCAGATTGTGAATTTCCAGCGACTCCTCGGTGGCCATCCTTACCTCTCGCAGAGGGGTTTGTATGATCTCTATCAGAAGAGAGCTGATCTATCTGCACTGGAACAAAAAGCAGACCAGGATGATGGACCATTCGGGGACCATCTTCGTCGTCTGCTCGTCTCGCTGAGTCTGGATCAAGGACTGTTAGAGGAATTGCGCGCCTTTCTGTTGTGGGGTTCGACCTTATCCAACAGCGCTTTCTACCGGTTACGTAGCGCGGGCGTTCTTTCTGGAGAGACTGCCGCTGAGCCACGTCCGCGCTGTGAACTCTACGTTCGCTATCTCAAAAAACATTTGTCATGAGCGCTGTTCGCCTCGTCAACTCCTCCGAGTTCTATGTCGTGGGCGGAACTATGCGACCAGAGTCGCAGTCTTACGTGGTGCGCGACTCGGACGAAGAATTGTACCAAGGCCTGTTAGCGAACGAGTTTTGTCATGTATTGACGTCGCGGCAGATGGGTAAGTCATCTCTGATGTTGCGGACTGCGGCGCGTTTGCGGAAAGCGGGAGTCGGAATCGCAGTATTAGACCTGACAGGGATTGGAACGAATCTTACGCCGGAGCAGTGGTACAGCGGCCTGCTCGTGCAGCTTGGTGACAGGCTCGATCTCGAGACCCAGTTGCTCGACTTCTGGTGGGCCAACGTTGCGCTCGGACCGATGCAACGATGGATAAGTGCCCTGCGAAAGATCGTGCTGCCTCAACGCACGGGGCGGCTGGCGATCTTTGTCGACGAAATTGATGCGGTCGCAAGTCTCAACTTTTCCACTGACGAATTCTTTGCCGGAATCAGAGAATGCTACAACCTTCGCAACGAGGATGCGGACATGAATCGGCTGACGTTCTGCCTGCTAGGTGTCGTCAATCCCGCTGATCTGATCCGCGATACTCGCACGACCCCATTCAACGTCGGCCGGAGAATTGAGCTGACCGATTTTAAGATAGCGGAAGCGCTGCGGTTAGCGGACGGCTTGGGACGGAGTGATTCCGAGAACCACGCATTACTGAAACGAATCATGTACTGGACCAACGGGCATCCATATCTCACGCAACGCCTCTGCAAGGCCGTTGCCGAGGACGCCGCGCAAGGAGTACCTGGCAATATCGATGAATCGATCGAACGGATGTTTGTTTCCAAACAAGCCCAGGCATATGACGACAACTTGATCTTTGTCCGCGAGCGTTTGTTGCGAAGCGGCGCGGACGTCACAGCATTATTAAATCTGTATGCGCGTGTCAGACAGAGAAAGAGAGTCGCCGATGACGATTCTCAGCCGCTGGTTAGCATTCTGAGACTGTCGGGCATTACACGCGCAGAAGATGGCGTATTGCGCGTTAGCAATCGCATCTACGAACGCGTCTTCAATACCCGGTGGGTTAAGCAAAACCTCCCGGACGCCGAACTCAGAAGACAGCGCGCTGCTTTCCGGCGGGGCGTCCTCCGGACCGCCGCCGTCGCTGCCCTAATTCTCGCGATTATGGCTGCTTTGGCAGTTGCAACTTTTCGCCAGCGAAACCTGGCGCGGAAACAAGCGGCGATAAACAAGCAGTTGCTGTACGGGGCGCGGATGAAACTTGCGGCTCAGGAATATGAAAACGCTAACATCGCTCGAGTTGAGCATCTGGTTGAAGATACAAGGCCGCTGCCCGGAGAAGAAGATCTGCGCGGCTTCGAGTGGTTTTTGTTTTGGCACTACGCCCATTCTGAAATGATGCGCATTCAAGAACCTGGGCAGATTGCTAGCGCCAAATTCTTCGACGGGAACGACACCATCGGCATTGCTGAACTAATGCCTGCAATGAGCCAGCAGAAGCGCGCGTATATGATCAAGCGTTATGATCGAAGATTAGCGACAGAGACGCTGTCGTTCGAAGTGCCGGCCGGTGCAAATTTCAATCTCGCAGTTTTTTCACCTGATAACAAATATGTGGCAACTGATGCCCCTGACAGATCAGTCGTCATCTGGGATCTTTCACGACAACAGGTTCACACATTTCGGGGATCTGGGAATGCAGTGAGCGCCTTGGCTTTTTCGGCCGATCAGAAGTCACTAGCCGGCGCCTTCACCGACGGCAACTTCAGGGTATGGGATCTGAAAACAGGCACACAAAAGTTCGATGAATCCTCCGAGATCGAGAGACCAAGCATCGCTTTTTCACCGGATGGCAAGTACCTGGCAGTGGCGATGACGGAAAACACCACGAAGATTTTCGATATCGCGACGAGAAAACCCATTCGCACTGTCGTTTTTCCGAAGGGCCCTGCGGCTCTGCTCTTCTTCTCGCCTGAAGGAACCAAATTGTTTGCGGCGACGATTGATGGATACATCTCCTGCTGGAATATTCCCGAGGGAAAGCTTTTGGATTTCAAGGAGAGACACACGAACGAAGTCTTGTCGTTTTCGTTTTCTCCCGACGGAAAAAGGTTAGCAACCAGCTCCGTCGACCGCACGATAAAACTTTGGGATGTCAACGCCGGAACAGAGCTTCGCACACTGCTCGGACATGGCATTTGGGTAAACTCGGTTCACTGGTCGGCGGACGGCCGATACCTGTTGTCTGGCGACCGTGATGGCATGGTGAAAATGTGGGACCTGAATATGACGGAGGTGCCGGTTTGGCCCACGAACAACCCGATTTCGGTAACGGGGACAACGTTCTCACCCGGCAACGAGTTGATTGCGATCGGACGCGCTGTTGATGGAAAGTTAGGTCTATGGAACCTTTCCAACGGACGACCTGGCGCGTCGCTCGACACCGCCGGTGCTGTTGTAAGTACGGCTTTTTCGCAGGATGCGACTCTGGTTGCCCTGGCCATCACACCGCAAATTAGAATTTACGAAGTTCGCACTGGAAAACTAATCAGCACTTTGGAAGCACCCGCAGTGGATGCCTACAGTTTGGAATTCTCCCCCGACGGGACGAAGCTGCTTTCCGGAGATAGACAAGGCAACGTCATCATCTCCGACGTTTTCAGCGGACGTTCGAATGTTCAACTGAAAAGCGAAAACATGTATTACCGTGCTGTGTTCTCACCTGACGGGAAATTAATCGCTTCGGCAGATCAGGATGGAAAAGTCAGGATCTGGGATGTTGGTTCAGGCCGAATTATCAAAACGCTTTTTGGTCATACGGCCCCCGTTAAGTTGATCAGGTTTTCGCCGAATGGCCAGCTACTAGCGACGGCTGCAGAAGACAATACTGTGAGGATATGGGATCCAGCGTCAGGCAAGGAGTTGAGTCGAGCCCAGTCTGACTCTGTCCAGCGCCTTGGATTTAGCCCGGACGGCAGGCGGCTTGTTACTGCGAGTCAGGACGGGGCCGTTGTGCTTTGGGACTCGAACGACATGCAGAACGTCATCACTTTAAGAAGGGACGGCCCAGCTCCAACTTCATTAACTTTCTCTGCCGACGGGTTGAGTCTTGCTGTCAGCGATGAAAAGGGTGACGTTAGAGTTTGGCAAGGAAGCCAGCCACAGTTCTGACATCTTCAGGCTTTGAATCAGGCTCGACGCATTGGGTTAGCGATCTTCGGTCTTGCTAGACGATGCGCATAACCAAGCAGATAATGAATGGCCACAATTGGCGGCGAGCGATCGATTCTCCAGTCGAGCGGTGAACGGTCGAGATTAGGCAACGTATTTGCAGGTCCATTAAGAGTCCACTATGCATTATCCTGAGTCCTTCAATTGCGGCAAAGTGCTATCCATGCCGCTAAGTTCCGTTGAATTACAAAGTCGCTCCTCCTCTTTCATGGCGATAACTTGGTCCGGACGTCGCCGGCTCACTACTTTCGCTGTGGCAGAATTGTGGCAGCAATAAATAGAACACGGCTGTAAGTGAGCGGCACAAGATGTCAACAGATGTAAAAACCCTTGATTTTGCTCGTGGCTGCATCTCGATTCAAAATCAATTAGTTACGTTTACGTATCCCGCGTGATTCACGACCCCAGGGTTGGCGATCAATAAAGTACGATGCCCTTCTGAGGCTTTCAAATAACTGGACAGTGGCAGTGCGCTGTGCCAGACTTTGCTTGGGGACGGCCCGGTCTGGATGATGGGACGTACTACAGTTATGGGAGGTGCTAAAAGTGGATCTTAGAACCGACGACATTTACCGAGCCTTGGTAAAGCAATGCCAAATCGATATTGCAGAGGCAGATACGGATGCACAAGCCAGACTGATCACTCAGTTTGCAGATTTCGTTCTCGCCAGTGCGGCGAGTGAAGGTGCAACGGCAATCAAGGAGTTGCTGGATAGCCGTGAATTTGCGCCGTGGGACGAGAAGTGGGTAATGGAAGAATTGTCCAGAGCAACTCTAGATGCGATAACCTCGTGGCAAACTGTGGCGGCCGTTGTGCTAGAGAGGCTGCAAAGATCTGACGAGACAGAGGCTAGTCGCGAACTTCAATCTCGATTGGCAGAGGTTAGCGAACACCAAATCGCAGCTGCCTGATTGTCAGCAGTTGTTTGATTGTTCAGTTAAAAGACGAAAGGCCTCACATGACCTATCACGGCTTGTTCCAACTCCGAAATGCGGTACTGAAAGAAAAAGACTCGAGTGCGCCGCAAGGAATCGATCCCTCGCTTATAGTGCACCTCATACATGGGACACTTAAAGGATGGGTGTTAAGTAGCGGATTTCCATGTAACGGGGCGAAGACCGCCTTTAATACCGATTCGTATCGTCTTGGAGTGTATGACACCATTAGTGAGGTTAACGTCAGTCAATTGGCAAATGACTTGACGACCTATATAGCAGAGTATGGCGCCACTCCGACTGTTCGTCCCAAAGCAAAGGCAGGGGAATGGATTCCTCTCAGTCGCACTTTCGCGACTTTTTTGGCCTGCTTTAAAGAGGAACCTGTTTGCGACGAAACTACTTTTGAGACGCTACTGTGGTCCATGCTTGAGAGATTGCGAGGTCTAGATAAATCTGCCGCCCCGGCAGGTTACTCTTTAGATCCAAGAGACAATGACTTCGCCTTTTGCTTTGGCGGTGAGGCATTTTTCGTCGCAGCGTTTCACCCAGGAAGTTGGCGATGGTCGCGGCGTTTCATCTTTCCGCTAATTGTCTTCAATATGCATAAGCAGTTTGACGGGTTAAAGGCAAGTGGGACGTTCCACAAACTGAGAGATACGATTAGGAAGAACGACGAGAACTTACAGGGTTCGAAGAATCATCTTGTCGCGGATCACGGCGACCAATCAGAAGCTCCGCAATATGCGATGCGTCGCGTTCCGGCCAATTGGAAGCCGCCCGGCTTCACGGGAAACTAAAGTTGATTCCTCCCTTGTGAAACTCGATTGGGCAACCGGATCTAATACCTCCTGAACCGAAGCGGGTCGGGCGAAAACGTGTGGCCAATTTGTGGACAGAATTCTCAGCACGTCGCGGTGAAGCGCTGGTAGCGGATGGGAAAGAACCGCAAAACCCTAATAAACTCGTGGTGGCTGCAACTTTCGAAAAGGCAAAAACTTAGCTTTTTGCCGCACCTATGATTTGGGACCGAGAGGTCGGAGGTTCGAATCCTCTCGCCCCGACCAGTTCGATCAAAAGTTTACGGCCGCCATCACTGGCGGCCGTAATCATTTGTGGCCCAGTTAATTACGCAACTTGAGGGAGGCGAACGGCGGATCCCTCGGCGAGTCGTCTTCACCGGCTCATGCGCGGTGCGGGAAGATCCACTTGCAGCATTAAAATGAGAAGCCGTTGACAATGCTATACTCTCCGAGTCGAGAGGGATTTAAGTGTATGACTCAAACCGTTAGCGTCGATGAAGCTCAAGACAAATTGCCGGATTTGCTGGCACAGGCATTAGCTGGTAACGAAGTAATCATTACAGAGCACGGCACGCCAGTGGCGCGTCTGGTTCCGGTTGTGGCGCACGCTAAAAAGAAACGTGTAGCGGGTCTCAATCGAGGTACAATTTGGACGAGCGAAGATTTTGATGAACCTTTGCAGGATGAATTTTGGCTGGGCCAAGAATGAAACTTCTGCTCGATACTCACATCTTCATTTGGTGGGCAGATCAACCAGAAAAACTTTCACCTGCCGCGCTCTCCGCGTTGGAAAATGAAGCTAACGAACTGCTGTTGAGTGTGGCGAGCGTTTGGGAAATGCAAATCAAGGTCCAATTGGGAAAGTTGAAACTGAGCCTGCCGTTGAAAGAGCTTGTCACGAACCACCAAGAGACCAACGACCTGACGGTCTTGCCTGTAGCATTGACGCATGTACTGGCCACTGGATACCTTGCCCTTTCACCACAAAGACCCGTTCGATCGTTTGCTAATTGCTCAAAGTATTTCAGAAGGGCTTACGATTGTTACCATAGATTCGCAGTTTTCAGCCTATTCGGTTAAGTTGCTGGAATAATGGCGCTGAAAAACCGATCTAAAGAGTGAGCCTTCAGAATGATGCACGCTCGTTGGACCAGCGCTGGCCCACCTCGACCTCCTAGTCCAACGCTCCCTCACAGTTGAAAGATTCTGCAACTTCCTCTATGCACCTGTCGTAGTTTGCATCTGACGCTCTCCCTCAGATGAAGTAAGTCCCCTCGTTGCTCACCAATCCCCTTGCGATGTTTGTTTGATTTATTAAAGGAGAGAATGATGATGCACGGATTGACGCGGACCTTTGGAACAATTCTTCTATCGGGTGCGGCGAGTGTCGTAGTTGTAAATGCACAAAAACCTCCCGAGGCGAGAAGACTGGTTTATGTAATTCCGGTCCGGGAAGGTTCGAAGATCAGTGGACAAATCGATAAGGTGCAACGCAGAGAGGAGACGCGCACTCTTGAGCGTAATCTGGAATGGGCCCGGCAAGCTCAGCTACGGAACTACGAACAACTGGAGATTCCGGAACGTCCTGCAACACCAATCTTGATCAAGGTTCCGGTTCTTCGGCGTGAAGCACCACGCACGCAAATGGAGCTGGTGAGAATTACCGCAACGAATAGAATTGAAGCTGCGCAGAAGATCTTCGACCTGGAGATTTGGGCCATTAACCGGGTCGTCGAACAACTTCAGGATGATCTTGCTAAGCTTCAACGACCTTACTATTGGGAGTCTGAGTACGAGAAGCAAAGAAAACTGGAAGTGATACGTACCTGCGAGCGTACCCTGACTCGATTAGAGCAACAAGCCAGAGAAGAGGCCAACACGGGAACAAATGTGGTCCGCAATTCAAGTGGTACCATCGAGTTGAAGACCGGAAGCGCCTTGGGACAGTTGCGCAACATCCAAATCAACGGTTGGCCGCGTTAATTACAGTTTGGGACTAGCCTTCACATGCTAGCGTCGTGTTCCTAAAAGTGCGCGTCATTGTTTTGGCAGTGAAGGCAGCCAGCGGTTGAGCGCCGCAGGCTTGGTCGAAGGTAGCCGGGGGCAAGTGCGAGCGAGGCGAGCGCGATGCTCCCGGATAAATAGTCGGTTGGTCCGAGCGCGCCTTTTCGGTCATCTGTTCCGACTCATTGCCCATGCTCTCCATCAAGCGAGTCTTCCAACGTGTGGCCAATTTATGGACAGAATTCTCAGCGCAGATAGCTGCTGATAACGAATGGGAAAGAACCGCAAAACCCTAACAAACTCGTGGTGGCTGCAACTTATGAAGTGGCAAAAACTTAGCTTTTTGCCGAACCTGTGATTTGGGACCGAGAGGTCGGAGGTTCGAATCCTCTCGCCCCGACCAACAGAAATTTACGGCCGCCATCACTGGCGGCCGTATTTCATTTGACAGGCGCCAGTGACCGGTGGTAACAATTCTTCATCACTCGATTGATATTCCTCGATTACCAAGGTCCTCTGGCTATGATCCTCTCATTCAATTATTCATCGCCCGTCGGTTCTGTTAATGCAATTGGAACCAAGCCTCGACCGCTTTATTGTTTCAATGTCATTGTTTCATCGTCGTGATGCTATCGAACACCTGCGGGGCAAACTCGGGTGTGTCATTCGCGAGGGAAGTCTAAGCGGCTACCCGGCGTGATGACCCATCTATGCAGAGTCGCTGATGTGGTGCCGCCTGAAAGGAGCTGTTCCATGGACATTGCAGTAGTCGGTAGTTTTCAACCAACCGAGGGGGATGAGTCTGCAACTCGATCACCGAAGGTATTCACTGAGGCCTGTAGAGCCATCGGCAAGGCGCTTGGCGAAGGAAGACACCGTTTATGGGTGGCGCACCGCAAAAATATTCAGACCGAAAGTCTTCAGTCGGCTGAATCGCTCGCGCTGCGCGGTTTCCTGGAAACGCAGAACTGTGATCACTTTGTTGAGGTGGCCCATCATGTGGGCGATCCGCAGCTGAAGGCGCACACGGAAGCCGTGGAGCGCAGCGAGGCGGTTATTCTGATTGGGGGGAAGGAGGGTACCTACGCTGCCGGGCTCAGCGCCTTGCTCAGAAGGAAGATGATCATAACGATCCCCGCTTTTGGCGGTTCGGCCCGAGATCTTTGCGAGATAGCAGAAATTGATCGCACCGTAATTGACGAGTTGCGAAACCTGGACGCGAATAAGTCAAACTGGATCAACACGCTTACAAACGCCATAGCAACCGAAATCAATTCGTATCCTCGAATCCTAATCGTTCATGGCCGTGGAGATGATGGTCGTGAACTCCGGGAAAAAGTCCGGGAGGTGGGACGGAACAGTCCTTCCCTGCGGGGTTTGGCGGAGCCGCTGATCATGGACTTGTCCGGACGTGGCGCCTTGTCCGTTCCTGAAGTCTTTGAAAAGTTTGCATCGCGTGTTTCCGCGACTATAGCCATCGTGACAGCGGACGATGTTGGAGGATTTGCAAGGCGTGACCGCAGGGGGGAAGAGTACATCAGCGATGATTCCGAATGGGATGGTGAGCTACCGGCGACCGAACTAGTCCTGGCGCCGCGAGCCAGAGAGAATGTTTGGGTTGAGGTCGGCTGGTTTTGGGGTCGCCTGGGTCGGCGCCGTATCTTCCTCTGGCTGAAAGATGACGTGCCGTTGCCGAGTGATCTACAGGGAGCGGCGTGGTCACGGGGTAGCATCAATGAGGCCTGGCCGGAGATCCAAGATTTTATTGTCACTTTGCGAGAAGGCGAGAGTGAACTGAGGCCGCGCTACTACGATGCCACTAACACAAACGAAACGAGAGGTGATTCTACTACGAGCTAGCCTCTCCCCAGGGTCGGTGCTGGTCGAAGGCTGGGAGCCTCGACTGTAACCAGAAGTAAGCAGTCGGTTCTCCGAGAATCCATTTCTGCGAACTTGAGTCTCAGGGAGATCAAATGAAAAGATCAAATACTTCACTCCGATTTGTTCTCTTGGTTGTTTGTAGCGTTCTTGCTTTCCTTGCAATCGGCGATATTCCCTCGGTGCGAGCCGATTTTTCCTGGAGTGGAGTGCCGAGTTACCAAGATCCCCCGCTCATTATTCGAAGACAGGACACAATTCAAGTCTCAGTTACCTATGAAACTAGTCAATTCTGCTCTGGCACAGAGCATTATTTGGACATCGGCATACAGGGGTTTGATTTGGAGGGTAATTTAATCTTCAGGCGTGACAACGAAGGCTACCGTCAAATAGTGCCGGGCTCAGGGACTGTTGTTGCCACTTTTACGAATCTGCCCGAAGGGCGCTACAACGCTTTTGACGTAGCTGCAACCAATGACCCTAGCCGACCGTTTATCAGATACACCTTGAATGACTACCCTCAGTGTGCGATGGCGATCGCACCCGACATCAATGTCAGGGTCATTTCGGTGATTACTCCTTCGAAGTTGCCCGTGGGAATGGTGAGCTTTCCTTACTCGCAATCTCTCGCGGCAGCTACGTTGGCGGCACCCTTGAGTTGGTCAGTATCAAATGGAGCATTGCCTTCCGGCTTGTCTCTCAATAGCGCGACCGGACAGATTGTCGGAGTGCCTACAGATTCGGGCACCTTCACTTTCACGGTTGAAGTCACTGACGCTACTTCCGATTCTGCAATCATAGAACTGACTGCGCTGATTTATCCGCGATCTTCTTATGCTGATTTCAATGGTTGTGGTAACTCATTAGCTTTCATGTCTTCGGCAACTATTGGTTCAGGGGATCGTCACTTTGCGGCTTCAGGTGATTTCAATACCGATGGCAAAGTCGATTTGGCTCTAACCAACTTTACCAACAACGGACCAACGCTATTTATCTATCTTGGAAATGGTGATGGCACTTTTGGTCAAAGCACCAGTTTCTTTGTTGGAGAGTTTGCACAAGGAATTGCTGTCGGTGACTTCAACAGCGATAACAAACAAGATTTGATTCTTGCGTTACAGGATTCCAATCCTGCTCACGTAGGACTACTGCTGGGCGACGGAAATGGTGGATTTGGATCGCTTACCAGATTCGGTTCGGGAGGCGGGGCAAGAAATATCGCGGTCGCCGATTTCAATCGTGACGGTAAGCAGGACATCGCGGTTGATGGAAGTTCAAACACAATTTCGGTCTTATTAGGGGATGGAAATGGTAGCTTCGCAGCGGCGACGAACATCTTTGTTGGCAGTCTGCCTCATCATGTTGCCGTAGGTGATTTCAATGCTGACGGAAAGAAAGACCTGGCGGTCGCTCTGAGGGGCGACAACTCGGTAGGAATTCTCCTCGGAGATGGCAATGGCGGTTTTTCGCCAGTAACTACCCACGCGGCAGGCACACATCCAATCTTTACTGCTATCGCTGACATAAATGGAGATGGCAAAGAGGATTTAGTTGTAGCGAATCTCTACTCGAATGATCTCTCAATTTTAATGGGTAACGGCATGGGTGGATTCACACCTCATTCGACGATCCCAGTTTTAAGCCAGCCCATCTCAATCGCCGTCTTCGATTTCAACGGGAATGGCACTCTGGATCTAGCTGTAGCTGATCTTCGGAATGACGGTCCAATCTCAATTCTCCTGGGCGATGGTCAGGGTGGCTTCTGGTCAACACCTCCTCGTTTCCTAAACGATCAGACATGGTTCGTAGTAAGCGCGGATTTCAATAGTGATGGACACGCAGACATTGCCTCGAGCCAAGTGTTATTGAATGCACCTCTACAGATGTGTGTGACAGATAACCTTGCCGTTGGAGCGCGCGGCGAACCGTATTCGCAAACTCTGGGGGTCTCTGGTAATCACCCGCCGTTTGCCTGGACCATCACGAGTGGCGCTTTACCGGCAGGGTTGAATCTCGATCCCTTGAGCGGCCTGATTTCCGGAACACCAGTCTCCACCGGCACTTCAAATTTCACAGTCAGAGTTTCTGCAGTTGATCTTACGACGGCAACAGGTAGCGTGAGTATTAGAGTTACTGAGACTCCCGGTTATACATCAACAGGTACGAATGTAGCGGTTCAGTCGGGCACGACAACTTTTTCTTTCGAAGAGGTCTCGTCCGAGGGAATTACTACCGTCTCTCCGATAGATCCTTCGTCTGTTGGCGAAGTGCCTAACGGTTTTGCGGTATCTGAAGTTGCGGCGTACCAGATTTCGACGACAGCGATCTTCGGCGGGAGCGTCACAATCGGTTTTGTCGTGCCGGAGCCGATCTCTGAAACCGAGTTTAACTCGCTAAGCATTCTTCACAACGAAAATGGTAGCTTGGTAGATGTCACTACCGCCTCGCCGCCTCGCAATTTCGGGACGCGAACAATCTATGCAAGAACAACTTCCTTCAGTCCGTTCTATCTCGTCTTGAAGAACCCGCACATCACCGCCCTGTTTGATCAAAGTAAGGCGCACAAACTCAAGAGTACGGTGCCGATAAAAGTTCAACTCCGCAGCGCATCGAACAACAACTTATCGTCGGCAAATACCATTTTAACAGCACGCAATCTAATTTGGGTCGGAGGAAATACAGAAGCGCCAGTGGTTGACTCAGGCAATTCCAATCCTGATTACAACTTCCGCTACGATCCCACACTAGGGGGAGCAGGAGGAGGCTACATCTTCAACCTGAAAACTCAGGGGCTCGCGGCGGGAACTTATATACTGAGTTTCTACACCGGAGCGAATCACTCCTTCTTTCATACCGTTAGGTTTGAGTTGAAGTAGGACTGCTAATCGAAATCGATGCCGTACCGATTACTGTCTCGCTTGGTGAACATGCCGTTCTGATGATGGCAGTTTGGTCGGGAGCGGTATCCCAGGGAGACATCGGATCATTGAGGTTGTGACCTTGCGGCCCGTCACCGGTCGGCAGGTAAAGCCCCGGATTTTTGGTCTCCTTCGCGTTGGTGACCGCGTCACCAGACTGTGAGATTACGATTTTGCGTCCATTGTGAGTGAATTCGTCAGGCATGAATCTTTAACTTCTTCTGTGGGAACAAACGCTGGTTGAGGTCGCGGGCGACTAAACTGGTGCCCGACATCTGCATCGGGTTGAGGTTCCGAAGTTGCCGGATTAACGGACTGCTGAGAGTTTCAACCGCACGATATTACGATCATCACCGGCAGTCAAACTTTTCCGCGGAGAATCACCCTCTGTTCACGGCAAGCGCGCTGAGCGTCGTGCGCAAACGTCCCTGGCTATATCCCCATATTCCAGCGACCAGCAGCAGGCCAATCAGTATCAGCAACAGATTCGATTGCCAGACGAAACCAGGATCTTTCAGGTAATGAGCGCGAACTGCACCCTCCAAAATAAAAGTCACACTCAGGGCCAACCAGGCAGTCGCGAAGCCGTACCTTCGATAGAGCTGTACAGCTAACAGACAAAGTACCAGGCTGGTCAGAAAGCTCAAGCCAATCAAGATCCAGCGCGACTCGAAGTATGAAGTCATCGCAATCGCAATCAGCAGCGCCGGAACTATCGAGGCCAGCACTCCCTGCCCTACCACTCTCTCGCTGAACTCAACTAAAAGAGTTATTCCAGCCGCGAAGATGAGTCCGACCATGAACGAAAAGGCAATTCCCGTAATGATGGGCCACCCGCTGTTAATCATTTCGATCTGTCCGCCGAAAGAAGGAGCGGCGCCAGGAATTCGACTCTCTATAAACGCTCCGACTTCGGATACCCCCAGCAACAGAGTCCCACCGAGTGCTCCATGAACCAGCGCGGAAGACACAGAAGGCGAAAAGAAGCGACGCTCGATGATTTGCTCAAAGGCGAACAAGCGAGCCGGATTGTAGACATGCATCCATTCAAAAAACCCGGCGCCGCTCGGAAAAAATGCGACACTCAACAACAGCGTACCCACGAGCGCACCCAGAAACAGACTCAGCACACTCCCAGAATTCGACGACTGGAAAAAGATTATTGAAAAACAACCCAGACCGATCAACAGCACCGCAGCAATCGAGATCTTTCGTCCGAACGCCTGCCAGCGTTTACCCCTAATCAGGAATACCACGCCGAAGACATACATACTGACGACAGCGAGAACCAGCAGAACGGTGCGCGCATTGCCAACGGCGTCAGTTAAGGCGTTGGCTTCTTTTACTGATTGAGGAGCGTCGAACTGCCGGCTTAGTCTCGTGACTTTAGTTCCCTGGATATTGGCGCGAACACTTTCTTTGTGACCGAGGACTGGCGTGGGATTACGCCACGTCACTTCTGTCAATCCGGGTGGAGACGATCGCGGAACGACTTCGATGTTATAACCCGCAGGATCGAACGACAGCCATCTTCGTGTTTGCTCGGTGGCTAGCGAGACTGCCTGGTTTTGATCGACTGCGGTGATATCACCAGATTCCTCAGGCGCGGTGCTGAAACTCATCACCTGTCCCTGCGGGCTAATCATGACCAGCATTTGTCCGGGTCGCGGATTAGTACTGAAAACGCCTCCCGACGCATCGTCAACGGTACGCGCGAACATAAACTGCCAGACCCCTGTCTTACCTTCGCGCACTGCCTGTCGAGCCGCACTCTGCCCTTCTTTGGTGGCGAGATATTTAAGGTCAAAACCAGTTCCGGTGAAACGACCCGCCACCTCCAGATTGTTCGCGCTATAGCCCAGACCGTTCACCACTTCGCGGGCCTTGCTCATAGCGGCCTCTTTCGAGTAATCGAGCTTGAGAGCGGACCCAATGTTGGCGCGTTGATGCAGTGGCCACAGCGCGATGGCTGCAATCAGCCCGAGGACGGCGAGCGCTACACTCGCTTTTGAGAAACGACTCAACTGCAGAACTGCCGGAGTCGACTCGTCCAATTGAGTTTCAATCACCGGCGCATCGAGCAGCATTTCACTACTCGATTGAGATAGATTCGGCGTCACGGAATTTGAAAGAGCTTTGCTCTCTTCTAAAAACTCACGAAGATCGACGGCGATGTCTTTGATTCGCTGATAGCGGTCTTCCGGATCCTTCGACAGGCAGCGCCGAATAATTCTCTGAAGCTCATAGGGACAATTCTGATTGAAGTCCTTAACCGGAGCGGCCGGCATGTAAATGATTTTGTGCAGGCTGTCGACCATCGAATCGCCCGCAAATGGTTTTCGACCCGTGACGATTTCATAAAGAATGCACCCGAAAGCAAAAATGTCTGACCGCTGATCGACAGCGCGGCCCAGCGCCTGTTCGGGCGACATGTACCCGACTGTTCCCATGACCGCGCCCGGCTGGCTCCGGTTCATGATCGCGGTTGCGACCTCATCTGAATCCTGTGCGGTGGTTGCGGGTGGCGGTTCAACCAATTTCGCTAGTCCGAAATCGAGGATCTTCGCGTAACCATCGCCAGTGATCATCACGTTGTCGGGTTTGAGATCGCGATGTACGATCCCGGCTGCATGAGCTTTGGTTAACCCATCCGCGGTTTGGACCAGATATTCGAGTAACTTTCGCAGATTGGTTTGATCACGATGAATTTTTGCGGTCAGGGTCTCACCTTCGATGAACTCCATCGCGATGTACTGAATCGGCGTTTCCCTGGCCACCGAAACAAGATCACCGGTGGTAGTGCTGGTATCCTTTGCTTCGGGCTTTGCTTCGACGAATTCAGCTTTCGCTTCGCCAACCTCATAGATGGTGATAATGTGCGGGTGATTTAACGCCGAGGCTGATTTTGCTTCCTGAATAAAGCGCCGCAGTCGATCGGCATTCTCCGCGAGCTCGAGCGGCAGGATCTTCAAAGCCACCGGACGGTCGAGAATGGTGTCGTGAGCTTTGTAAACCTCACCCATTCCGCCGGCGCCCAGCTTCGCGAGAATCGTGTAATGAGAGATCCGATACGCGTTCATGTGCAGGAGTGGCGCTGGCTGACTTGCGCCTGGATGCGAAGATGGTCGTGATAATAGAGCTTCCTGAGGATTATCGCTATGTCTAATTTCAAAATCACGAGCAGGCTCTTCGTCGTGCTCATTCTTATTCTTCTGGTGATTGGTTGGAAAGCTCAGACCGCTCAGACCCAATCGACAGCCGACAAACCAGTCGAACAAGTTAGGAAGAACATTCAGGTGCTCAAGGGACTGCCTGATTCGCAGTTGTTCCTCCTAATGAACTTTGTTAGCGATTCACTGGGCGTGAATTGCGATCATTGCCACGTGAAAGGCGAGAAGAATCCGCAGACCGGAGAAGACACGTGGCTTTGGGAACGAGAAGACAAGAAGGAAAAGGCAGTAGGGCGCGACATGATGCGCATGGTGCTCGACTTGAATCGCACCAGCTTCAAGCAGCAAGGTGTCGTGACCTGTTACACCTGTCATCGAGGCAGCACGCGTCCGGAGCGTATGACGCCACTCCCGCCGCACGACTATTTTGGCGAAGCGCTCAAACCTCAACCTGCGCGCGTATTACCTACTGCGCAGGAAGTTATCGCGAAGTATCTCTCCGTCGTCGGGGCAAACCGCGTTTCGTCACAAGCAATCGTGATGCGCGGGACAGTCGAGAGAGTTGAAAGAGCGAAGGCGTCTGGTCCAACCGAGATCATTTTCAAACAACCCAACAAGGCACGGATAGTAGAGACGCTAACATCGGGCGTCGTTACTCGAGGCTGGAACGGCACGACTGCGTGGGTGCAAACGAGCAAGGGCGTAAACCAGACGTCGGGTGAAAGTCTCAAAGGACCGCGCGCGACACCCACCACGACCGTCGCTTCGGACGGACTCTTTAGCCCGATCAAGATTCCCGATTCTCCCACTCGCGCCACACTGATCGGTGTCGCCAGAGTTAATGACCGCGAATCGTACCAGATCGCAATCGAAGACGGTTCGATTCAATTGTTCTTCGACGTTGAGAGCGGACTTCTATTGCGACGAGTTAACGTGACCAACACAATGCTCGGCCCGTTGAACGTGCAATGGGACTTCAGCGACTATCGCGACGTCGGCGGCATCAAGCTCCCCTTCGTCATTCGCACCTCCGACGTGTCGTCCTACGACACGGTCGTCCGCCGATTCAGCGAGGTCAAAATCGATTCGTCAACTGATGAAAAAGTGTTTGATGTTCCCCGAGCGCCCTTAGGCCCGTGAGCGTGGGCGACGCGCGTGACTGATGCGCTCACAGAGACGAACGAAATCAGCGGAGAGGCACGCCATCATGAAACCCAGACTAGTGCTTACTCCTCTTCCCCTTCTTCCTCATACTTGCCAGGGAAATCCTTCAGTCGCTCAGCAGCAAGTTTCTCAAGCCTGCTAGCTTGGGTTAATAGCGTTCTACGAAGTCCCTTAGAAACTTTGCGCTCACTGATGACGCGCGCCAGACGTGTAATCGTATTCGCACGTCGAGCGATACGAATATCGGGATGTTTGCGAACCGGATAGATGTCATAAGTAATGATTCTGCTGCGGTACTCTTTTGGAAGTTTGAAGCGTGCCGTTTTCTGAGCGAATGTCTTACCTGCGTAGGTCGACTCGCGGTCACAATCTAAAGGGCATAGATTCCGAAGGCCGAACTGCAAGTACCCTCGCGTCAGGATTCTTTTTTTGAAGAAATACGCGAATGTCCTTGCGGATTGCCGCGACACCTCTCCAACTGAACTGGTTTTGGGTTAGGGGTGAGCCGCCTTGCGAGTTGCGCCGCTAGAGCAAAGCGTCAAACGTTTGTACCACTCTGGCTTTCTTCCTTTAGGCAAGCCAAGTTCATCAAGCATCGCCATCGCTTCGCCGATGTCTTCAGCGAGTTGCTCTATCCAAATGACGGTTCCAGTCTTGGCGTCGGGATTGTAAGCGAGTAACTGAGATTC